>JAZRIG010000041.1:0-25515 GCA_045645145.1 Acutalibacteraceae bacterium
GACCCGTTGGAGATTTACACGGATTCGGACGGAGAGGTTATTTTCAAAAAGTATTCACCCATCGGCGAGCTTTCGTCGATTACGGCTCAGTATGCCGAGGTTTTGGCGCGCGGCACGGGGCTTGCGGTTATTATTACCGACAGGGACAGCGTTATTGCCTGCGCAGGCATTTCCAAAAAGGAGGTTCTTGACCGCAGGGTAAGCTCCAGCCTTGAAAACATCATGGACAGGCGCGAAAACTACGTTTGCTGCGTTGACAGCGAACGCATGCGACCCATTGAAGGCGTTGACAAGGAGGCCGCCGTTGCATTCCCCATTATCGGCGGAGGCGATGTTTCCGGTGCGCTTGTGATGCTGCTCAACGAAAACGGCTCTTGCCCCACCCAAACAGAAACCAAGCTTGCTCAGATTGCATCATCCTTCCTTGGCAAACAGATGGAAGAATAGCAGAAGAAAAGCCGCTGAACCATGCAAAGTTCAGCGGCTCTTTTTTATGTATCAGAAAGTTTTAACAAGGTCTTTGAGATATTCCTTGAAATCCTCACCTATTTCGGGATGGTTCATGGCAACCTCACAGTTTGCCTTCATGATGCCGAGCTTGTTGCCCATATCATATCTCTTGCCGTCAAAATCATAGGCAAGCAGCTTGTCGTTCATGCCAAGCTCCGTGAAAACATCGGTCAGATAGAACTCCTTGCCCTCGGGGGTTGCGGCAAGGCCTTTTTCAATCAGTTCAAAGGTTTCGGGAGGCAGAACCACTCTGCCGAGGATTGCGAAAAGAGAAAGAATCTGCTCATCGGTGGGCTTTTCAATAATCCGGCGGCAGGTCATTGCTCTGTCCTCGCCCTCAATGGGAGAAACATCAAGAGTGCAGTAAAGCTTGATAAGCTCTCTGGTAACTTCTTTTACGCCGACAACGCCCTTGCCGTATTTTTCATAGCAGCGTGTGAGCTGAGCGGTAACAGGGTCCTCGGAGATGATAACATCGTCGCCGTAAAGAACCGCAAACGGCTCATCGCCGACAAAGCTTTTGCCGCATAATATGGCATGAGCAAGGCCTTTGGTTTCTTTCTGGCGAACGAAATATATGTTGGCAAGGTTTGCAACAGCCTTGATATCCTCATAAAGCTTTGCCTTTGAGGGATTGCCCACAAGACCTGCTTCAAGCTCAAATGAGTGGTCAAAATGGTCCTCAATTGCGCCCTTTCCTCTGTTTGTGATAATCAGAATATCTTCGATGCCTGCCGCAACAGCCTCTTCAACAATATACTGAATTGCGGGTTTATCAACGATATTGAGCATTTCCTTGGGGATTGATTTTGATGCGGGAAGAACTCTTGTTCCCAGCCCTGCGGCAGGGATAATCGCTTTTCTGACTTTCATAATTTATCCTCCAAAAATCAAATTAAAAAGTGTTTATAATAAAATCTGCCGCATAAACAAGCAGACTTGTGAATGCATTATATCCGAACAAGCTTGCCGCAAAAGCAAGGGGCGAAAGGCCTCCGCGCCTTGTTATCATAACTTTGCGAAGATTATCCTCGCGGACCGAATCGCTGATCAACTTCATATCCGCAACAAGCTTTTTATAATAAAGATAATCGGCGCAAAGCGCGCAAATCAGATTGAGAGCAAACGTTACACCGCCCGAAATCAGCGCAGGCTTTTTGATTTTTTCATAGAATTCTTCGCTTGCCTTCTCGAATTCCTGCTCAAAGGCCGCTATCTCCGCCTCGGTAGCCGCAGTATAATCAAACGCGCCGTAGGCATTAACAAATTCGTCTGCCGCTGCTGTTATTTGGGTTGAAACACCTGAAAGCATCAGCGAAACCGTTGCAAAAACAACAATGAAGAATGCTCCCGCTTTATAAAGCTTTCTGTAGAAAAACCAATACGGAGCAAAGAAAAATGCCGCAAAGTTGAACGAGAGCTTTTTGCCTTTTGCAAAGCGCTTGAATTTGGGCAGATATCTGCGTGTGCTTGCCTGAACAAAAAGGGCAACATCGCCCGCTTTGTTTTCTCCGATAAGCTCATCCTCGGCAATGCCCGTGCCTGCAAGATAAGGATTGTTTGAAAAGAATCCTGCATTTTCAATCAGCGGAGCGCCGCAGTTTTTGCAATGGCGCGCATCGCCGTCATTCTCCTGCCCACAATATGCGCAGCGTTTCGGGCCGCTTTCGCTTTCTCCGAAAAGGGCGCCGCAATTGCCGCAATGCAGGCTGTCTGAAGGGTTTTCGCTGCCGCAGATATGGCAAACTCTGACATCAGCAGGCTTTTCCTGATTAATATTTATTTTTTCTTTCTGCCAAACAAAGCCCGAAGCATGGAGCGAATCATTGGCGCAGTGGCCGCTTTGCATCCAGCATTCCCTGTGCTGCGGAGTTGCGCACACGGGGCAAACAACGATATCCTCACCTTCCGCAAGGGGTTTGCCGCAGTGCGGGCAGGTCTGATTTTCGTAATTCACGGGCAATCACCTCTTTCACCAGAATAATATCCCTTATATTTTACCTAATTGTTAGTAAAATTTCAATTATTAATTAAAAAATATTCAAACTTCTTTACATTTCTTCTCTTTTTAGTTATAATACATAATGAAAAATTATGCATCAGGAGATTTTTTATGGTTCAATTTGAAGAATTAAGACTTTCGCTGCTCGATTATGAAGAAAAGCTTAAGCAGCTTCGCGAGGCACTCGGCCTTGACGATATGAATAAAGAGATTGAAACTCTCGAGGCTCAGACAGCCGAAGAGGGCTTCTGGAATGACCTTGCAAATTCCCAGAAGGTTCAGCAGAGAATAAGCCAACTCAAAAACAAGGTCGGAGCATATAATTCGCTTGAAAACGAATTTAACGACGCTCTTGTTCTTATTGAGCTTTCAAATGAAGAAGAAGATTTGGATATGTTTGACGAGTGCAAAACAAGCGTTGACTCTTTTGTTGAAAAGCTTGACGCAATGACTCTGAGCACTCTGCTTTCAGGTGAATACGATGCAAAGAATGCCATTCTCACCTTCCATGCCGGCGCAGGCGGAACCGAAGCGCAGGACTGGAACCAGATGCTCGTCAGAATGTATCAGCATTGGGGCGAGAAGCATGGCTTCAAGGTGAGCATGATTGACTTCCTTGACGGCGACGAAGCAGGCCTTAAATCCGCGGTTATTCTCTTCGAGGGCGAAAATGCCTACGGCTATCTCAAGGGCGAGATGGGCGTTCACCGCCTTGTCCGCGTTTCACCGTTTGACGCATCGGGCAGAAGGCACACTTCCTTTGCTTCGCTTGAGGTTATGCCCGAAATCGACGACACCGTTGAGGTTGAAATTAACCCCGACGATTTGAAGATAGACTACTATCGCTCCAGCGGCGCAGGCGGCCAGAAGGTTAACAAAACCTCCTCTGCCGTTCGCATCACACACATCCCCACAGGCATCGTTTGCGCCTGCCAGGTTGAAAGAAGCCAGCATCAGAACCGCGATGTTGCCATGAAAATGCTCAAATCAAAGCTTATCGAAATCAAGGAAAGAGAGCATCTTGACAAGATTGACGATATCAAGGGCGAGCAGAGAGAAATCGCATGGGGCAGCCAGATTCGCTCCTATGTTTTCATGCCCTACACCCTTGCAAAAGACCACAGAACAGGCTTTGAATCGGGCAATATCAACGCTGTTATGGACGGAGATATCGACGGCTTCATCAACGCATATCTTAAAATGGAATCATTGAAAGATAACGCAAATTAAAAGAAACGTGGTGAGCGCATGAAACTGATTGACATTTCAAGAAAATTCTTTTCAAGCGATGTTTATCCGGGCGACCCCAACCCCGAATTCGAGCAGATTGCCGAAATCGGCGAAGAATCCGACTGCAACCTGACCGTTGTTCATGCCTGCTCGCACACGGCAACCCATGCGGATGCCCCTCTCCATTTTATTCCGCACGGTGAAACAATTGACCGAATGCCGCTTGAGCCTTACATAGGGCCGTGCACCGTTTTGCAGGTGCCCGACGGGGTTATAACCGGAGAATATGTTGACCGTCATTTCCCCAAAGACTGCCAACGGCTGCTGATTAAAGGCGGCGGGAAAGCCTTTTTTATGGATTCCTCCGCGCTGGAGCTTGCCGAACGCGGGCTGCTGCTTATCGGCACGGACTCCCTCTCCGTCGGCTGCAAGGGCAACCAAACAGGCCCTCATAAAGCCTTTTTGCAAAACTCTGTTGCAGTTCTTGAAGGGTTGGATCTTTCAGGCGTTAGCCCCGGCGAATATTTTCTTTTTGCCCCTCCCGTTCTTTATGACGGGCTTGAGGGCGCTCCCGTAAGAGCTGTTTTAATTGAGGACTATATTTTCTGGTCCGGACGTTCATAACATCAATTTGTGACAAAACGTCGCAAATCCCATCCGAGGTGTGAAATGAAACGAGCTTTTGACTTCACGGTGAGCCTTTTGCTCATCATAATTCTGTTTCCGCTGTTTGTGCTTATAAGCCTCATTGTGCTTATTGACGCGGGAACACCCGTTATTTTCAGGCAATACAGAGTCGGCAAGGACAACAGGCTTTTCTATATCTATAAGTTCCGCACAATGCGCAGAAATGCAAGAAATGCGGCAACTGCCGACCTCAAGGATGCCGACAAGCTTATAACAAAAAGCGGCAGATTCCTTCGCAAAACCAGCCTTGACGAGCTTCCCCAGCTTGTTAACGTGCTTTTGGGCGACATGAGCTTTGTTGGCCCCCGCCCGCTCATCCCCGAAGAAAAGGAAATCCGCGCTCTTCGCAAAAAATACAACGTTTATTCCGTGCGCCCCGGCATCACCGGCTGGGCACAGATTAACGGCAGGGATATGCTTTCGATAGAAGAAAAAGCCCTGTTTGACAAGGAATACATTGACAAACAGAGCATAGGCTTCGATATTAAAATTTTGTTTAAAACCGTTTTGGTTGTTCTCAAAAGAGAAAATATCACCGAGGGCGGCGAACCGAACAATAAACGGAAGGTTTAAGCAACGCCGAGATATTCTTCAAAGCATTGGCCGCTTGCCTTCATTGCTTTTGCGGTTTCAACCCCGACATATCTCCAATGCCACGGCTCATAAATGATTTTTGTTATATCCTGCTTATCCTCGGGATATCGCATGATAAAGCCGTAATCCGCGGCATTTTCGCTGAGCCATCTGAACTCCTTGGTTTCCTCAAAGTTCTGCTCCAGGCTGCAGATATCCATTGCAAGGCCTGCGTTATGCTCGCTTGTTCCGGGGGGCAGAATGATTGTTGCCGCCATCTGCGTGGCTTCAATTTTGCCGTAGCCCTGATTAATATATTTATCGATTTTGTTTTCAAAGTTTCTCTGCTGGCGTGCAACCGAGCGATAGCCCGAAACAGGCACAAGCTCAATGCCGTCCGCAAGAGCCGCAAGATACATCTCGTTATAGTGCGGAGCAACGCGATAGTCCAGCTTGAGGCTGTCAGGGTCCGATGTTATGCACGGAGCAAGCTCAACCTCAAAATCCTCGGGGAGAATATAATCCCTGTTGACCAGAAGCATTTTCCAATCATCAATATCAACATCTGCATAGACAGGCTCAAAGCCCGCATAGGCATATTTATAACCATCGATTTTCGCAGTATGGGGTTGTGTTGTTGCCTGACCGACGGTTACGGGAGCAAACACCTGCACAGCGGTTGTCGGAGCAAACACCTGCGCGGCAGTTTCTTCGATATTTGAAGAATCGGCAACTGTTCCGTCAGCAATTTGCAAATCGTCCTCAACAAAAAGCGATGAAATGCCGTATCCTATCAAAACAACGGCAAGGATGCCGAAAAGAATTAAAGAAAGCTTTCTTTTCATCAGTATTACCTCTTAAAATAATTTACCTGTCTATTTTAATCCGAATTCAGGCGGTTGTCAAATAAAAACCGCATTATTAATAAAATTATTACTTTTCTTCGGGAAAGATTTTTGAAAAATGAAAGGAGTGTTTGTTTTTGAAAGCAAACGAAAGCGTTAAAAACTATCAATCCGAAAGGCGGATGTATGCCAACTACACCGCAAGAAGCATAAAAAAGGTGTGCAAAGAAATCGGACCGAGATTTTCAGGCTCCGAGCAGGAGAAAAAAGCGGTTGAATACATGGCGGAGGAGCTCAAAACCTGCTGCGACGATGTTAAAATCGATTCATTTTCCGTTCATCCCAAGGCATTCCTCGGCTGGATTCCTTTATCGGTTGTTTTGATGACCATTTCATCCGTGCTGTTCTTTGTTGCGCAGCAGTTTGAAATTGCTCCCCTGTTTTTTGTTCCGGTTGCGTTTGCGGCAATCTGCATTTTCTTTATTGTTACCGAATTCCTTTTCTACCAAGAAACTCTTGATGCTTTTCTTCCGAAGAAAACTTCATATAACACCTACGGCATACGCAAGGCTTCGGGCGAAACAAAGCGCCGCATAATTTTTTCAGGCCATGCCGATTCCGCTATGGAATGGCGCTTCACCTACTATGCCAACGGAAAGCTCCTTTATCCCGTTGTTGGCGGCGCACTCATCGGCGTTGTTTTCTGCACGGTTTGCAGCATAATCGCCGCCGTCAAGAGCATCACAGAGCCCGAGTTTGTTTCCTCCCAAGCTGTTGACATTCTCAGCTATATAATGCTCGGCTTCATTGTTTTCTATATCGGCGCATCCTTCTTTTATGATAAAAAGCGCATTGTTGAGGGCGCAAACGACGACCTCACAGGCTGCTTCTCCTCAATCGCAGTTCTTAAATTCATGCAGGATAACGATATCCGCCTTGAAAACACCGAGGTTGTTGCCCTCTGCACAGGCTCCGAAGAAGTCGGCCTGCGCGGCGCAAAGGATTTTTGCAAAAAGCACGGCAAGGATTTCTCCGACGTTGAAACCGTTTTTGTTTCGCTTGACACAATTCGCGACTTTGACCACATGACAATATATAATAAGGATATGACGGGCACGGTTAAAAACAGCCCCGAAGTCTGCAACCTCATCAGAGAGGGCGGCAAAATCGCAGGCTTCGATAATATCCCGTTCAAATCAATCCCCCTCGGCTCAACTGACGCTGCAGCAGTCAGCAAGAGCAAATGCTCAATCAAAGCGGCATCTTTTGTTGCAATGGACCCCAAGCCTGCCCGTTATTATCACACAAGGCTTGACACCCATGAAAATCTTGACCTCAAAACCATTGAGGCAGGCATAGGCATCTGCCTTGAAACCGCCTTCCTCTATGACGAAAAGGGACTTAACGTTTAATTTATGCATTTTAGACAAACAAAGCAAGCATAATTTTTTCAC
The DNA here is from genome assembly GCA_045645145.1 of Acutalibacteraceae bacterium. GTDB lineage: Bacteria > Bacillota > Clostridia > Oscillospirales > Acutalibacteraceae > CAG-177. Next base: position 7,302 of record JAZRIG010000041.1, read on the forward strand.
TTTCAACAAAAATTTTTATTTCATAAAAATTGGCTGTATTTTATCATTTAATATGATATAATATTTCCATTATAATCCGTAACTGCGCAAGGTTGCGAAAGGAGACATTATAATGAATAAAAAAATATTGGCATTAATCAGCGTTGTTCTTGTTTTCTCACTCCTTTTCGGATTTGCAGGCTGCTCCTCAAATTCGGGCGAAGAAGAAACAACAACCACAACAATCAACGTTAAAACTCCGCTTCCCACCGACATAACAACATCTGTTGACGAGGAAAGCCAGGTTATCACAGACACAACCTATTCCGCAGAGGCTCTTGCAGCAAACACCGCAACAATCTTTGAATATTTCAACCTTCATGTTAATGAGGTTAAGGGCGCAAAGGCTGCTGTTGAAATGAGCCAGAGCAAGAGCATCGAAAAGGCTAAGGACGCTGAGGGCAACGACCTCCCCATGAGCGAAAACGAATATCTCAACGCTGCTATCACAACTCTTGACAGCTACATGCTCCACGAGGACGGCGCAAAGGCTGAATACGGCGAGGACCTTGTTGCTTTTATGCCTGTTAAGGGCCAGAGCTATGTGAGCGCAATCACACTTGCTGACGTTGAAAGCGCAACATGCGTTGATAACGAGCTCATCAGAACCATCACCGTTAACCTCAAGAGCCCCACTCTCCCCGCAACTCTTGAAAAGGCTTATGAAATGGGCAATGTTGACGAAGTTCTCACCGAGTTCCAGAAGGCTGAGAAATACATGACCGTTGCAAAGCCCACCCTTACATATAAGGACTGCCAGATTATCATCACAGCAAACGTTGAGACCGACGAAGTTCTTTCAATCGAATATGTTAAGAACATCGACGTTGAAACAGAAGTTACAGGCTCCGGTTCTCTTGCAGACATGGGCACCGTTCCCGTAACCTTCCGCTACAGAAACGCTGTTAAGTACACAATCGACAGAACTGTTCCCGAAACAACAGCTGAATAATAACATCAAAAACCTCGCATCAACGATGCGAGGTTTTTAAACAATTCTTATCGGTAGGGTGATGCAAAAGTGACTCGCGGTTTTGTTACGCTGGCAACAGGAAACGAGAAATATTATGAAATGGCTTTGAGCATGCTCCGTTCTTTCAAGGTTCATAATCCCGATGCAAAAATGGCGATTTTGTGCGACAGAAAAAATAAATATACCTGTGAGTTCGATGATGTAATCATACTTGACGATGTTCAGGGAAATTACAAGGATAAATTCAGGCTTCTTATTGATTTGCCCTATGATGAGAATATCTTCATCGAGCCTGACTGTTTGATTTACCGCAGCCTTGACTTTTTTTGGGACGTGCTTTCCTCCGAGCATGATTTTTCCGCTTTCGGCTGGAACTTAACGCCGATTGACGCCTGGTTTAAAACAGAAAAAGCGCGCACCCAAATCCAAAAATATCTTCCTGAAATAAGCTCTTTTCCTTTGTTTAATCCGGGATATTTCTTTATAAGACGCTCGAAAAAAACGCAAAAAATGCATCAGGACTGCATAGATATGGCAGAGCAGATAATAAATGACCCGATACTGTCTGAGGATTCCGTGCTGTTTTGCAAAGGAAAGCTGCGCGATGACCCGATATTAAGCCTGGCGATGGAAAAGAACGGTTTTCTTTGCACCGCCAAGCCGCGGGTTGGCAAATGCATGTCACTCCCCTCAGGCTACACCATTGATTTGATTGATTTCAGAAACGGCAGGCTTGACGTTACCGATAAAAACGGCGAGCAGTTCAAGGACTGTTCCCTGCTTCATTTTTCAACAAGAAAAGCCGATGAAGAGGGGCTTTATCTCTGGCAAAAAACCGTTGTGGATTCGGTTTACAAAAGCAAAAGCAAGCTGATAATAAAAATTCTTGAAAGCAAGCCGGCAGAGCTTTTCTTCAGCGCTTTCAGATTTGTTAAGTTAAAAATCAAGCATCTTTTCGAAAAAATCTTTTAAAAAAAGCCGTTACACTCTCACCCAATCGGGCAGAATGTAACGGCTTGAATTTTTTGTTAAGCCAGATGCTCCATTGTTTTGTCAACCGCTTTTTCGATATCAACCGTGCCCACCCCGAAAATTGAGGTGTGGATTTTGCCTTTAACGGGCTTTTTCCAGTATTCATCAATTCCGTCAATTGTGTTTCTCATTCCGAGAACCGAGCCGACCGTTGCGCCGTTGCAGTCGGTATCAAACGCCATGCCGACTGCCGTGCAGATTGATTTTCCGAAATCGCCTTCGCCATAAAGAAGAGCGGCGGCAACAATCATTGCGTTTGAAATTGTGTGGCACCAGCCGTGGTCCGTATGTTCGTCATAAGCGTCATGAATGATATCAAAGCATTCCTCAACGGTAACTCCGTTTTTATAGCCGTCAAGAATCTTCATAACTGCCTCATAAAGTCTTGATGTTGACGGAATTTCCGCAAGACCGCCGAGAATTATATCTTCAATGTTATCGGTAACCGCTGCACATGCAATCATTGCCGAGGCGAACATCTCGCCGTAGATGCCGTTTTTAACGTGAGATATTCTTGCATCCGTAAATGCCATTTTAGCCGCTTTTTCGGGGTTTCCGGGATTGATATATCCGAAATAATCGCCCCTTATCTGCGCGCCTATCCATTCGCGGCAAACATTCTTATACATTGCCGAGGCGGGCGGCTGAATGCAGTTTGTGAAGTTAACAAAGGCCGTTCTTTCCGCCGTGAAATATGAAAATATCGACTGATATTTCATCCACGCAAGCGCAACATCCTCTGAATCAAAGCTTCTGCCGCAATCTTCAACAATTTTCTGGGCAAGTGCAACATAGTTTGTGTCATCGTCAACGGGCATTCCGTCAACCGTGTCGGCGTATGCCTTGTTTTTGAGAAAGAATTTATAATGCGAGCAAACTTCATCGGTGATATCGGTGCTGAGAATGTAACGGTGCATGGGGTAATTGCCCGTTTCTTTAAGCAGAGGAATCAGTTCATCGCTTCTGATGCATTCAACAGGCTTGCCGAGAAGGCAGCCGCAGGCTCTGCCCGTCCAGGCGCCGAGCAGCTTTTTGCGCAGAGTTGCCTCGTCGGGCATCTTCTTTTCAAATTCGCGGGGCTTTCTCAGAGCTTTAATCTCCTTGAGAGATGACGGCTCGTCATATTTATAACCCGGCTGCATATCCGCATTGATAACCATTTCATAGATTATATCGCTCATGCGTGTTTTATAATCACCGGGTTCAAGCGCATCAACAGCATCAAACAAACTTTTATATTTCTCAATATCAAGCCCTTCCTCCACGGACTGGATATATTCCGTTTTCAAATCCTGCGGATATCTGTTGAGAGCATCAATATTGTTATAGTCAATTTTGATTTCGGTATTGTAGGGTTTTGCAAACATTATTTATCACCTCGCAAATATAATAACACAAGCATCAATAAAAACAAAGGTTTTTGCATAATTATAAAACAAAATGCGGCCTGCAAAGTTAAGCTCTGCAAGCCGCTTGTTTTATATTTTGATTAAAGGATTTCACCCATCATGCCGGGCTTTGCGCCTGCTGCGTTTGATTCGTCTGTGTCGATGTGCATTGCGAGAGCAAAGTTAGGGTTAACTCTTACAACAACATCGTCAAAAATGAGGCTTCTGCCGTCGGATTCAACCTTAACGCAAACAATCTGCTTATCCTCAAGTCCGTATTTCTCGGCATCTGCGGGAGTTGCATGAATGTGTCTCTTTGCGGAGATAACGCCGCAGTCGATTTCAACTTCACCCTTGGGGCCGACAAGCTTGCACTTGCCGCTTGCTGCGATGTCGCCGCTCTCACGAACGGGAGCAACAACGCCGATGCTGCGAGCATCTGTGAGTGAAAGCTCAACCTGAGTTGAGGGGCGGATGGGGCCAAGGATTGAAACAGCGGGGAAGCTGCCCTTTTCGCCAACAACGCCTACTCTTTCTTCGCAGGCAAACTGACCGGGCTGTGAAAGGTCTTTTTTGTGGGTAAGCTCATAGCCCTCGCCGAAAAGAACGTCGAGGTCAGCACGGCTGACATGAACATGGCGGGCTGAAGTTTCAACAAGAACTTCCTTTTTCATGATAATCACCTTTTTATATATATTTTTTACACAATAATGGTGACCGCCGAAAAGACGGTCACCGTTAAAATTAATTACCAGTTGATTGTATAATCGTTCTCTGTTGAGAAGGGAAGAACAACATCTGTTCCGCTCAGGGGGATATAAAGAGTCCAGTAAAGCATATAGTTAGCGGAAACAACATTGCCTGTTGCAGCATCAACAGTTACCTGAACTGTGCTTGAGGGATAAGCTGTTGCAACTGTACCAACGCTGAAGAGGCTCTTTGCGATACCGGGAATATAGCCGTCAATAATGCCGGGAAGAACAGCATTGAATGCCTTGGGAGCATGGCCTGCACCGTGCTTGTGACCCTCTGAACGTGCGTCAGCTACGGTTGTGATTCTGATTATGTACTTACCGTCTTTTTCAACGATTTTTGCATCCTTAACATCAGCAGCTGTGAGTTTGCTTGCATAAGTTTCTGTTTCAACGGGGAAGAAAGCGTTCTTGTCATCAGCTGTTGTCCATGTAACGTTCTTCTTGCTGTCATCTTCGCCCATGTTATCCTTGATAAGGCTCTGGCCGATTGAATCAAGAGCGCTGGGAATGCCTGTGATTTCGCCTGCAACAGCATGCTTCATGTAGTTTGAAGTGATGCTCTTGGAGTTTTTCTTTGCATTGTTGATAGCTGTGTTGAAATAAGCAACAATTTCTTCCTTGCTCTGGGGCTTAGCATTTGCAGCTTCTGTTGTTGTTTCGCCTGCAGCAGTTGTTGTTTCATCAGCAGCAACGGTTGTGTCCTCAACAACGGGAGCAGTTGTGTCTTCAACTACAGCAGCAGTTGTGGTTTCATCAGCAGCAGCGGTTGTGTCCTCTGCAAAGGGATCTGCAGTTGTTTCAACGGGAGCGGTTGTTGTTGTTTCGTCATCGCCCTTGCCGCCGCATGCTGCGAAAGCAAAAACGAATGTGAGAGCGAGAAGAATTGCAATAATTTTCTTTGACATTAGTTTTTCCTCCTAATATGTATGTTTGGGGGGTAATGCGCCGCGGACAGAATTCGACCGAATGCGTCCGTAGCCGCGTATGCAATAAGTATAATATAAAAACACTGTAATTGCAAGCATAAAATTAACAGATAGATGTTAAAATCACGTTAAAGTAATATATTTTCCTGCAAGTGACTGCCCGAAGTCGTCATGAGTAACAATAACAACCGTTTTCTTTTGGGCATATTCACAAATCAGCGCCGCTATCTTTTCTTTAAGCTCGGCCTCAAGACCCTTGAACGGCTCGTCAAGAATCAGCGCATCCGCATCAAAAGCCAAACCTCTTGCAATTGCAACGCGGCGGCTCATTCCTCCGCTCAGCTCGGCAGGGTGTTTATTCAGGCTGTCACCCAAACCAACCTTTTCAAGCCACTTAGCGGCTGTTTTTTTATCGGAAACGGCGGCAACATTTTCAAGCGCCGTCATGGCAGGCATGAGCCTGTCCTCCTGAAAAACAACGGAGAACTTCTTTTTGCCGTTTATTTCGCCGCTGTCCGCTTTTTCAAGGCCGCAGAGTATACGGAGAAGCGTTGTTTTGCCGCAGCCCGACGGCCCGAAAATGCCGAAAATGCCTTTGTCCGCTATTTCAAAGCTCAGGTTGTTCAAAACCTGCTTGCCTCCAAAGGCTTTGGATATGTTTTTTATAATAACAGGCATAACCTCTCCTTATTTCTTAAGCAATCTGACAACGGCCTTTTCCAGCAAAAAGCTCATGGCAATAACAGCCGCCGTCCAGGCAAAAAGGTCGTCGTATTCAAGATTTATTCTGGCATAATAAAGATTATATCCAACCGAATCGGGCGGAGTGGCAAGCACCTCGGCGGCTATGCCCGCTTTCCACGAAAAGCCGATTGACGTTGTGCAGCCTGCGGCAAAAGACGGCATAACCTGAGGAATATAAATCGCTTTCAGCTTTTGGCGGCGGGAAAAATCAAACACCTTTGCCGCTTCAAGGAGCTGCCTGTCGGCATTTCTTATGCTTTCGGCAACATTTGCCCACAAAATCGGAACAACCATCAAAAATGCAATAACAACAGGGATTCCGCTTTTTTTGACCCAAACCAGCAGCAAAATAATAAACGATGCAACAGGCGTTGTTTTGATTGTTACCAGCAGCGGGCTGAAGAACTCATAAAGCGGCTTTGAAAATGCAGTCACCGCGCCCAGAAGCGTTCCGAACAAAATGCCCGAAGCGCAGCCAAGCATGATTCTGCCCAGCGAAAAAACAGCCGCCTTCCAGAAATCAGCCGTCATTGCAAGCTCTGCAAGCCTTTTAACAACCGTTATCGGCGAAGGAAACAGAAAATTGCTGCCGACTATTACTGCCGAAAGCTGCCAAAGCAGGAGCCATATCAAAATGACTCCTGCTTTTAAAAATAATCTTTTTATTTTTGAATTATGCGCCATAATAGATACCGTCATCAGGAATTGAACCGCCGACCGAAGCGGGGTTTGCCTGATAGAGAATCTCAAAAATGCCCTTTGCGGCAGCCTTCATCTCTTCGCCTTCGATAAAGGCTATATTGCAGTTGGGGATGGTGTTATAAGCAAGTACTTTTGTTTCGAAATATCCGTTTTCTGTCAGGAAAATCGCAGCCGACTCAAGATTGCCACGGATAAAGTTAACGGATACTTCGTTAAATCCGATAAACTCCGCAATAATTTCGGGGTTTGCGTTGATATATTCCGTTCTGGCAACAACGCAGCCCTGAGCAAGCTTTGTGTCGCAAACCTTATCCCACTCTTCCGTGAGGTCAAGGGCATGTCTGAGTCTGACACCGTTATCTTCGCTTTGAGCCTGTGTTGCGGCAGCAGTCTGACTTGCGGCATCCTCTGAAGCGGCGGTTGTTTCAACAGGAGTGGTTTTGGCAATAACCTTTGTTGCAAAAGGCTCGGGGAGAATGCAGATATCCGCCTTGCCCTCAACGGCAAGGGTTGCAAGCTCGCTGTGAGCGCTCAGATACTGAATATCAACATCCTTTTCGGGGTCAATTCCGTTTTGTGAAAGAACATAGTTAATGATATATTCGGGAGTTGAGCCCTGACCTGTTGCATAAACCGTTTTGCCCTTAAGGTCCGCAATGCTTTTAACGGTTTTTCCGTTCTCAATAACGTGAAGCACGCCGAGAGTGTTGATTGCAAGAATCTGAATGCCGCCGTTAGTCTTTTTATAAAGGTTAGCGGCAAGGTTTATCGGCATGGCAGCAATATCAACCTCACCTGTTGTGATAAGAGGAACAATTTCCTGCGGGTCCGAATAAAATTCAACATCATAAGCATAGGAACGGTCAGCCGCAAGCTTTGCAAGGCCAATGCCTGTCGGGCCGTTGAGAGCAGCAACCTTGGTTTTAACCTCGCGGATATGGCTTGTTGTTTCGGGTGACTTGGTTCCGCCGTTACCGCCTGTCTCTCCGCAGCCTGCAAATGCAAAGAGCATTGCAAAAGCCAGGAAAAACGCAAAAATCTTTTTAATCATATTACCTACCTCGATTCATTGTGTCTTTATGTTTTACCAATATTATACAAATATTCCTTTTTATTGTCAACACGGTTGATTTTCAAGCATTCCGTTAAGATATTCTTCCAATTTTTTGTTTTCCGCCTTCTTTATCAGATAATATCTCTTGGAATACTTATCTTTTTCAGCCTTAATTCCGCCGTCATCATCAACCGTTATTTTTACCGCCTTTGAAAGGGAATAGAATTCGCCCTCGCCCTCAAACGCATAGTGAACGGCGGTTAAATCCCAGCTGTCGCGCAGATAGGGAAGCTCCTTTTTGCCCGAATAAAGCTTGTAGCAATCAAAAACGGGATTGTTTTCCTGCTCAGCGGAAAAACCTGTCATAACCTTGCTGCCGACTTCAAAGCCCGAGCAAACAATAACCTTTTTGAATTTATTGAAAACGGCGGCGGCAGCCTGCGGGTCGCATTCAACGTTGAACTCCTTGCCCTTGGGGAATTTGCCTGCCATTGCAACAATTGAATTAACCTTTTTATTGAATAATTCGGGCTCTTTTTCAAGAATTTCCGCAAGGTTTGTGAGCGGTCCGGTTGCGATAACCGTTACCGAATCATCTTCTGCCTTTGAAAGAATTTTCTTATAGAAGCTCGCTGCATCCTCGGCATGAACGGCGCTGTTTTCATATTTCATATATTTCTTGGTGACGGGCTTATTGTATTTGTCAAAGCCTTTCAGAAGCTCACAGCCCTTGTGACAGCCGACATTGAAATCCTCATATCCGAAAAATTCGGCAATCGCGCGTATCGCTCCGTTGCCGTAGGGGTTGGAGGTGCAGTTTGCCGCTCCGAGAATTTTGATCTCGTATTTTTTTGCCATCTCAAACAAAACAGCCATTGCTCCCGCGTCATCGCAGTCGGGGCCGATATCCGTGTCAAATATAACGTTTCGGCGGCTGTCCTTTATCGGCTCAAACGGAGATTTATCCTGAGCCTCCTCCGCTTTTGACATGTTTATTGCATATCTGATAACCCAGATAACAAGGGCAACTGCCAGCAGAATCGCCGCAACGGGCACGATTTTCTGCATTGGAAAATAGTCGTATATTCCGTCGCCGAGAATAGTGAAAAGTATGACTCTCGGCATAATTCCGCCAAAGGAAATAAGAAGATAGTGCAAAAATTTCATTCTGACCGCGCCGAGAAACAAGCTCACAAGGTCAATCGGAAAAACGGGAAGAAAACGGATGGCAAAAATTGCCGAAAGCTTGTTTTTCTCATGCAGCGAAAGAATTTTATCGCCGTATTTTGTTTTTTCAAGCTTGTTTATAACGTAGGGGCCGCCCATGATAATGCCGAAAAGGTAGGTTGCGCAAATTTCAAGCAGAATTCCCGCGGCATTTATCAGAATCGCCCAATGCGCGGGGAAAACCATGCCCACAGCAATATAAACCAGCGACGCAGGCACAACAAAAACAACCGATTTGAGAAGATACACCCCAAGAATCGCGGCAACTGCCGCAAAAACGCCTGAGCTTGCATCAACAATGGCTCTGATATCAACGTTTTTCAATTCGTCATATTTCCATATAATTACGGCAATAATAAAAACCGAAACAATAATTCTTGCCGCAAGCCCAACCGCGTGCCTGCTTCTCAGAAGTGACTTTTTCACGCAAAACCCTCCAAAAACTGTGTCTTATAATTGAATAATACTCCAAATCAGCGGTTAAAGCAAGAAAAACAAATCATATTAAAAAATTTTTTGTAGACAGAAACGGATTTCTGTGATACACTAAAGTGTATATCATTTTAAACATACTTCTTAATATTATATAGAACTCTTGGATAAAGGAGGGGTGCTGTTATGATGACAGTAAAAGAGAAGTTGGAAAGAGCCTCTGCTTCCGTGGCTTTTGACGGTATTTATAAATATGTCAAAAAAAATCCCGAAGAAAACATTCTCAAGCTCATTGACTTGGCTCAGAAACTCATGGGCGGAGCTTTCCCCGAGAAGAATTATGATATGTTCCGCAATGCAATACAGGACCCCGACAACGTTTGGCGCACCTTCGCTCTGAATATTATCAACGAATGTGACGGCGGCGTTATCAAAAAAATGCTGCTTGCCCTCGGACTCGGCGCAGGCGTTAACGGCACAAAGGCGGTCAGAGCAAACAGAGAAAAATACAAATGCAACATTCCTTTCCTCATGCTTTTTGACCCCACAAGCGCCTGCAATCTTCATTGCAAGGGCTGCTGGTCCGCCGAATACGGCCACAAGTCAAATCTTACGCTTGACGAAATGAGGAGCATTATCAATCAGGGCACAGAGCTTGGCACCCATCTTTACATGCTCACGGGCGGCGAGCCGCTTATCAAGAAAAACGAAATTCTTACCCTTTGCAAGGAAAACCCCGACTGCGCCTTCCTTGCCTACACAAACGCAACTCTCATTGACCGCGATTTCTGCGAAAAAATGAGAGAAGTCGGCAACCTCTCGCTTGCTTTGAGCATTGAAGGAACCGAAGAAAGCAACGATGCCAGAAGAGGCGGCGGCGCTTACAAAACAACCATTGATGCGATGGATTTGCTCAAGGAATACGGCCTGCTTTACGGCATTTCCGTTTGCTACACCAAAGAAAACATTCCGTTTGTCACAAGCGATGAATTTCTTGACCTCATGGTTAAAAAGGGCGTTCGCTTCGGCCTTTATTTCAACTACATGCCCGTTGGCAAGGATGCCGTTGTTGACCTTATCCCCACCCCCGAGCAAAGAGTATATATGTATAAATGGCTGCGCACCGCCAGAAACGGCAAAACAGGCAAGCCTATGTTTATAATGGATTTCCAGAATGACGGCGAATTCGTCGGCGGCTGCATCGCAGGCGGCAGAAACTATTTCCACATCAATTCCGAAGGCGATATGGAGCCCTGCGTTTTCATCCATTATTCAGATTCAAATATCAGAACTCACACAATCCTTGAAGGTCTCAAAAACCCGCTTTTCCAGGCTTTCTGGCACAATCAGCCTTTTAATGACAATCATCTGCGCCCCTGCCCGATGCTTGAAAATCCGCAGTGTCTGAGAAAGATAATCGCGGAAACAGGCGCAAAATCAACCGACCTTATTGAGCCTGAAAGCGCAGAGACGCTCTGCTCAAAATGCGACAGGTTCGCATCCGAATGGGCGCCCGTTGCCGAGGAGCTTTGGAATTCAACAACCCATCCGAAGCCCAAAACTCAGTTTTACCGCGACACTCCCGAAGGAAAAGCCGCTCTTGACAAATCAGAAAAAATATAATACAATCAACGTTGACAAAGGGGTGCTGCCTTACGGCGGCTGAGATTATACCCTCAAACCTGATCCCGGTAATGCGGGCGTAGGAAAAAGCTCAGTGCAGATTTTACGCCCGACGTATAGTCGGGCGTTTCATTTTAGCAAAACTCTTTTCGCTAAAATGAAGTGACTGTTGAGAAAGGAAGTCAGACGGTGTTTTCTTCGACCGAAGGCGTACAAAGGTACGTCGAGAGGAGAAAAAACACCGAATGAACAAACTGAAACAGGTTTTGTTCATGGTCTGACGACTTTATCGGCAGTCAACACGCCCGACGTATCAAAACGTCGGGCTTTAAATTTTCTGCATCCCCTTTCAAATAAAGAAAGGAAGTTTGTCAAAAATGAAAGAAAAACTCAACAAAACCCAAATTCTTGCCGAAAGCGCAATCATGGTTGCCCTTTCAATCGCCGTTTTCGCTGTTTCGGATATGCTCCCGTGGCCTTATGCCTATGGCGGCGGCTTCAGCCTTTTCGGGCAGGTGCCGATAATCCTTGTTTCGTACCGCCACGGAATCAAAAACGGCCTTGCGGCAAGCGCCGTTCTTGCAATGTTTGAAATGATTATGGGTTACAAAAATTTCACCTATGTTGCCGGCCTTGCGGCCTATCTTATAGTTGCCCTTGCTGATTATCTTATCGCTTTCGGCTGCCTCGGCCTTGGCGGAATGTTCAGGGGCAAATTCGGCGGAAAGCAGACAACCGAGCTGGCTCTCGGCGGCGCTGTGGTTTGCATCATCAGGTTCATCTGCCATTTTGTAAGCGGTGTTACTATCTGGAGGGGCTATACACCCGAAGGAATGGCGGTTGCGCTGTATTCTTTCTTTTATAACGGCTCATACATGGCAATCGAGCTTGTTTTAACCGTTATTGGCTTGCTGGCGGTCGGCAAAATATTTAAACTTGATAAGAACAAGTTAGTTTAAAGCATATAAAAAAGGCTTGTATGGAAACCCATACAAGCCTTTTGTTTTTGTTTTATTTCTTCTTATTAAGCTGGAAACGGCAAACAAAGCCTACCGCCATGTTTTCGTTGCCCTTAACGGCGCATTCGGCAAAATATCCGTCGCCGGAATTTGTCTGGCCGCAAAGATAAACGGAGTTTGTGCCGTCGGAGCAAATGCCGCGCGGGGTATCCGCCTGCGAACCGCCGAGCGCATAAATATTCTTGCGTGAGCCGTGTTCATTAAGGGTGTAAATGAAGCTGTCGTAGTTACCTCTGTTGGCGATTGAAAAATCTCTGTTTGTTGAGGTGGTGTAGCCTGTAACGGCATATCCGCCGTCAATCTTTGTTATGCCTGAAATATAGTCGCTTTCAAAGCCCATAAGCGAAGTCATCCAGCCAACGGTGCCGTCAGGCTTGAATTTAATAATCATTCCGTCGAAGGTGCCGGGATTGCCGCCGTTGTAGAAATCCTTGAACCAGCCTGTTTCTTTATCTGTGCCGCTGACAGATGTTGAATATTGGCCCGCGATAACGCATCCGCCGTCGGGAGCTGCTTCAACGGAAAGAAGTCTTGTGGTTCCGGAATCCTGAATGCACTTTTGCCAGATTGTGTTTCCGTTGGGTGCAAGCTTAACAAGAACCGTTGTTCTCTTGGCGGTCTTGGTGCCTTCAATTGCGGCAAATTCGCCGTCGCCGGAAACGCATTCGATATCGGCATAAATTTCACCTGAGGGTGTAACCGCGATATCCTGAACCGCGTTATGCTTGGAACCGGAAAGAGCGCGTCTCCACTGAATATTGCCGTCTGCATCGCACTTGAAGATAAATGCTTTTCTTATTGATGTTGCAAGGCCCTTGAGGTCAGCATCGTCGGATTCGGACTTGCCGCCTATAACAAAGCCGCCGTCCGGAGTTGCCTGAACGGAGTAGAGCATGTCACCCTGGCTGCCGCCGAAAAGCTTTGTCCAGACAAGGTCGCCCTTTTTGTTGAATTTAACTGCAAGACCTTCAAGAGTGCCCTTGCACTTATAATCTGCATCGGTTGCGCCGGTAACATCTACTGCGCTTGTGTAACCAACCGCAACTATGCTGCCGTCTTTGAGAACCGTTACATTTTCAAAAGAGGTTGTGCAGTCAAGACTCTCCTCGCTTTTTCCGCCGACAAGCTTTGTCCAAACGGTTTTGCCCTTTTCGTTTTCATAAATAATAATGCCTGAAGTTTTTGAAGAAGGTTCGCCGTCCGGATCCTGATAAGTAACGCCTACAGTTACAACGCCGCCGTCAAGAACAGCGTTATCGTCAAGAACTCTGTGGCTGCCGCCGCTTGAAGTGTTAACCCATACGGAAGCGAGAGCAGGAACGGGAGCTGCTGTTGTTACAACAGGAGAAATATATTCGTATGAAGGCGGAATATAAACCGAAGTGGTTTTCTGAACGGGCTTGGTGAAAATGGGTGCTTTGGTGGGAGCGTTTGTGATAATCTGAGTGGGTGCCTGAGTGGGAACCTTGGTTACGGGAGCGGGCTTAACAATCTGAACCTCGCTTGTGTCAGGCTTTGTAACAACCGCCATGCCGTTTTCATCCGCAACCTTTGAAAGCTCTTCATATTCCTCGGGAGTCAGATTGTTGGGGTCCTTAACGGAAACCTGATTCATAATCTGGCTGTATTCCTCAGGAGTAACCTGAGTTGTGGGAATTTCTTCTTTCTTAATTACGGTGTTGCCGCTGTTATCCTTATCAATAATAAGACCCTTATCGGCAGCAAGATCCTCAACCTTTTCGAGCTGTTCGGGAGTGAGGGTGCTCAAATCGCCGTTAAAGCCGGCGGCATCCTGACCGAGAGCCTGGGAAACAAGCTCAACAAGCTCAACATTGGTGATGGTTACCGGTTCATAACCGCCATCAGCATTCCATGAGTCATCTCCGCTGAAGAAAGATGATGTGCCGTCGGTAGCATCAGGGTCTTTTTTGATGCTGCAGGCAGCAAACATTGAGATAATCAAAACAAGGCACATAAAAATACTCAGCCTTGCCGTGAATTTGTTTTTCATAGGATTTCCCCCTGTTTTTATTCTAGGTAAAACTATGCTAACATAAAACCCGATTAAAATCAACAGTTTTTGTTTACTTATAATAAAAATTCATATTTATTTAAAAAATAATCTTTAAAAAGCAGGGGAAATAATATATAATTGTTATGTTCAAGGAGTGATAAAAATGACTGAAAAAGAACGTGCTTTGCTGGCTGTTAATGCCCTCAAAGAAAAATATCCGGATTCAATATGTTCCCTTAATGCAGAAAATCCCCTGCAGCTGCTCATTGCCACCAGACTTTCGGCGCAATGCACGGATGCAAGGGTTAATATGGTCACTCCCGCGTTGTTTGAAAAATACAACTCCGTTGAGGACTTTGCGCAGGCAGATGCTGCCGACGTTGAAAAAATCATTCATTCCTGCGGATTTTTCAGAACCAAGGCAAAGGATATTGTTGAAATGAGCCGCAAAATAATCAGCGACTTCGGCGGCAAAGTTCCGAACTCGCTTGATGATTTGATTTCCCTGCCCGGCGTGGGAAGAAAAACGGCAAACCTTATAATGGGCGATGTTTACGGCGAGCCTGCCGTTGTTGCCGACACGCATCTGATAAGAATTTCCAACCTTCTCGGTCTTGTTTCAACCAAAGACCCGTTTAAGGTTGAAATGAAGCTGCGCGAAATTCTTCCGCCCCAAGAAAGCAATGATTTCTGCCACAGATGCGTTCTTCACGGCAGAGAAACCTGCATTTCGGGCAGACCCAAATGCGAAAGCTGCGTTATGAACGGCTTCTGCAAGCATTTCAATTCATAAAAATGAAGTTAACAAAAACACCGTTCCGCTCACTATTGCTCCGCCGCAGGCGGCAGCGCTCATGCTCAGCGCAAGGCGTATTCTGTTTTTTCTGAGCCTTGTTGCGGGCGGCATGCCCGCACTCTGGGCAATTATTGTTGCCCTTTCCTTCAAATCGCCCTCGCTGACGGCTGAATATTCGGGCTTAATAAAAAACAATACTTTCTCAAAATATTCACATTGCGTCTGTGTGATTTCTACAACCTGTCTGTTGACCCCTTTTATCATGACGCTTTCCCCTTTCACTCTTTGGCTGTGGATTTCTCTGTTATTTTTGGCAAATCAGAGCCTGTTTATTCCGATTATTTTAACCAAAAAAGAAAGACAAATATACATTTAGTATAACCGACTTTTCGCCTTAGAATGTGAATAACCGTGTGGAAAAAGTGTATAACTCAGGTGAAAAGCCCTTGTTTTTCTTAGTTTTTCCGTGTGGAAAACTTTATTGTTCTTTTTGAGAATATACAAAAGGTTGTACAATCTTTACAAAATGTTGGATTGTGTCGAGAGATTTATGGCAATATTTTTCCCTCAAAAGTCATAATATTACAAATTGGAGAATTTCAAAAATGGCTGTTAAAAATTTAATCAAAACCGAATCCGACCGCGTCATTTTCAATGCTTCATGCCTTGATATCGGCTTAACGCTGGACTGCGGCCAAGCCTTCCGCTGGGTCCGGACAGGCGAAAACGAGTGGCACGGAGTTGCTTTTTCAAGGCCGCTTACGATAAGGCAAAACGGCAGCGAAATTGAGCTTATCGGCGCAACCGAGGAGGATTTTGAAAAAATCTGGATTCCGTACTTTGACCTTGAGCGCGATTATGATTGCCTTTGCGAAAGATTCAAAGCGGACGAACACCTCAAAAAAGCCGTTTCGGAATGCTGCGGAATCCGCGTTCTGCGTCAGGAGCCGTGGGAAGCCTTGTGTTCTTTTATTATATCATCCAACAATAACATACCCCGAATCAAGGGCATAATAGACCGCCTTTGCCGCCTTTTGGGCGAACCTCTGGGCAATGACGATTATTCCTTCCCGACTGCAGAAAAAATTGCCACCGCAGGCATCGAAGCCCTTGCGCCAATAAGGGCAGGCTTCCGAGCAAAATATATAATTGATGCCGCTCAAAAGGTTGCAAACCGCGAAATAGATTTTGAAAAAATATATACATCAAGCCTTGACGAAGGCAGAGATGAGCTTATTAAAATCAAGGGTGTCGGTGAAAAGGTTGCCCAATGCACTCTGCTTTACGGATTCGGCAAGGTTGATGCCTTTCCCGTTGACGTTTGGGTTAAACGCATTATGCAGGAGCTTTATCCCGACGGCCTGCCCGAATGCGTCAGCGGCGCGCGCGGCATAGCCCAACAGTATCTTTTCCATTGGAGAAGAACAAAATAAAACCAAAACCGCCCGGTGCAATGCACCGAGCGGTATTTTTATGTTTGTTATTATTCGTCCTCTGCGTTTGCCTTTGCTTCTGCGATAACCTTCTGAGCAACGTTTTCGGGAGCTGCTTCATAGTGGTCAAATTCGAATGAGAAATAGCCTCTGCCGACTGTTACGGAGCGGAGAACTGTTGCGAAATCGCCCATTTCAGCCATGGGAACTTCTGCTACGAGTTCCTGCATCTTGGGGTCATCCTCGCAGGGACCCATGCCGAGAACGCGGCCGCGTCTCTTTGTGATATCGCCCATGATATCGCCGAGATTGTCGCCGGGCATATAAGCCTTGAGTGAGCCGTAGGGTTCAAGGAGCTTGGGATTTGCCTGAGGCATACCGTTCTTGTAAGCAATCTTTGCAGCCATCTTGAATGCCATTTCGTTGGAGTCAACGGGGTGTGATGAACCGTCGTAGAGAGTAGCTCTCAGACCAACAACGGGATAGCCTGCAAGAGGTCCTTTAAGGATAGCTTCGCGAAGACCCTTTTCAACTGCGGGGAAGAAGTTCTTGGGAACGGAGCCGCCGACAACTCTCTCTGCAAATTCGAAATCTTCGGAATCAATATGTTCAAATTCAACCCAAACGTCACCGAACTGGCCGCTGCCGCCTGACTGCTTCTTATGTCTGCCCTGAACGGCAACCTTCTTGCTGATTGTTTCTCTGTATGCAACCTTGGGAACTTCAAGGTCAACTTCAACGCCGAACTTTGTCTTGAGCTTTGTAACAACGGAGTCAAGATGCTGCTCGCCGAGGCCGGAGATAATCTGCTCTTTTGTTTCAGCATTGGTGTAGTAGCTGATGGTAAGGTCTTCTTCTGCGAGTCTGTTGAGACCTGCTGCAACCTTATCTTCTTCGCCCTTCTTCTTAGCCTTAACAGCCATGGGAAGGCAGGGTGCGGGGAAGCTTACGCCCTTAAGCTTGATATCTGACTTGGGAGCGCACATTGTGTCGCCTGTCTTGAAGCTTGAAAGCTTGGTTACGATACCGATATCGCCTGCAAGGATTGCGGAAGCTTCTTCCTGCTTGCCGCCCTTGGGGAATACGATTTTGCCCATTCTTTCGGTTTCGCCTGTGCGTTCATTGTAAGCAGGTGTATCGGAAGTGATTTTGCCCGAAATAACCTTGAAATATGACATCTTACCAACGAAGGGGTCAGCAACGGTCTTGAAGCAGATAGCTGCAAGGGGGCCGTTTTCGTCGCAGGTAAGGTCGCCTTCCGATGCAACGGAAGCTGCGTCGGGAGCTGACTGAACGATGCTGTTATTGATAAGGTCAACAGCTTCAAGCTGATAACCCGAGCAAGCATAAACGGGGCAGATATCGCCTGCAAGAATACCTGTCTTGAGGCCTCTGTCGATTTCGTCATCGGTAAGGGGTTCGCCGTCAAAGAATTTCATCATGAGTTCTTCGTCAGCACTTGCAACCGCTTCGATAAATGCTTCCTTCATTCTGTTTGTTCTCTCATCGTTTTCGGGCATGGGAGCGTCTGAGCGCTTGCCGTCTTTATATGAGAAAGCTTCGTTTCTTGAGAAGTCAACATAGGAAATAACCTTGTCGCCTTCAACATAAGGAACAACAACGGGGCAAATCTTGTTGCCGTATTCTTCCTGAAGAGAATCAAATGTTTTATAGAAATGAGCGTTTTCAGCGTCGCACTTTGTGATTGCGAACATCTTGTTGATGCCTCTTTCGGTGGCTGCCTTGTAAGCCTTTTCTGCGCCAACGTCAAGAGTGGAGCCGGAAGCAAGAACGATGAGAACAGCACCTGCTGCACGCATGCCTTCGCTCATGCCGCCTGCGAAGTCGAAAAGACCCGGAGTGTCGATAATATTAATCTTTGTATTTTTCCATTCAAATGAAGCAACTGCGGATGCAATTGAACACTTACGTCTTTTTTCTTCTGCGTCAAAGTCCATAACGGTGTTGCCGTCGGGAACTCTGCCGAGTCTGTCTGTTGCATTGGAAATGTAAAGCATTGCCTCTGCAAGAGTTGTTTTGCCTCGTCCGCCGTGACC
>JAZRIG010000042.1:0-20808 GCA_045645145.1 Acutalibacteraceae bacterium
TCATAATAACAACCACCTTTTATTTGTATTTTATTCATTATATCAGTATATATTTGTATTTTATTCATTATATCAGTATATATTTGCTTTTTCAAGTGCTTTTGCGTAATCGCACCTAATTTTTTGTTTGTAATCAGACCGCATCCCTTGCTGAAAAATTGCATTTCAGGGATGCGGTCTGCTCAATTTCATATAAATAAAGAAAAATCCCTTGAAACCTTAAGTTTCAAGGGATTGGAGCTGCTAGGCGGACTCGAACCGCCGACCTCATCCTTACCAAGGATGCGCTCTACCACCTGAGCCATAGCAGCAAATTATGGCGACCCGGAACGGGCTCGAACCGTCGACCTCCAGCGTGACAGGCTGGCGTTCTAACCAACTGAACTACCGGGCCATAACGCGTTCGTATCGAACGCATGTTATAATACCACAATGTTTGAGCTTTTGCAAGCCTTTTTTTGAATTTTTTGAAAATATTTTTTGCTATTGTTCAAAACTTTCGCAATCGGTTGAGATGACATAATCATTTTTGAGTGCGATAAGTTTTTTGAAATGTTCTTGCTCCTTGTGAGAGGGGAGGAATTCGGCGCTTTCCCATTTTTCAACAAGAAGAATAACCTCTTTATCGGCCGATGCATAAAAATCATAGCCGAGACATCCGTTTTCTTTTTGAGTTGCCTGAGGAATTCCGAGGGAATATACTTTTTGAATAAATTCATCTTTGGTGCCGGGTTTCATTTGATAATAAAGATTCATTGTTATCATTTAAATTATCTCCTCATCAACGGCTTTTTCAACAAGCTCGGCAAAAAGTGCACATGACCAGCTGAACCAGCTTCTTGTGAATATGTCGGGATTGTTTGCGTCAAAGCCCTCGTGCATGTAGCCTGTGCCGCCGTCTGTTGTTTCAAGCATATAAAGAATATTTCTGATTTCTTCGGGATTGTTGCTTGAAAGGCCCTGCATCGAGAGAGCGATATGCCAGATATAGCCTTCGGGTGTGTGCGGACTTCCGACACCTTTTGCAAATTTTCCTTCATAATAATAGGGGTTATCCTTGCTGAGGATAAATCTTCTGGTATTCAGATAAATTTCATCGTCATGGGCGCAAAAGCCGAGATATGGCGCCGAAAGCAGGCTGGGAACGTTTGCGTCGTCAAAAAGAAAATAATCTCCCATGCCGTTCACTTCGCAGGCATATATTTTGCCGTATTTTTCATGGTCAACAACTGCAAAATTTTCGATACCGCTTCTGATTTCGTTTTCAAGTGAATTGCATTCTGCAATTAGAGAGTTTTGTTCGGGATATGCTGCTTCGAGCATTTCTGCAAGATAGCCGAGAACAACAACGGCAAACATATTTGAGGCGACAAGATATCCGTAGCGGCAGGCATCGTCGCTGGGGCGGAAGCCTGACCAGGTCATGCCGGTATACGAAACGGGATTTCCCATTCCGTTGTTATGTATTGTATCCTGTTCGGGGCAATTCTTTCTTGTGAAGCGGTAAGGCGATTTTTCAAAATGGTGCTGCTCGGTTTTCCAAAGATTAACCGTGATTTCGGTGCTTTTGAGGAAATCATCGCCCAGTATGCTGCTGTCGCCCGTCGCTTTCCAATAAAGATATGCAAGTCTTACGGGGTAGCAAAGGGAGTCGATTTCATATTTTCTTTCCCAAACAATCGGATGGTTTTCGGGGTAATCATTGAATTCTTTGTGGTCATTCGGCTCTTTTTTATAGGCGTTTGCGTAAGGCTCAAGCTCAATATACATTCTTTGCCTTTTAATGACACCTTTGATTATATCTTTTATGTCATCGTTTTCTTTGGCAAGCGGAATGTAATGCGAAACCTCCGCCGTTGAATCCCTGAGCCACATGGCGGGAATATCGCCCGTTAAAACAAAAACAGAGCCATCATTCATTATTTCGGTTGCGGTTTCAAGCGTGTTGGGGTAGCAGTTGCGGTAAAGCTCGGCAAGCTTTGGACTGTGCTTTTCTATAACTGAACAGTATTTATTTATTCTTTCTGTAACGCATTCAGGCAGTTTCATAAAAATATCCTTTCACAGAGAAATTGAATTTGATATATAAAATCATATAACGGCTTAAAAAAGATGTCAACAGATTTTTTGTTTGAGGTTGCATTTAAATTGTTTTTGTATGTTGCAAATACAGTTGAATATGTTAAAATAAAAACAGGAGTGATTATATGAAAGAATACGGTCTTGTTTTGGCAGGCGGCGGAGCAAAAGGCGCTTATCAGCTTGGGGCATGGCAGGCAATGCGCGAGCTTGGCGTTAAGTTTTCGGCCGTTGCAGGCGTATCAATCGGATCAATAAACGGTGCGCTTATCGCTGCAGGCGGCTTTAACGAAGCTGTTGAGCTTTGGGACTGCGCATCGGTTGATAAGGGCGTTAAAATTGCTGAAGAACTGCCGGACCCCGAAAATCTTTTCAGTTTTAAAAATTTCCCTGCTCTTTTTAAAGAGATTGTTAAAAACGGCGGAATAGATGCATCGCCAACCCGAGACCTTCTTGAGCGGTTTATTGATGAAAACAAAGTTCGTGAGTCCGACATAAAGTTTGGCATGGTTACTTTTCATCTTTCTGAGTTTACACCGCTTAAAATGTTTATTGAGAAAATCCCCGAGGGGCAGCTGATTGACTATCTGCTTGCTTCCTCCAAGGTGCCCGGTGTCAGCAAAATCGGGCCTGAAGGCGAAAGGTTTCTTGACGGCGGTGTTTATGACAACGCGCCTGTCGGAATGCTTCGTAAAAACGGTTATAACAGGATTGTTGTTGTTGATATTTCTTCTATGAAGGGCTTTGGCCACCGCGAGGATATTTCCTGCGCAGAAATAGTGTATATTCGCCCTTACAATATTGATGAACTCGGAGCTGCTTTTGATTTCAGCAAAGAAATGCAGGAAAAGCGAATGAAAATGGGCTATCTTGACACATTGAAGGCATTCGGTCATCTTTCGGGAATGCGTTTTTATTATAAAGACGATGATTTCAGAAAAATGGTTGAAGAATTTGGTGCTGATACGGTTGAACAGCTTGAGGAATTAGCCTGTGAGCTTGAAACCGGGCATTTGAAAGTCTATTCCAAAGAAGAATTTTTGAAAGAGCTGAAAAGAAAATATATTGAATTCAAAGATGCATCCGAAAATGAAGAAAGCGAAAATGAACGAAGCTTTTATGATCATATTATAAAACGGATAACGCGTTTCAGATCAGGCAATGAATATGCCGAGGCGCAGGCCGTGCTGGACAGTATAATAATATAACAGAATTGAATCAGCCCGCAAAATCTTGTTGTGATTTTGCGGGCTGAATTTTTTATTGAGTTTGTGAGGCGGTAAAGTCTTTAAAGATAACGCGAAGCTTTGCTCCTTCAATATTAAGCTCAAGCCAAGCTCCCGTTTCTGCGCTTTGAGTAAGAACAAAAATCCCTCTTTCTCCGTTGCCTTTGTATGTCCAGATTCCGTTTGAATATGTTTTTTGAATATCTATATTCTGACTGACATCAAGCAGCGCCTGTGTAAGCAAGGCTCCGAATTCCGATTGAGGGAATCGTGATAGGTCTGTTTCAAATCTTAATCCGTCGTAAGTAACAGTGCAAATTCCGCCCTTGTATGTTAATGCAAGCGATTCTATGATTTCGGGAGAAAGCATTTGAATTTCAAACTCGTCAGCGGATTTTTTTGCGATTTTTGCTGTCATCGCAGTGTCTGCAAATGTGATTTCAAGATTTGATGAAAATATATTTGGCGGAGCAGGGGGGAGTGTTTCTTCCGTTTTTGTTTTTTCACATCCTGCCGCAAGGAGTAATAATATTGCGGCAAAAACAGAAAAGACTCTTTTCAAAAAATCACCCGCTATTCAAATTTCGAAAAAAGCTCAGGAAGATAATTTAAAACATCGGTGGGCAGCATTCCTCGCATGGAGGTTTTCTCTGCAACGGCATCGGCGCACAGACCGTGAAGATAAACTGCGCAGACCGCAGCATCAAACGGAGCCATTCCCTGAGCGAGAAAGGAGACGGCCATACCCGCCAGCAAGTCACCGCTTCCGCCTTTTGCAAGCCCTGAATTTCCGGTTGAGTTAACATATATTTTGCCTGTTTTGCCTTCGCAAACAACGGTGTTGGCGCCTTTCAAAACAACAATAATGCCGTGCTCTTTTGCAAAGCTGTATGCAACCTCAATGGGGTTTGCCAAAATATCGGCAATGCTTTTTCCGCACAGGCGGCTCATTTCGCCCGGATGCGGAGTTATGATTATCGGTGCCTGAGCTTCTTTCAATATATCTATATTTGTGCTCAGCGCATTTATGCCGTCTGCATCAATAATCATAGGCTTTTTCAGTTCTTTTATCAGATTTGTTACAAGTGCGGTAGTGTCCTTGTTGAATCCCAGACCACAGCCTATCAAAACACCTGTTGCGCGGTTTGCAGCGTCGATTATGCCTGCCTTTGCGGCAAATGCAAAAGTTCCCTCAAAGTTTGATTCAAGGGGCAGAAGAAGCGGCTCAACAAGCTTTGGCGCGATTGCGGGATATGCGCTTTGAGGGAAAGCGGCTGTAACAAGCCCTGCACCGCAGCGCAAAGCGCCACCGACGGCAAGGTAAGCAGCTCCCGTCATTCTCATACTGCCGCATACACACAAAGCGTGTCCGTATGTGCCTTTGTTTGAAACGGGTTTTCGTTTTGGCAGCATGCTTTTAATTTCCTGCTCTCCGAACGAAAAACAAGCAACGCTGTCAATATTTTTAAAATCGTCGGCGGTTATGCCTATATCGGCAATAACGATTCTGCCGCAATATTTGTTGCAGGGCTTCATGATATGAATAGGCTTGTAAGCAGAAACGGCAATGGTCATATCCGCATTGAAAACTGAGCCCTGAACGGTTGCGCTGTCGCAATCCGCACCGGCAGGAACGTCAATTGCAACAACATGAGCTTTAGCGGCATTTACCGATTGCGCAAGAACGCTCAGTGAATGGTTAAGTGAACCGGAAAATCCGGTTCCGAACACTGCCTCAACAATTATTTCGGCGTTTTCCAGATATGGCTTTAACAAAGTCAGGTTGTTATCATATTTAATGATATCTATTCCTGCGGATTCAACAAGAGAATGCATGTCAATTGCATCCTTGGCTTTCGGTTCGCCGCAGGCAAGCATAACGGTAACATTGCAGCCGTATTCCCACATTTTGCGGGCAATAACAAAGCCGTCACCGCCGTTTTTGCCTTTTCCGCAAATAACAAGAATGTTTCTTGGGTTTTCTTTGTTTATGCAGAAATGCTTTTTTATTATTCTAGCGCAGGCTGTTCCTGCATTTTCCATAAGCTGCGGGAATGAAATGCCGCGCTTAACTGCGTTGCATTCAGCCTGATACATCTGGTTGCTTGTTACAACAAACATTTGATTCACCTCTGTGGTTTTATTTTATCACAAGGTTTATATGTTTGAAAGTAAAAAATTAAATTATTATAATTTTTTTATTATTTTTGATTGATACATATAAAAGTTAGTGTTATAATCTAAAATAGATAATTATCGGGAGGTGCCGATTTTTGGAAGAATATATCAACGGTTATATTCGTCCCAGGCTTCAGGGAGATGGCGGTGAAATAACATTTGTTAAGCAGGAAGGTCAGGAAGTGACCGTCCTTTTGCAGGGTGAATGCTCAAAATGTCTTATTCTCGATCGCTGCCTTGCGTGGATTGAGCAGCGCATAGAGGCGGACAGAAACGAAAAGGTTAAGATTATCGGAATTCGCAAAAAGCCTTATTTCCAGGATGTGTGAGGTGAAGCAGAATGGCTCATATCAAAGTTGTCAGAAGAAGCATGAGGCCCGAAGAGTGGATAAACTTGCGCTTTGGTTGGCTTAAAAGATATATTTACAGCGAAAAAAATGAAATTACCGATTTTGTTATAAAAGATGCGCGTCAGGTTTCCGAAATGAACTTTGAATTCTATGATGACGAGTTCAGGCCGCTTAAAAAGGGTGATATGTATTTCACGCCTGACGGCACGGCTCTTATTGAAGCTGATTATGAATTGCCTGAGCATCTTGAGGGCAAAAAATATTGCTTTTCTCTTAAAACTGCTGCCGAAATGATAGTGAAGGTCAACGGCATTTATGTTGGCGGTATTGATCCTAACCGTGAAAGAATAAATCTTTCCGATTATGTCAAAGACAAAAAGCTCCATTTTGAAATAATGGGCTATAACCGCTCAAAGCCCGATGATGAGCGTAATCCGGAAAGTCTGAGCGTCAGAGGCTGCAGGCAAATTTTTGAAGGCGGCTACATATCTGTTGTTAACGAGGCCGTGCAGTCGCTGGTTTATGATATTGAGATGCTGCTTGATGCGGCGCTAAGCGAAGTTTTTAATGAGGATTTTTCAGCATTTGTTATCCGTGAACTTGATGCAGCTCTCAATCTGATTGATTTCGATAATTTCAGGGATGATGATGTTCGCCTGGCAGCGGAATACATCGACCAAAACATTTTTTTAAATAAAGATTATAAGGGCAGCGGCAGCGTTGCGCTTGTTGCTCATTCTCATCTTGATATAGCCTATTATTGGCGCAGAATACACGCAGTTCAAAAGAATCTGCGAACGGTTCTTATCCAGCTTCGCCTCATGGATAAATACCCCGATTTCAAATATGCACATACTCAGGCTTATACTTATGAAACCGTTGAAAAGTATTATCCCGAAATATTTGAAGAGTTAAAGCAAAGAATCGCAGAGGGCAGGTTTGAGCCTGTCGGAGCAATGTATATTGAGCCCGACTGCAATGTTCCCTCGTGCGAAAGTCTTATAAGGCAATGTCTGTATGGCCAGAGTTATTTCAGAGAAAAATTCGGTTTAACCGTTAACAATTGCTGGCTTCCCGATGTTTTCGGCAATAGCTGGATTTTACCGCAGATTCTCAAAAAGAGCGGTGTTGATTATTTTGTTTCAAACAAGATGTCAACCTGGAATGACACAAACAGATTCCCTCACAACAATTTTATTTGGAAGGGCATTGACGGCTCTGAGGTTTATGCCTGTGTTCCGCCCACCCACTTTATTTCATGGAATATGCCGAGCCAGATTCAGGAGAACTGGGATGCATATCAGGATAAAAACACAGGCGGTCAAACGCTCCAGATGTTTGGCTACGGCGACGGAGGAAGCGGCGCAACTGAAGAAATGATTGAGTTGATGCACCGTTTTGATAAGCTTTCCGTTATGCCTGAAACAGAGCATACAACCGGTTCAAAGTTTTTGAAAAAGAATTTTGACGGAAATGATAAGCTTGCAACGTGGGACGGCGAGCTTTATCTCGAAATGCACAGAGGAACGTTCACAACAAAGTCAAAGCTTAAAGCATATAACCGCAAGCTTGAGTTTATGCTTCGTGATGCCGAATTGCTCAGCGTGTTGCACATGAAGAACGGCACGGAGTATCCGGCGGAAAAAATCAGAGATATTTATAAAAAACTGATGATAAATCAGTTCCATGATATTCTGCCGGGCAGCCATATAACACCTGTTTACCGTGACGCAATGGCTGACTATGAGCTGATGGAAAAAGAGCTTTCCGAAATTATAGGAAACGGCTCGGAATATTTTAATACTCTCAATTTTAAGAGAAATAACATATCTTTTATTCCGGATGAGAGCGGTGACATTATCCGCAACGGCGAAAAGGGATATTATTCAAAAGTTGAATTTGGTGCTCTTTCGGGCGGAAAAATCGCCGATCCCGCCGCAAATAATGACTGGATAACGGTTAACGGCAGCAAGGTTGAAACGCCTTTTTATACTGCTGAATTTGCTTTTGACGGCAGCATTGTTTCTTTGAAGGATAAAGAGCTTTGCCGCGAGTGGGTTGACGGCGATTTTAACAAGCTTAAAATGTATCATGACACTCCGGGAAATTATGATGCGTGGGATATTCTTCCCAACTATAAGGACAGGCCTTGCGAATTTGCGGTGAAAAAGCCTTTTGAATTTATTAAGGCTGACGGAGAGTGCGCCGAATTCTCCGTAACCTTTGCAACCGAAAAAAGCGAGTGGAAAATGATAATTCGCCTTTTCCGCCAATCTCGTGGAATTGAGGTTGAAAACATTGTTGATTGGAACGAAAAGCATAAGCTTGTTAAGGCGGAATTCGGATGCAATGTTCTCAGCAGAGAGCTTGTTTGTGACACTTCAGCGGGAATTATCCGCCGCGAAACTCACCGTAACACAAGCTGGCAGCAGGCGCGCTTTGAGGTCTGCCACCATAAGTGGTGCGATATGGCGGAGCAGGGTGGGGGCGTTGCCCTGATTAATGAGGGGAAATACGGCGTTTCGGCAGAAAACGGCACCATGTCTCTCTCTCTTTTGCGCTCAACCATCAGACCCGACCCGACGTCTGATATGGGAACTCATAATTTCTGCTACATGATTTATCCGCACGGCGGAGATGCTGTTACGGCTCAAATCAACAGAATTGCGTTTGAATATAATGTGCCCTTAAGAAAAGCAGATGTTGTTTCCGATTTGCCTGATTTCGGCTCTCTCTGGCTTCAGGCGGTTAAGCTTTCCGAAAACGGCAAATATGTTGTTGTCCGTCTTTGCGAACAAAACGGTGCAAGGGGAGTTGTTAAGCTGCACAAAGAGGCATCGCTTTTGAATATGCTTGAGGATGAAATCGGCAGGATAGATGAAATTAACTATTCTCCGTTTGAAATTATAACAATCGGATTTGAAATTTAAGGAGGAATTTGCAATGAACAGTTATGAATATTGGTTAACTTTTGATGAAGAAACCAGAAAAGAGCTTGAAAGCATAACGGATAAGGCGGAACTTGAGGACAGATTTTATAAAGACCTTGAATTCGGAACGGGCGGACTTCGCGGTGTTATGGGTGCCGGAGCAAACAGAATGAATAAGTATACGGTTTCAAAGGCAACAAAGGGCCTTGCCGATTATCTTAATGCTTCTTTTTACGGCGAAAATTCGGTTGTAATTGCGTTCGATTCCAGAAACAATTCTCAGGATTTTGCAAAAACTGCTGCAGGTGTTCTTTGCACTGCCGGCATCAAGGTTTATCTTTTTGAAACACTCATGCCAACTCCCGTTCTTTCTTTTGCTGTCAGACACCACGAATGCACAGCGGGCATTGTTATAACCGCAAGCCACAATCCTAAAGAATATAACGGCTACAAGGTTTATGATTCCAAGGGCTGTCAGCTTGTTCCCGAATATGCCGATAAGGTTATAGCTTTTGTTAATGCTGTTGAAGATATCAAAAACATTCCTGCCGATTCACTTGAGAATGCAGAAATGGAAGGCCGTTTGGTTTATATCGGAGAAGAAACGCTTGCTGCTTTTCTTGCAGAGGTGAAAACACAGAGCCTCTATAATGAGCCGTCTGACCTTAAGATCGTTTATACCGCCCTTCACGGAACAGGCAATATTCCCGTTCGCCGTATTCTTGAAGGCAAAAATGTTTCAATTGTTAAAGAGCAGGAATTGCCTGACGGCAATTTCTCAACCGTTCGTTCTCCCAACCCCGAGGAGAAGGATGCCCTCACACTTGCACTCAAACAGGCTGAAAATGAGGGCGCGGATATCGTTATCGGCACAGACCCTGACTGCGACAGAATCGGTGTCGGCGTTCTTCATAACGGCGCATACACTCTTCTGACGGGTAACCAGACAGGTGCATTACTTGTTGATTTTGTTTTAAAATTCAAAAAAGATGCTATGCCCAAGAATGCAGCTGTTGTTAAAACCATTGTTACCAGTGGTCTTGGCGCAGCAATCGCTGAAAAGCACGGAGCAAAATCCGTTCAAACTCTCACCGGTTTTAAGTATATCGGCGAAAAGATTTGTATTTGGGAAGAAAGCGGCGAGAATACTTTCCTCTTTGGATATGAAGAGAGCTACGGTTATCTGGCAGGAACTCATGCAAGAGATAAGGATGCAGTTTCTGCTGCAATGCTGATTGCGGAAATGGCGGCTTATTATAAAAACAACGGACAGACACTTGTTGATGCTCTCAATGCTATTTACGCCGAATACGGCTATTATTATGATTGCCTTGAAACCTTTGTGCTCAAGGGCAAGGAAGGCGCTGAAAAAATCCAGGCTGCAATGAAGGCAATGAGAGAAAGCGGAGAATCATTGTTTGATGATTTGGATGTTCTTCTTGACTACTCAAAAGGAATTGATGATTTGCCCAAGGAAAATGTTCTTCGCTTTGATTTTAAGGACGGTTCGTGGGCTGCTGCAAGACCTTCAGGCACAGAACCGAAGCTTAAGCTCTATTTTTCCGTAAAGGGTGACAACAGGGAGCAGGCAGAAATCAGGCAGCGCAATATCCGCAATACTCTTGCATCAAAGATTTCGGATTGATATTAATATTTAATCATAAATTTTATGGAGGTAAAATCTAATGAAAAAAATCACAGCACTTTTACTTGCATTAATAATGGCTTTTTCAACATTTGCAATTATGGGTTATGCCGACGGCGCTGCTGTTACCGCATATGTTGCCCAGAATGATGAAACCGAGAATGATGTTGACAGAGTCATCAACTGGTATGAAGTAAACGGCAAATACTATTTCTTTATCCCTGCATCAATCGATTACAACACAGCAAAGTTCTATGTTCCCGGCACGAACGCAACTGTTAACGGTGCAGCTTATACCGAAGCAAAAACACTTACCGAAGTTTTTGGTGACAAAACCGAGCTTACGGTTGAATTTGACGGTGGATCATACAATGTTGTAATTATTAAAGAAGCAAAGGTTGCTTCCGTGTTTATCGCAACCGAGTCGGGTTCTCTCGATGCAATCCATGCAGACAAGAGCAACGAAGAAGGCGGCTTTATTGAAATCGTAAACGCTGATGGTGAAATCGAATATGACGGCGTTCTTGATACAATCAAGGGCAGAGGCAATTCAACATGGAAAATGGAAAAGAAACCCTATAACATCAAGCTTGACAAGAAAACAAACCTTTTCGGCATGGGCAAGAGCAAAAAGTGGAGCCTTATTGCAAACCACGGCGATGCATCTATGATAAGAAACGTTCTTGCTTATGAAGCAGCAAAAAGGGCAGGCATGGATTACACACCGCTCTTTGTTCCTGTTGATGTTTATATCAACAACAACTATGAAGGCGCATATCTTCTTACAACAAGAATAGAAGTTGACGAAACAAGAATTGACATTCAGAATCTTGAAGATGCAAACGAAGAAGCAAATCCTGATGTTGATATCGAATCTCTGCCCAGAGGCGGCTCATACGGCAAGTATGCAGGCCTTATTGAGGGAACAATGAAGTGGTTTGAAATTCCCGAAGACCCCGAAGATATTACAGGCGGCTATGTTATCGAAATGGAGCTCGCAAACAGATATGCTGACGAAGCCAGCGGATTTGTTACAAACAGAAGCCAGCCCTTCACCATGAAATCCCCCGAATTCGCTTCAAAGGCACAGATGGAATATATCAGCGGCTATTATCAGCAGGTTGAAGATGCTATTTATAACGGTGCAAGCATGGAAGAACTCGGAAAGCTTCTCAATGTTGAGTCACTTGCACAGATGTATCTCATCAACGAGTGGATTTCCAACATGGATGCTTCTCTTACCAGTACATACTTCTATAAGCCTGTTAATGACACACTCTATGCCGGCCCTGTTTGGGATTTCGATATCGGTTTCGGCAATAATGACAGCGGACGCTTTGGTAATGATTACGCCGATCCCACCAAGTGGACTGTATGCTACAACAGAATGTACAGAAATACTGTTTTCGGTTCATGGGATATTGACGAACAGCCTACAATCTATAATATTATTACAAAGAACGAAGGCTTTGTTGCTGAGACTGAAAAGGTCTGGAACGGCTATATGAAGTCTGCCGCTGCAGAAGCAATTGCTTATGTGATAGATGAGTATGTTCCTGAAGTTGAAGGTTCGGCAATTGCAAACGCTATCCGTTGGAATATCTTCGACACAACTGATGTTGCAGCTATCAAAACCGAATATGCAAAGGCTGCGAAGGCTGTTACCGATTTTGCCGCTGCTAAGGCTAACACGATTTCTTCCGGAGTCGGCAAAGTGCAAAATGATGCTCCGGAAACAAATTTAGTTCTTAAGGCACTCAAAGGCATTCTCGTAGGAGTTAACAACATTTTTGAAAAAGCAATTGTTCTTTTTGGACTTGTTAATGTAATCTGATTTTACCAGCGTATTTTATACGGTGAAAGCAGCAAAAAATCACCTCAAAGCATTTGGCTTTGAGGTGATTTTTAAATAATTAAATTAACGTTCTTCTCTAAAATATGAAAGTCCGAGGCTTGCAGGGGGTTGGTTCTCTCTTTTTCTGCGCAGGCTGGTTGTGATGAGAACAATGATTGTTACAACATAGGGAACCATCTGAACAAGCTTTATTGCATAGTTAGGAAGAACAATTCCGAGCATGCCGGGAAGGAACTGATAGAGCCAATAGAGCATGCCGAAAAGATATGAACCCCAAATGGCGTTGAGAGGCTTCCAGGTTGTGAAAATAACAAGTGCAACGGCAAGCCAGCCAAGAGATTCAATCTCGGAGGTTGTTGACCAAATGCCGTTATTGAAATCCAGCGAATAATACAGGCCGCCTAAGCCGGAAACTCCTGCGCCAATGCAGGTTGCAAGATATTTGTATTTGATAACGCTGACACCTGCTGCATCTGCCGTGCCGGGGTTTTCGCCGACTGCGCGCAGATTGAGGCCAACCTTTGTTCTGTTAAGAACAAAGCTGATGCAGATTGCAATTATAATTGCGGCATAAACAAGAAAACCGTAGGAGAAAAACATGTTTCCGATTGTGCCGGGCACAAATCCGAAAATTTTGCTGATGTAAACAGAGCTGCAGAAATCAGCCTTTGCATAGGTGCCTTCGGTGATAAATGCGCCGAAAACATTTGAAAAACCTGTTCCGAAAATCGTGATTGCAAGACCGGTAACATTCTGGTTTGCTCTGAGCGTTATTGTTAAAAAGCTGTAAATTAATCCGCCAAGCATCGCAAAAATGAAAGAAGCGAGAACGGTGATTATGATGCATACGGCAGCGTTAGGCTGCGCAACGCTGTTTTCATAAATAAATCCGCTTACAAATCCCGCAAATCCGCCAAGATACATGATTCCGGGAACGCCGAGGTTAAGATTGCCGGATTTTTCTGTTATGATTTCGCCCATGGAGCCAAACATAATAACTGTGCCAAACATAACGGCACGGCTGAACCATGCTATAAACAGTTCCATTATTTAACCTCCTTGTCCGATTTTGTGCGGAAAACAATTTTATAATTGATAAGGAACTCGCATCCGAGAACAAAGAACAAAACGATGCCCGAAACAATATCGCTGAGATATGAATTGAGTCCCGATGCCGAAGCAATGCCTGCGGCGCCTCTTTCAAGGAAAATGAGCAGGAATGCAATGCCCGCCATTGTGAAAGTGTTGAACTTTGAAATCCATGCAACAATAATTGCGGTGAAACCGTTGCCGCCTGCTGTATCAATTGAAATGGTTTGGTCTTTGCCTGCAACCGTCATGAAGCCGACCAATCCGCAAATTGCGCCGGAAATTGCCATTGTGCGCATGATTGTTTTCTTAACATTGATGCCGGCATAGCGTGCGGTGTTTTCAGATTCGCCGACAACCGCGATTTCATATCCGTGCTTGCTGCGTTTAAGATAAAAATACATCGCAACGGTAAGCAGGGCAATGATGACTATATTCCAAAAATAACGCTGATTGATTATTTCGGGAAGAAAATCAAGGTCGAGCTTCGGCAGCCAACCTGCTTTTGATACCTGATTGATTTTGCCTAAAGAAGAGGCTCTGCCGCGCCATTTTTCGGTTGTTGCGGCAACAAGCTGAATTGCAACGTAGTTCATCATAAGAGTAAACAATGTTTCGTTTGTTCCGAACTTTGCTTTAAAGAAAGAGGGGATAAAGCCCCAAATTGCGCCTGCAAGAATACTGACAACCGCCATAACGGCTATTAAAAGAGCAGGATTCAAGGAATTGCCAAAGTAATACATAACAACGGCTGTGGCAAGAGCGCCAGCTAAAACCTGACCCTCAGCGCCGATGTTCCAGAATCTCATTTTGAATGCAGGGGCAAGAGCAATGCCGATGCCCAGAAGAAGAACAATGTCTCTTAAAGCCCAGCTGAAGCGTGAAAGATTGCCGAAGGTTTCTTCGATCATGACGGCAAAAACGTCGCCAATGCTTGAGCCGGAAAGGAACATAATGAGCAGCGCATCAATAATGAGGGCTGCAATCAAAGCAACGGCTCTGATTATCAAGCTTTTCCAGCCTGCGATTGTGTCGCGTTTAACAACTCTGAGAAGCGGTTCGCGCACCGCGCCGTGATTTGATTTACTCATTGCTTTCACCTCCGGAATTGAGATTTGTCATCATAAGACCGACTTCTTCTTTGGTTGTTTTGCGTCCCTCAACGATTCCGTTAAGCTTTCCGCCGCAAAGAACCATAATTCTGTCACACAAATCAATCAAAACGTCAAGGTCTTCGCCAACATAGATAACGGCAACGCCCTTTTCTTTCTGTTCGTTAAGCAGATGATAGATTGTGTAGGATGTGTTAATATCAAGGCCTCTGACAGCGTAAGCAGTCATAAGAACTGAGGGCGCAGCCGCAATTTCGCGGCCGACCAGAACTTTTTGAACGTTACCGCCCGAAAGACGTCTTACGGGGGTGTTGATGCTCGGTGTAACAACGCCAAGCTCGTTCTTAATTTTTTCGGCAAGCTTTTTGGGCGCTTTTGTTTCCGTAAAGAAGGAGTGGCCATCTTTATAGCTCTTGAGCATCATGTTTTCCGACATGCCCATGGAGCCGACAAGACCCATGCCGAGCCTGTCCTCGGGAACAAATGAGAGAGAAACTCCTAAATTGCTGATTTCTCTCGGAGATTTACCGATAAGAGAAATATCATTGCTTGTTTTAGGGTCGTTGAAGGTGATTTCGCCGCTGTCTACCTTTTGCAGGCCTGCAATGGCTTCAAGAAGCTCTTTTTGGCCGCATCCCGAAATTCCCGCAATGCCGAGAATTTCGCCGCTGAAAGCATCAAATGAAATATCGTCAAGAACTTTTACACCTTCTGAATTGAAGCATGTGAGATTTTTAACGGAAATACGCTTCACGGGATGATTCGGCTCGGGTCTGTCGATATCAAGAGTGACCTTTTCGCCAACCATCATTTCGGTAAGCGAAAGCTCGGTTGCATCCTTTGTTTCAACAGTTCCGATATATTCGCCTTTTCTGAGAATTGAAACACGGTCAGAAATTTCAAGAACTTCGTGAAGCTTGTGAGTGATGATAACAATTGATTTGCCGTCTGCCTTCATGTTGCGGATAACATTGAAGAGCTTCTGAGTTTCCTGAGGGGTCAGAACGGCGGTAGGCTCGTCCAGAATCAGAATGTTTGCGCCTCTGTAAAGCACCTTAACGATTTCAAGAGTTTGTTTTTGGGAAACGGTCATGTCATAGACCTTTTGGTGCGGGTCAACATTGAAACCGTATTTATCGCAAATGGCTTTAATGCCTGCTTCAACTTTTTTGAGGTTAAAACGCTCCTTGGATTTAAGACCGAGAGCAACGTTTTCAACAGCTGTGAAAACATCAATAAGCTTGAAATGCTGGTGTATCATGCCGATGCCGAGGTTATAGGAATCCTTGGGAGAACGGATAGAAACCTCTTCGCCCTCAATTGAGACCATTCCGTGGTCGGGAAAATAGATGCCCGAGATAATGTTCATGAGCGTGGATTTTCCGCTGCCGTTTTCGCCAAGCAGGGAAAGAACTTCGCCGTGGCGAACATTAAGAGATATGTTGTTGTTGGCAACAACCTCACCAAAGGTTTTTGTTATGTTTTGAAGCTGAATTGCATATTCCATAGCAAATAACCCCTTTCTTTATTTTAATAAGTAATTCATTCTTCAGAATATATTTATTGTTCGGTAAACACATTCTGAAAAATGAATTTTAAAAACAGTAAGCAAAGGGGAAATAAATCCCCTTTGCTCGAAAAAGTCAATTATGCTTCGGGCATTGCATTTTCATTAATGCCGTCGATGCGAAGTGAGAAATAGGGAGCGCTGCGAAGTGAAGATTCAACAAATGCGCCGTCAACGATGCATTCGCCGCTGTCGTTAACCCAGTCGCCGTTGGTGTCAAGGCCGAAGCAGGCGGTAACGTGACCGTCAGCATCAATCTTGAAGTCAGCGGTTGTGCCTTCAACATAAGAGTTTTTGCATGTGAAGGAAGCTGTGTCAAATACTTTAACGGAACCGTCTTTGATGCCTGCAATAACTTCATTAACCTTTTCTGCTGTGCCTTCAGCGCAAGCAGGGCCGAGATCTGTGATCTTAACAGCATCTTCTGCATAGCCTCTTGCCCAGTCAGTTGCGATGTCTTCGCCCTTAATGAGGCATCCGATAGCGTAGGTGTAGTAAACGCCCCAGTTGTTTGAAGCGGAGGTAAGAGCTGCGGTGGGAGCAGCTTCAAGCATGGAAATGTTGTAACCTACTGAGAAGCAAAGCTCGCCGTCGTTATGATATCTTTCGATTGTTGCGGGAGCGCCTGTTGTGTCAGCGTGCTGGCCGATGATAACGCAGCCCTTTTTGATAAGGCTTTCTGCGGATGCAGCTTCTTTAACTTCGTCTGCCCATGAGCCTGTGTATTCAACTTCCATAACAACGTTGGGAACAACGGATTTTGCGCCAAGATAGAATGCTGAGTAGCCTGAAACAACTTCAGCATAGTTGAATGCGCCTACATATCCGATTTTAACGTTGCCGTTTTCGTCGAATTTATTGGGATATGTTTCAGCGGTAAGAGTGCCGTCTTCGATGAGTGATTTAATTTTCATGCCGGCAACAACGCCTGAAACAAAGCGGGATTCAAAAACGCTTGTGAATGCATTTTTGTAGTTTGCAACTTCGCTGTAATTAGCTTTGTCACCTGTCATGGAAACGAAAGTGATGTCTTCGAATTCCTGAGCAACTTCAAGCATGAAGTCCTGATGACCGTAGCTGTCAGAGATAATGAGGTTGCAGCCCTGGCCGGCAAGGTCTCTTGCTGCGTCAGCGCAAGCTGCAGCTTCGGGAATGGATTTCTTCCAGATAATCTGATCTTCGGAAACACCGTTTGCGGCAGCGCCGGTCTTGATGCCTTCCATGTGAGCAAGGTCGTAGCCTACGCTCTCGTCGTGGAGAAGGATAACGCCGATCTTAAGGTCAGAAGCAGCGATGCCTTCTGCAACAGCGTTGTTTTCGTTTTCGCCGTTGTTTGATGTGTCATCCCCGGTGTTGTTGCATGCAGCAAAGCTGAAAACAAGACCGAGGGCGAGAAGAATTGCGAGAATTTTTGTGAACTTCTTCATTTGTTTTACCTCCAAATTTATTATTATTTATCCAAAGACAACGTTTCCGTCTTCTATGGATTTAATAACCGCTAATGATTCAACTCTGTATCCGAGAGAACGCAGAGCATCGCCGCCGGGCTGGAACCCCTTTTCGATAACAATTCCTATGCCTTCAACGGACGCACCGGCTTGATTGATTATGTTAATAAGTCCGTGAACTGCTTTGCCGTTAGCCATAAAATCGTCTATAATAAGTATGTGGTCATTTTCGCTCAGATAATCTTTTGAAATTCCGA
Source organism: Acutalibacteraceae bacterium (assembly GCA_045645145.1). Classification (GTDB taxonomy): domain Bacteria; phylum Bacillota; class Clostridia; order Oscillospirales; family Acutalibacteraceae; genus CAG-177. The sequence continues at coordinate 17,737 of JAZRIG010000042.1, forward strand.
TTGTTGTGGTTGTTCCTTTAGTGAAAGAAAAAACATCGGCCTTATAAATATTGTCGCCGACGTTTCTGTTGGCGCCTTTTTTTGCAAAAACAACAGGCACAGAAAAATACTGCGCGGCAATGCACGCAATTCCTATGCCCGAAGCTTCGATTGTGAGTATTTTATTGATGTTTGATGATGCAAAAATTCTGCGGAACTCTTTGCCGATTTCGCAAAGAAGATCCACATCTATCTGGTGATTGAGAAACATATCAACTTTAATAACATCGCTGCCGATGATGGCGCCCTGCTCAACGATTTTTTGCTTTAACAGCTCCATTTTTAATCACATCCGAAACATAAAATTATAGATGTTTTAATTATAATTCACACATCTGTAAAAATCAAGATATTTTTATATAATTAGTATATTTTTGTAAAATAAATACTAGATATAGCAATTAAGAAAATTATAATTCGCGGATATATCTTGAATTGACATATCCGACTATATCGCTGCTGCGTATTCGGTACCAATCATTTTCAATTTCCAAAACAGTAACCAAGTCTCCGTTTGTAAGCTTTCCGATAATCTGAGCGTTTGTGCTTGGCGCATTTCTGATATTGAGGCTTCCGCTGCTCAATGTCACAATGCCCCTTGCAAAAGGCTCGGGCACTTCAAATGAAACATCAAAAAAGTCTGCAACCGAGCCTGCAAGGTTTTCTGCAATTTCATTTATGTTGGACGAGAGCCATTGAAAATTCTCCTGATTGTCATGATACGCAACCTCAAACAGAATTGCAGGCATTTCTGTTTTGTTGAGCTCAATGAGCGTGTTAAGCGGAATTGTTCTTACAAATTCCGGAACAGGGTATATTTCTTTGTAGTTATTAGCAAAAATCGTTGCCGCGCGTTCGCCTTCTTCGCTGCCGGGGTAATAATACACTTCAGCTCCGCGCACTCTGCCGCTGTAATCGCCGCCGGCAGCATTTGAATGGACTGCAAGATAAAAATCATAATTTCCTCTGTTGGCTTCCTGCGCAGCTTCAAGAGCTGTCATGTTGCGGCTGTTTCTGCCGTATTCAATCCCGCTGGCATTTAGATAGGGAATCATCGCATCTGCAATAAGATTCATGTAATATTCTTCGTTGCCGCCGTTGATGGTAATATTTTCTTCCTGTGTTGACGGGCTTAAATAAACTTTTGGCATAAAGTCACCTCCGATTTTTATTATATGATGCCGTTATCCAAAGTGATATTGACTTTGAACGGCATATTAAATATAATAAACATAGCTGAATCTGTCATCAAGGAGAGTTAAAATGGCTTTTATAAGTGTTTTTGAAGTTATAGGACCCAATATGGTTGGTCCGTCCAGCTCACACACAGCGGGTGCGGCATCTATTGCACGCCTTGCCTGGAAAATGGTTAATGAAAAGATAAAACGAGTTAAGTTTACGCTTTACGGCTCTTTTGCACAGACTTATCGCGGCCACGGCACGGACAGAGCCTTGCTTGGCGGCATGATGGGCTTTGAAACAGATGATGTTCGCATACGCGATTCGTTTGAGATTGCAGAAAAAGAGGGGATGGAGTTCTCTTTTGAAGCCAATACCGTTGAAACCGATGTTCACCCCAACACCGTTGACATGGAGATTGAAGATGTTACGGGACGCGTGCTGACTGTCAGAGGTGAATCGTTAGGCGGAGGCAAAGTGAAATTAACACGCATAAACGGAGTTAAAGTGCATTTCACGGGCGAATATCAGGCGATTATTGTTGTTCATAAAGACCACCCCGGTGTTATTTCGAAAATTACAAATGTTTTCGGAAAACAGCATGTCAACATTGCATTTTTGCGTGTTTACAGGGAAACAAAGGGCGGGGATGCATATATGATTATCGAATCCGATGAGGAAATAACCGCAAGTGCCGTTGAAGAGATTGAGAAAAATCCCTTTGTCAGGGAAACAATGCTTATACGCAGATAAGGAGTGATTGAAATGGATTTTAATAATGCCGAAGAATTAATTGCCCTGTGCAACAAAGAGAACAAACCCATTTCTGAAATTATGCGTCTGCGTGAAATCGTTTACGGTGAGGATGATGCCGATCATGTCGATAAGCGCATGAAAAAGTCGCTCGAAATTATGCGTAATTCAGCTCATACACCGCTTACAAATGTTGTCCGTTCAATGGGTGGAATGATAGGCGGAGAAGCCGCAAGGCTTGAAAAACGCAGGGCAGACGGCAAATCCATTTGCGGAAATATTTTGACAAAAGCGCTTATCTATTCTCAGGCGGTGCTTGAAGTTAACGCATCAATGGGCGTTATTGTTGCGGCTCCGACCGCAGGCTCTGCAGGAGTTGTTCCTGCCGTGTTGTTTGCTCTTGAAGAAGAATTTGACTTGTCCGAAGAAACACTTATTAAAGGGCTTTTTACAGCGGGCGCAGTCGGTTGCCTGCTTATGAAAAACGCTTCCGTTTCAGGCGCAGAAGCCGGATGCCAGGCCGAAATCGGTTCTGCGGCGGCGATGGCGGCAGCTGCAGCGGTTGAAATGATGGGCGGCACTCCGCAACAATGCCTTGATGCTGCTTCAATAACCATCAGCAATATGCTCGGACTTGTTTGCGACCCAATTGCGGGCCTTGTTGAAATGCCTTGCCAGAGCAGAAATGCTGCAGGAGCTTCCAATGCCCTCACAAGCGCAGAAATGGCACTTGCAGGCATTAAATCGGCGGTTCCTTTCGGCGAAATGTCCGATGCGATGTACAGAGTGGGCAGGGGACTTCCCGTTGAGCTTCGTGAAACGGCTCTCGGCGGTTGCGCAGCAACTCCGACAGGATGCGGCCTTAAATGTAAAATTTTCGGCGGCTGTCAATAAATTTAAACAAGCAGGAAACATTGAAAGTTCCCTGCTTGTTGTTCGGTTTACAAAAAATATATCTCGCAAGCATTGCCGCATTGCCGATGAGTTGAAAAGAAAAATTTAAATTAATTTAAAAAGATATTGACAAATCAAAATGTTTTTGTTATTATATCTATCGTTGCGAATGCGCAGCATGGGCCATTAGCTCAGTTGGTTAGAGCA
>JAZRIG010000043.1:0-36571 GCA_045645145.1 Acutalibacteraceae bacterium
AAACGCAGCAAAAGAGCTTAAGGTTGGCGATGAAATCGATCTTATCATAATGAAAACTAACGATGCTGAAGGAACCGTTATGCTTTCAAAGAGACGCTTTGATGCTCAGAAGGCATGGGTTGACATCATTGAGGCTGAAGAAGACGGCAGAGTTCTTGAAGGAACAGTTGCAGAAGTTATTAAGGGCGGCGTTCTCGTTGTTTCAAACGGTGTTCGCGTATTTGTCCCCGCTTCTCTTGCAACAGAGCGCCGCGATGAGGCTCTTGAAGATCTTATTAAGATGAGCGTTAAGTTCCGCATCATCGAAGTTAATAAGCAGCGCAGAAGAGCTGTCGGCTCCATCCGTTCCGTACTTAAGGATGCAAAGAAGGAAGCTACAGAGGCTTTCTGGGCTCAGGCAGAAGTTGGCCAGAAATACAGCGGCGTTGTTAAGTCAATGACCAACTACGGCGCATTTGTTGAAATCGGCGGTGTTGACGGCATGGTTCACATTTCCGAAATGTCATGGAAGCGCATTAAGAATCCTTCAGAGGTATTCTCAATCGGTCAGGAAGTTGATGTTTATATCAAGGCTCTTGACGCTGAAAACAAGAAGATTTCTCTCGGCTACAGAAGAGATGAAGATAATCCTTGGGAGATTCTCAGAAAGAACTATCCCGTTGATTCTGTTATCGAAGCTGAAATTGTCGGCCTCACAACCTTCGGTGCATTTGCACGAGTTATCCCCGGCATCGATGGCCTTATTCACATTTCACAGATTGCTGACCGTCACATCAGCAAGCCTCAGGATGTTCTTAAGGTTGGCGAGAAGGTAACCTGCAAGCTTACCGCTGTTGATTATGACAAGAAGCGCGTAAGCCTTTCAATCCGCGCTCTTATTGAGCCTGCTGAGGAAGCAGCAGAGGAAGCAGAAGCTCCTGCTGAAGAAGCTCCGGCAGTTGAGGCTGCGGCAGAAGAAGCAGCTGAATAATAATGTTTTTTCGCCGCCCGCAGTTTTTCTGTGGGCGGTTTTTCGTAATTGCACGTTTTGGAGTGATATATTATCAAAAACAAAGGAAAGTTTCTTGGTCCTTTTTATTGCATTCTTGCCGCAGTTGTTTGGGGAATGTCCTTCGTTGCGCAGAGTGAAGGCGCCCATATCGGAACATTTACGTTTAATGGAATCAGAACTCTTATCGGCGGAATTGTTTTGATACCTCTTGTTGCTTTCAGCTTTAAAAAAGAGAATTCCGCTTTGCCCTCGAATGAAAGGAAAAAGTTCCCTGTAAAGGATGTTTTAATCGGCGGCGTTTGCTGCGGTATCCCACTTTTTGTTGGCGGCAATCTGCAGCAGCATGCGTTTAACTATATTGAGGTTGGTAAGGTTGGCTTTATAACCGCTCTTTATATGGTTTTGGTTCCGGTAATCGGTATTTTTCTCAAGCAAAAAGCAAAGCTCAATATTTGGATTGGTGTTTTGCTCGGCGTTTGCGGACTGTATTTTTTAAGCATTCCCAAGGGTGATTTTTCTGTCGGGAAAGGGGAGTTAATAACAATTTGCTGTTCGTTTGCTTTTGCGGCGCATATTCTTGTTATTGACCATTTCTGTAAAAGCGTTAACAACATTGCGCTTTCTTGTGCGCAGTTTTTTGTTGCAGGCACGCTTTCAATAATTTGCATGTTTATTTTTGAAGAGCCGAAGCTTGATGAGATTTTCAGCGCAAGTGTTCCGCTTCTTTATGCGGGCATCATGAGCTGCGGCGTAGCTTTTACCGCTCAGATTTTCGGCCAAAAATATTCAGAACCCGCAGTTGCGTCAATTTTGCTTTGCCTTGAATCTGTGTTTGCAGTTCTTTTCGGCTGGCTTCTTCTTCACGAAACGCTTTCAAGCCGCGAGCTTTTGGGCTGCTTGATTATGTTTGTTGCAATTGTTTTTACTCAGCTTCCGGCAGAGAAGTTTACTTTAAAGAAAAACAAATGAACATTGGAGCGTGAATCAAATGATTAATAAAATAATTTCGGTTATTATGTCATTTATAATCTCCGCTACCGGTTTTCTTTACACTTCTTTAAATGATATTGTTGATTCGGTCAGTGAGGCCGTTTTCGGAATTCCGTATACTGTTGAGTCAATCAAGTCGGAATTTTTTAATGAAATCGGCGATTCCGATGTTGTTTCCGTTGATGCGGACCGAGGGTTTGTTGAAGATATGGTTGCTGTTTTTATTGACGGCAATCTCAGTTTTTCGCAAAAGCTTTCTCTTTTTGCAAACTGTGGCGGATTTCTTGTTGGTTGGTGTGCACCTGCCGATTTGTATGTTCTGCGATATTTGCCAATGAGCTATAACGAGGTTATGCGCAAATGCGAAGCGCTCGAGTCCAATGAAGGCATCGTTTTTGCTATGCCGGTTTCAACTTACAAAACAGAATTCAATGCTGTTCCCGATGACCCGTTTGACGAAGCGGAAAGCTCCTTTGCCTGGGATGAACTTAATCCCAAAGGCAGCAATTGGTGGCTTGAGGCGATTCAGGCAAGGCAGGCATGGGATTATTCGGATTGTTTCAGCAAAATAAATATCGGAATTGTTGATTCGGGTTTTGATCTTGACCATCCCGAGCTTGCAGGCAAAATCAGTTTTCCCAACAGCAAGCAGGCAAACAGGAACTATCCCGATTATCACGGATGTCACGTTGCGGGAATTATCGGTGCCAACGGTAACAACGGCGTCGGAATATCCGGTATATGCCAAAACTCAAACCTGATTTGTGTTGACTGGAGTCCTGAATTAATTCAGATTTGGCATACCGAGCTTGCAATTCTCTTCGGATTTTCAGCTTTGGTTAAAGCAGGAGCAAAAGTAATCAATTTTTCGCTCGGTATATCACCGTCGAGAACAAGCAATTCCAAAAATTCTTTGAGCGATATATTCGGGCCTCTCGCGCTTTCGCTTATGATGTCGTCACTTCTTTCAAAGGGATATGACTTTGTTGCGGTTCAGGCAGCAGGAAACGGCGACTATTACGGAGATCCGATGAATGCCGATTACAACGGGCATTTTGCTGCGTTGGATGAAAGTAATATTTTTACAGGATTTTACGGAATATCAAAATCAGATATTCTTGACAGAATAATTGTTGTTGCAAGTGCCGATAACAGAGGAAGAGGCGAATACATACAGTCTGATTTTTCCAATGTCGGTTCCGTTGTAAGCCTGGCTGCGCCGGGCGGCAATGTTTACAGCTGTTCGGTTGACGGCAGCTATGAGTATTTATCGGGCACTTCAATGGCAGCTCCCGTTGTTACGGGCGTTGCTTCGCTGGTATGGTCGGTTAATCCGTCTTTTTCAGGAGCAGAGGTTAAGGCGATTGTTTGCAATTCAACCGAAGCAACTGCAAAAATCAACACGGAAACGGATTATTTCAATGACGTTGACCTTATGGATTATCCGATGGTTAATGCCAAACTTGCCGTTGAGCAAGCAATACGCAAAACTAATGCTGCGGTCGGAACCGTAAGCGGCAAGGTGGTCGGCGATGCCGAAAATATAATTTTTAACGGAGTGTCTCACACTTTGTTTTCCGACGGCTCTTATTCGTTTGTGGCTTCTGAGGGCAGCGGAATTGCCGAGGTGCTTGATGCCCAAGGCAACCAAATCGGTGCTTTTGATATTGCTGTAGCGGCAGGCACCGAAACGCAAATTTCAGATTATGTAATACAGGGTTCATCGGAGGAACCCATCATATAACAACTCGAAAGGATGAGTGAAATGGCAGAGATCAAAAAACATTGGTATAAGGAAATGGCTGTTTACCAGGTTTGGCCCAGAAGCTTTTATGACGGTAACGGCGACGGCATCGGCGATATCAAGGGCGTTATGGAAAAGCTTGACTACATAAAGAGCATCGGCGTTGATGCTATCTGGTTTTCTCCCCTTTATAAATCGCCTCAGCATGACTATGGCTATGATATAGCGGATTATAAAAATATTTGTCCTGAATACGGCACTCTTGAGGAATTTAAAGAGCTGCTTGACGCTGCGCACAGCAAGGGTCTCAAGATAATCATGGACCTTGTTATCAACCACACCTCCGACGAACACGAATGGTTCAAGGAGAGCAAGAAGGGCAAGGATAATCCTTACCACGATTATTATTTCTGGCGCAAGGGTAAGAAGCCCAACGGCAAAAAGCCTCCCAACAACTGGCTCTCAACCTTCGCAGGCCCCGGTTGGCATTATAACGAGGATCTTGATGAGTGGTACCTCACTCTTTTCTGCAAGGAACAGCCTGACCTCAATATGGATAACCCCAAGGTTCGTGAGGAAATCAAGGATATTATTCGTTTCTGGCTTGATATGGGTGTTGACGGCTTCCGTGAGGACGTTATTACATTCATTTCCAAAAGAGAAGGTCTGCCCAACGGTTTCCCCATTCCCGTTGCTTGCGGAATGGAGCATTATAAGTGCGGCCCCAACCTTGATAAATACCTCAAAGAGTTCAGAGCAGTTACCGATAACTATGACTGCATGACAGTCGGTGAGGCTCCCATGATGACTCCGAAGCTTGCTCTTCGCTTTATTAAAGAGGGAGCAGGACAGACTCTTAATATGATGTTTAACTTCCAGCACATGGAAGCTGACTGCTTTATGATTAGCTGGATGCCGATGCCTCTCAACCTTAAAAAGCTTAAAAATGCTTATGACAGATGGCAGCACAAGCTTTACGGCATCGCATGGAATGCAAACTACATTGAAAACCATGACCAGCCCAGAATTATCAGCCGTTACGGCAACGAAAAATACAGAGTTGAAAGCGGCAAGATGCTTGCAACAATGTATATTTGCCAAAGCGGTACACCCTTTATTTATCAGGGTCAGGAAATCGGTATGCTTAACGTTAAAATGGACAGCGTTGACGAATATACCGATACACAGGTTAAGAGCACATATCAGCTTTTCAAAAAGCTCGGCTGCTCAGATAAGCTGTTCCTCAAGATTTCCAACCGCGCTTCCCGTGATAACGCAAGAACTCCCGTTCAGTGGTCTGCCGATAAGAATGCAGGCTTCACAACAGCTGATAAAGCTTGGTTTAAGGTTAACCCGAACTATACTGATATCAACGTTGAAGCAGCCGAAAAGGATGAAAATTCAATCCTTAATTATTACCGCAAGCTTCTTAAATTCCGCAAGGAAAATGAGATTTGCATTTACGGTGACTTCAAGCAGCATTACAAGAGCAGCAGAAAGCTCTTCGTTTATGAACGCAACTATGAAGGCAAGAGAATGCTTGTTATCAACTCATTTGTTGAGAAGCCTGTTCCTTTCACAGCCCCCAAAGGCTTTGATTTAAGCAAGGGCAAGCTTGTTCTTTCCAACTATGATGTTGTTGACAGCAGCATTAACACCTTCACAACAAAGCCTTACGAAACAAGAGTTTATCTCTTCGATTAATACCAACAAAAAGGAGTATGCATATTTGTGCATACTCCTTTTTGTATCGTTTTTAAGATAAAAATAAAGGGTGTATCGTATTGATACACCCTTTTATTTGATTAATTAGCTGATGAATAAGCAAGATTCTTTCTGATTTTGTCGCAGAAATCATCTGAAACTTTGTTTATCCAAGTATCGTTTTCTTTAACAGCGTACTTACCGTCCTCAGCAAAGAGAGTTTCTTCATAAGCGGTGAGAGCTTCTTCTCCCTTAGCTGTTCTGATTGCGTTTTCCCAATCAAGGTCATCGGTGTTATCGCTTACGAAATACATGATGTGATAACCGTACTCAGTTTCAACGATTCCGCTGTCGCCTGCTTTTCTTGCGGGGTCAAATGACCATTCTTCAAAAGCTTCAACATAGCTGTCGCTGATTCTGATGCCTGCATAAAGGCCGCCGTTTTCGGCTGAGCCTGTGTCAGCAGTGTTGTCTTTTGCCATTTCTGCAAAAGTATCTTCAGTCTTTTTGCCTGCAAGCCATTCCTTATGAAGAGCATCTGCTTTTTCGTAAGCAGCAGCCTTTTCTTTTTCAGTTACGTTTTCTGCATCCTCGGCCTCAAACTCAACAAGGCAATGGCGAACGTCAACGCTGTTCATAGCATAAATGGGCTTAACGCTGTAGAGAATATAAACAGCCTTTTCGCCTGTGATTATTGTTTTTTCGCCTGCTTTGCGAGCGTTATCAAATGCCCAGTCACCGGCTTTTTCTGAGGTGGAAGCAACAAGTGAATTATAGGTTGTTGTTTCTGAAAGAGTTGTGTAGTCCTTATCAGCTGCGTCTTTGGCGTCTTTGTTTTTGTATTCCTTAACGGCAGCAATGAAGGAAGCTTCGTCTGTAATCTTATCAAAAACAGCCTTTGCTTCAGCTTCTACTTTAGCATTCTCTGCTTTCTGTCTTGCTGCAAGAGCTTCTTCGGTTTCGCCTTCATTTGCCTTTAAGGTTGTGAAAGCAAATGAATAGTAGCGAACGTCTGCGTAGTCATATTCTTTTCTGTTGGCATCATATTCTGCTTTGATGTCATCAGCGGAAACGCCTTCCTTGAGTTCATCAGCCTTGTCTGCTGAATAATTCTGAGCAAGGGTTTCCATTTCAAGCTGCTGCTTAAAGAACTTTTCATTGAAGCCGCCGCCGAATGATTCGCGGAGATAAGCGTTAAGTGAATAGTTGTTTTCAGCAGCGCTTTCTCTGTAGCCTTCAATTGTTTCGTTGATTTCAGCCTGTTCATCCTCGCTGAGTTCATAGCCTGCTTCAACAGCTTCGTTATAATAAGCGACAACTGTCTGTGCATACTGAACAGCGCTTTTCTTGAAGCTGTCTGCCCAAGTGAGTGTGTTACCGTCCTCGTCCTTCTGAGTTGAATCCTGCTCATCAGGAGCAACGGAGGAGTCGAAGCCAACGTTCATGCCGTTCTGTGAATAATAATCGGCATAATATGCCATTTGCTGATACTGAGCTGAGTAATAATAGTTAAACTGAGCAGCGGAAACCTTATCATCGCCGATTTTAACTGCTGTTGCAAATTTTTCAATAACGCCGAGAGTGTCAACAACCTTCCAGGCAACACCGCCGACAATTGCAACTGCAAGAACGATTGCAACAACCTTTTTGATTATGCCTGTTGCGGTTGTTCTTTTTTCAATGCTCTTGGCATTCTGCTTTGCTGCTTTGGCGATTCTTGCTTTTCGCTCTTCGCGGTAAATTTCAGCCTTGCTCTTTGAGCTTTCATTTTTTGCCATAATTTGTTCATCCTTTTCTTCTTAAGTATTAATTGCCGACCGAACAAAATCGGCAACAATGTAAATATATTATACTATTTTTATAAATTTTACAAGCTTTTTTGTGAAAATTTATAGTCAATTTGCATTTTATTAATATTTTTTCTTATTTTTGTCCGGTTAGCGAACCGTTGAGAAACTCACGTTTGAACCAGACATCGGCAACCTCAAAGCTTTTTCCGTTCAGATAATCAAGAATGCCGGCATCGGTTGTGAAGGCAAAGCGCAAGCGGTAAGAATAAAGAAATTGCTTTTTGTATCCGAGAGGCTTGTTAAGAGCATTTGTGCCGTATTTGCCGTCGCCGAGCAGGGGGTGGCCGATGCTGGAAAAGTGAGCTCTGATTTGATGAGTTCTGCCTGTCAAAAGTTCAACCTCGACAAGGCTGAGACCGTCCTGTTCGGAAATAACGAAATATTTTGTGCGTATCTCTTTTGCTCCGTGATGCTCGCGGTCAAAAACCTGAACCTTGTTTTTCTTTTCATCCTTTGTCAGCCAGCCTGTGAGAATGCCGCTTTTCTTTTTTAAAGTTCCGTGAATAACGCAGAGATAATATTTTTCCATTTCTCTGTCTTTAAGCTTTTGATTAAGAATCCTGAGGCTTTCCGCATTTTTGGCGGCGATCACTATTCCGCCTGTGTTGCGGTCAATTCTGTTGACTAATGCGGGAGCAAACGAGTTTTCATCCTTGGGATTGAATTCGCCTTTTTCATAAAGATAGCGCTTGACTCTGGTTATAAGCGTGTCATTATATTCCGTTTCATCTGGATGTGAAAGCAGGCCGACTTTTTTATCAAGAAGAATGATGTTTTCGTCCTCATAAACGATATCAAGATTTTTTGAAGCGGAAAGGAAATCATAATGCTCGTCAACGGGAGCAAAAAACTCATCGTTGATATACATATCAACCGTGTCACCTTCAAGAAGTTTGGTTGATATTTCGCTTCGCTTTGAGTTGACTTTTATTCTTTTGGTTCTTATGTATTTATACATCAGTGATTTCGGCAGTGCCGGGACAGCCTTTGAAATGAATTTATCAAGCCTTTGACCCGAATCGTTTTTGGAAATAATAAAGGTTTTCAATAAACATCTCTCCGTAAAAAAAGTCTTTTCAAAACACAAGTTGTGTTGTATAATAGTTACATAAGGATTAAGGGGTTGCAGCTTTGAACGAGAATAAACAAAGAATTAATAATCCTCATCAGAATCACAGGGCGCGGATAAGAGAAACCTTCAGAAAAGCGGGCATTGAAGGCATGCCTGACCATAACCTGCTTGAGCTTCTGCTGTTTTATTCGATTCCGAGAAAAGATACAAATGAAATCGCACACAGGCTTATCAATATCTTCGGCTCTTTGAACAGAGTGTTTGATGCTTCTTATGAGCAACTGCTTGAGGTTGAAGGCATAGGGGAAAGCTCAGCGCTGCTGATTTCTTCAATACCCGGAATTTGCAGGCGTTATGCCGAAGGGAAAAAATCGGGTAAAATCAATCTTTCCGAGCCGGAAGAAGCCGCAAAATATGTTGCCGCTAAATATTACGGCTATAAATCAGAGGTTTTTTATATGCTTTGCCTTGATGCAGTCGGCAATTTGATAAATTGCTGCAAGCTTGGCGAAGGAACTCCGGGAAGTGTTTTGATTGATAAAAGGGCAGTTCTCGAAACGGCATTCAGGAACAATGCCGACAAGGTTATTTTTGCCCACAATCATCCCAACGGCATTGCCGCTCCTTCAAAGGACGATTTGGCAATGACAAGCGAGCTTTCTTCAATTCTTGCAGGGGTGGGTATAAGACTGGCCGACCATATTATCGTTGCCGGTGACGATTTGCTTTCCTTAGCTTCGGTTGAAAAGTTTTCAACATTGTTTATTTAATGATTCAGGGCGGGTTAAATCCCGCCCTTTTTCGTTTTAAAAAGTAATAACAACCTTATGCTTACCTTGATTTGCATTGATTTTAAGCATTGCAGCTCCGCTTTCCGCGTCAATTGCTTCAAGAACATATTCGCCATCGCATTGAATGCTTTTTGCAGCTTTGTGAAGGTAAATCTCCGTGGGTAATTCATATTCTTTATTCTGGCTGTATTCAAGAGTAAAGACGTTGTTTTCTCTGTCGAGATGATAGCTGTCAATTGTTCCGCAAACGGCAACGGGCGCAGTTCTGATTAAGCAATCCATGATTGGATTTTCAAGCAGTCCGTCATAATATGCCCAGTAGGTCTGGCTCCACTTGTTCCCGTCAAATTTGTCAAGAAGATATTCAATATGATAGAGCCAATCGGTTCCTTCGGATTGGCCGCCCCATTCGCCAACAATAACAGGTACATTGAGCCTGTCCTGCGACCTTTTATGTTCATCGAATATTGAACCGACTCTTGAATTACTTGCATATTTATATGCAGGTGTGTCAACCATCAAATCATAAGCATGAGGAGCAAAACAAAGCTTTTCTTCACGTTTGCCGTTATAGTTGACGGCAGGTGCCGAATACGGAATTCCGAGATTTGAATAGTAGCTGTTTTCCATTATGATTATGCCATTGTCGGTAACTTCACGAACAGCAGCAGCGGTTTTGTTGATGAATTCGGAATATACGCCGGTGTCGAACTTCCTGATAAGCTCATCGCCTGCGCTTGTGACCTTTCTGAAAAGGCTCGGGTCGTTAAACGGTTCCAAAACACGGATGGCATTTCCGCTCAAAAGCTGTTTAAGCATCCAAAGCTTTTTGCATCTTTTATCAGTAATAACCGTTTTGGCAAGGTTTGTTATCAGCTTGCGGAAAACCTTGCCGCCGTCTGTTCCGGGGAAGGGCTCGTTGAGAAGATCAAAGCCGAAAAGGGCGGGATGATCCTTGAAGCGTTCTGCAACATGCTTCCACATGTTGCAATAGTATGTTTGCAGCGGAATGCCGTTATATTTATCGTTTGCCCAAAAATGGTCAAAAGCTTTGTGAACGGCCTTGCCCCAGAAATAGCCTTCTGCCCAAACGAGCTTTGTGGGAGTGAATTTGGCGCCGTCTGTTATGCAGGCCCATTCGGGTGCGCCGTCACCCGCCGTCAGCGGAGCGCCGCTGTAAAGATCCTGATGCATATCAAGATAAAAATATATCCCGTACTTTTGGCAAAGGTCAGCAACTTTTTGAATTTTATCAAGGTTTTCTTCGTTGTATTTGCCGGGTTCGGGTTCAACGGAATCCCATGTTAATCCGAGTCTTACAAGATTAAATCCTTTTTTGCTAAGTTCGGAAATCAGCTTTTCATCAAAATCGAATGCGTATTTTCTTTTTGAGCTTTCGTCAGAATGCCAACCTTTTTCACAAAGGTTAACACCGTTAAAAATTCTTTGTCTGCCGGCAGAATCGACGAAGTTTTTTTCGGATGTTGTGATTTTTAACATGATTCTTAATCCTTTCCGAGAAATTTAGATGCCATTATAATCATATTAACTATAGCATATTTATTATACAATTGCAACAATGATATTTTCTATTGCGTTATTAAAGTAAATATGTTATACTAAATTTAGAATTTATATTGAATAGGGGTAATTATTTTGGCAGCATCAACACTTTTTAAAATGTATTGCAGAACATATCAGGGTATTTTCCGTGTTGCGGTTAACTTTCTGAATTGGAAAGAGCCTGAGCTTGTTAAGGGCGCAGGCAGCGTTAAAAAGCTTCCCGAGGTTGTTAAGGCTAACGGCCATAACAGCGTGCTTGTTGTAACTGATAAGGGTCTTATGGGGCTTCATCTTCTTGACGGCCTTTTTGAAGGCCTTGACAAGTCCGGTGTTAAGTATGCCGTTTATGACGGAACACAGCCTAACCCGACTATCAATAATATTGAAGATGCAAGGCAGCTTTATGTTGATAATAACTGCTCTGCCGTTATTGCATTTGGCGGAGGTTCTCCCATGGACTGTGCAAAGGTTGCAGCAGCAAGAATTGCCAGACCCAACAAAACCGTTCAGAAGATGCGCGGTACGCTTAAAATTCTTAAAAAACTGCCCACTATTTATGCCGTCCCCACAACCGCAGGCACCGGCTCCGAAACAACCATTGCGGCCGTTGTTTCCGATCCGTCAACTCATGAAAAATACGCTCTTCAGGATCCCGTTCTTCGCCCGAAATATGCGGTTCTTGATCCCGAGCTTACTGTCGGCCTGCCTCCTCATATAACTTCAACAACAGGTATGGATGCTCTTACACACGCAGTTGAGGCATATATCGGTCACAGCAACACTAAGGGCACAATCGCTGCAGCAGAAAAAGCAACCAAAATGATTTTTGAAAATATACTTAAGGTTTATGAAAACGGCAAGGATATTGAAGCAAGAGAGAATATGCTTGAAGCTTCCTATCTTGCAGGTATTGCTTTCACAAGAGCTTATGTAGGCTATGTTCATGCCATTGCCCATAATTTCGGCGGCATGTACGGAACACCTCACGGCCTTGCCAATGCAGTTATCCTTCCCTATGTTCTTGAAGCTTTCGGCGAAACCGCTTATGCGCCTCTTGCAAAGCTTGCGGATATCGCAGGCCTTGAAACCGCAGGCATGAATGAGGCACAGAAGGCTAATCTTTTCATTGCAAAAATCAAGGAACTTAACAAGCTGCTTAACATCCCCGAGCATCTTGAAGTTCAGGAAAAGGATATTGAAACCATCGCAAAGAGAGCCAATAAGGAAGGCAATCCTCTTTATCCCGTTCCCAAAATTATGGATGTTGATGAACTTGCGTCCATTATCAGAAAGGTCGGCAATTTAAACTAATTATTAAAAAACGGACAATTGCGCAAAATTGTCCGTTTTTTCTTAACAAAAAATTAATATGTTGTGATATAATTATAGTCAGAGAGGAAGTGTTAAAATGAAAATACGCAGACTGATAAGTTTTGTTCTTATTGCTTCAATGCTGATTTCGTCTTTTGCGGTGTCAGCTTTTGCTGCAGAGGACAGCTGGAAGCCCAAAAATGAAGAACCGTTTGTTTTTGTTCACGGTCTCAACGGTTGGGGCGGCGCAGAGGGAATTAACGGCCTTATGCCCTATTGGGGAGCAACAACGGGCGACCTGATGCAGTATTTGCAGCAGAATGGTTATGAATGCTACTCCGCTTCCGTAGGACCCTTAAGCAGCGCATGGGACAGAGCATGTGAGCTTTATGCACAGATTATCGGTTCAACGGTTGATTACGGCGTTGCTCACTCGCAAAAATACAATCATGACCGTTACGGCAGAACATATTATACCGCCTTGATACCCGAGTGGGGCGAGCTTGATGAAAACGGAAAAATTCATCAGATTCATCTGATAGGCCACAGTTTCGGAGGCACAACCGTCAGAATGCTTATTCAGCTTTTAACGGAAGGCTCTCCCGAGGAAATGGAAGCTACTGCTCCCGATGATATTTCCGGCCTTTTCACGGGCGGTAAGGGCGACTGGGTGAAAAGCGCAACAACAATATGCACGCCCCATAACAGCTCATCGGTTTATTATCCTCTTGTTATGCTGAATTTATATGACGTTGTTCAGACTTTGAGCTATCTGTATGCGGGCATTGCAGGCAGAACATATTTCAACGGCCGTTTGGTGGATTTCCATTTGGAGCAGTACGGATTAACCGAAATTCCCGGTGTTGACGGTGCGGATAATTTGTTTGTTGCAATGAAGCGTGTGCTTGATAACGGCGATGATTCTTGTCTGTATGACCTGACTCCGGAAGGAACACGAAAGCTTAACGAAACGCTTTCAATTAATGAAGATATCTATTATTTTTCCTATGCTTTTTCAACAACAACCGAGCTTGATTTGCTTGGTATGGATGTTCCGAAATTAAACACCAATCCCGTTATATTCCTTACTGCAGTTGCGATGGGCATTATGCCTGAGTTCGTTGACCCTGAGACCGGTGTTGTTTATGACGAAAGCTGGCACGCCAATGATGCTTTGGTTAATACGGAAAGCGCAAAGTATCCCCTTGATGAGCCTCATACCGAGTATGACGGTGAGAATATTACCAAAGGTGTGTGGAATGTTATGCCCGTTGAAGAGGGTGATCACGGGGCTGCCATCGGCCTTTTTTCGGATAAAAATAAAACACAAGAATTCTATTTGGAGCTTTGCGAAATGCTTTGCAGGCTTCCGTGAATCAGAAATTTAATAAGGCGGCCGTTCGGTCGCCTTTAATTATGCGGAGGTAAAAATGAAAATTAAAAGAATATCGGCTATTATTGCGGCAATCGCCATTGTTTTATCGTGCTTTTCAATGAATGTTTCGGCTTTTGAAGGCATAACCAATGGTGATGTCAGCGAAACAAGATTGCTTATTGAAGGCAAGCTTGAAGAGTTTTTCAGGGTTGTTCGCCGCCTTTTTGAAACAAGGAATTATAATCATTATGATAAAATTTGCGAAATCCCGGAAACCGAAAACGGATTTGTTCCTCAGGGATATTGCTTCAGCGAAACGGAAAACCTTAATTTTATTTCTTATTATCATGAAGAAAAAGCGTCGGTCATTTCCGTTGTGAGTGCCGAAAGCAAAAGCAGAATAAAAACAATCGCTTTAAAACGCGCAGGCAAAGATTTTACCGGGCATGTGGGCGGAATTGCCGTTGATGAATCATATCTCTACGTTTGCCACGGTTCAAATATTTACAGGCTTGAGCTTGCAGAGATTTCGGCATTGAGCGACGGAGAAAGCATCGACTTGGTAAATTATATTTCCACAGATGTTAAATGCTCTTATCTTAACTGTGACGGCAAATACCTCTATGCGGGTGAGTTTTATACTTACACTTCTGACGGAAGCTACGATACCGATAAATCACATCACAAAGTTATTTCGCTTTTTGAAACTACCTACAGCAGATGTAACGCATATTTGCTTAATGATATTGCAGAAAAATTTGCGGCAGAGAAAACAGAAATCTGCGTTCCGGCTATGGTGTTCACAACGCCCAACTGCATTCAGGGCTTTGCAAGGCTTCCTGACGGAACCTTTGCTTTGAGCACTTCTTACGGAAGAAATAACGACTCTTTCCTTGTGTATTACAATGACGTGACAAAAGGGGAAAGTGATTTTTCGGTTAAATACGGTGAGGTGTCGGTTAACGGATATCATTTGAGAAACAGCGCAAAAACCGCAACGCATCGCCAGCCTCCTATGCTTGAGGGCATTGATGATATGAACGGAAAGATTGCGGGAATTTTTGAATCCTGTGCCAAAAAATACAGCGATTCGGCTTTTATAACCAAAGATATCTGCGTTTTTGAATAAAAAAGTTCAACAAAGTTTTTTTGAGGTATTTTTAGGTAAAAGACTTTGTTTGTTCAAAAATAACAAAAAATGCATCTTTAAATATACAAAATGAACAAAAAATTTTGAACTTCTTCCTTTATTATGTTTAGGCTGAATAATTTGAAAAAGCTAATTATTTGTGACAATTGCACAAAAACATGCATTTGTTTTTGTGCAAAATCACTTGACTTTTTCTGGAAATGATGTATAATAAAGCCACAACGAACAAGAAAGGATGAATGTTATGAAATTCTACGAAGTATCAAATTACGCAGCAGAGAAAAAGCTTATCAACGAAATCGCAGGCGAGAAGAAGTTCCTTACATTCAAAAAGCTTTTTAAAATCTTTGAGCTCAATGCTTTGCTTAACGCATAAGGAATGGGCTTACGCCTCCGAAACAACATCACCCTAAACGGTGATTTTATATAATCTGAGCGTGATGTTTTTGCTCAGAAATCTGAAAAACAGCATAGACCGACACAAAGAATTGACTTTGTGCGGTCTGTTTTTTTTCTTTTGTCATATAATTTTATATGTGGAGGTGTGATATGAATTGCTGTATAACCGAGTTGAGATGTAAAGAAGTTATTGATAAATGCAACGGTTGCCGCTTGGGACTTGTGAGCGATGTTGAGGTTGATTCCTGCTGCGGGCGCGTTGTGGCTCTGATTATTTTTGGCAGGCCGAAGTTTTGGGGAATCTGCGGCAGACGCGAAAGAATCCGTGTTTGTTGGGAGGATATTGAAGTGATAGGGAGCGATACAATACTTGTTTCAAAGGTTAACCGTGACGGCGGTAAGAACTCCCGAAACAGATTTAAGTCATAAATAAGCACCGTGCGGCTGAATTAACCGCACGGTGCTTTTCTCTATAAATCCTGAATATCGGCTGCCGTTAAATCGTTTTGGAGGTTATCTCTTGCAAGGTCGCTGTCAATTGCGGGATATGCATAGGGGATTGCTTTTTCCGCATTGGACGGTGCATGATAGACTTTTAATTGCGGAGCATTTGTGCCGGCAATAATCGGCTTAACTTGTGCATGACCGTGCTTTGCTTTGCCGTTGATTTCGGGAACGGCAGCTGCTTGGTTCTTCGGTTTTGTGTGGGTTACGTTTGCTCGTTTCATGCCTTTCTTGGCCATGTTAAATCACCTCATTTGTTTTTTTAGATTGCCGTTTGCAGGGTTGTCCAAAAGTTTTCCGTCATGCGAAAACCTTGAGCCGTGGCACGGGCAGTCCCAGGAATGCTCGGCTTTGTTCCATTTTAGTGCGCACCCGAGATGCGGGCATCTTTTTTCGCTGACGGTAAGCAGGTTTTTTGCCGATTCAAATCCGTTGACAAGTAGCTGTGGTTTCAAAATGCTTCTTGAAGGGCTGAAAAGCTCAAGAAACTCGTTTTTTCTGCCGGCAACAATATCGCTCAGAAGCATCGCTGAAAGCATGGCTCCCGTCATTCCCCATTTGTTGAAGCCTGTTGCAGTATAAAAATTTGAAGTCCTTTTTGAATATTGGCCGATATACGGTATTTTGTCCAGACTGATGCAGTCTTGGGCAGCCCAGAAATATTTTTCTTTTGCTTCGGGATAGTTTTTTGCGGTAAAATCACGCAGCTCGTTCCAGTTTCCGCCGTTTTTGCCTGTTTTGTGTCCGCCGCCGCCGAGAAGGAGCAGATTGCCGTAATTTCTGAAAGAAAGCCCTGTATCATTTTCGTCAACATACATTCCGTTAACCTCCTGTGCGTTTTCCAACGCAATAACATAGGAGCGGTGCTGATAAAGTTTTATAAAATAGCTTCCGTGCTTATTGATAAACGGAAAATGAGTTGTCACAATTATACTTTTTGCCTGGATTTTTCCCGTATCCGTAACAGCTGAGTTGCCTGCCAATTCACGCACAAAGGTGTTTTCGAAAATATTCAGATTCTTTGAAATTTCGTAAAGAAATTTTAACGGATGAAACTGCGCCTGATTAGCGAATTTTACTGCGCCATCGTTTTTTAGCGGCAACGGAATGCTTTTGCAAAATTCTGCGGGATATCCGATTTGTTCCAATGCCTCAAGCTCGTTTTCGAGCTTTTCTCTGCAGTTGACGGAATAGACATAATTATCCCTTTTTTCATAATCGCAATCAATGTTTTGGCAGAGCTGCTCGTATTTTTTAAAGGCGGATTTGTGGGCGTTCAAATAAAGACGGGCACCGTCGGTACCGATATCTTTCAGGATTTTGTTATAAATCAACCCGTGTTGAAACGTGATTTTTGCCGTGGTGTTTTGTGTGTTTCCGCTGCAAATTCTGCTTTTTTCAACAAGGATATAATCAACACCTTGCTTGTGCAGAAAAAAAGCCGTGAGTATGCCTGCAATTCCGCCGCCGATTATCAAAACATCTGTTTTCACGTCCTCTTTCAGCGTCGGGAATTCAGGCATAACAATGTCTTTTGTCCATAATGATTTCATTCTTTTCACCGTTAATATTATTGCCGTCTGTATGGCTTTTTTAAAAGGGAAATTTTAAAAAACGTTTTTTGGCTGAACTGCAAGGGTAATAATCACTTGTATTCTTGAAATAACAGACGTTTAATGTTATAATTTTGTTCAAGAGTTTCCGAGGAGGTAAAAATCAGCAATGAAAAACTGTATTATAAAACTGATTTCTTTATTATTTGCCGCAGCTGTGATTCTTGGTGCGGCTGTCGGAATTTTCAATAACGGTGACACATGTGTGCTAACTGTTGCCGATGCTGCGCAAACAGCCGATGAATTGAGCTTCAAAACCGAATTTTACCGTTTTGACGAGCATAGCGATTCGTGGGTTTATACAGAAAAGGCAGCGCCCGGAGAAAAAGTTAAGGCAAGACTTTTTGTTGAAACCGACTATTTTACCAACGCCGGAGATATAATTGTTTTTTACAGCGATGATTTTTTCGCCGATTCATATTTAACTGATACTTCAGACTTTCTGACGGTTAACGATTCTCCTGACAGTTCAGCTGCAATTAACGGGGTGAGCGGTTCTTTTGCAAAGTTGAGCAAAACAAACAGAATCATCACAAACCTTATTAAGCACGGATATATAGCCGAGGAGTTTGCCGAAAGTCATACGGGGCTGGCAATAACATATCATTTTTCTCCTGCCGTTTCTAAAAAAATAAGCGGTGAGCAATGGTTTGCGGAGTTTGAGCTGCAGGTGCTTGAAACCGCAACGGGTGAGGGCAAATTCTTTGTTGTTGAAGAAACAATAATGAACAGCGCTGACGGTGTTTATGCTCATATTAATCTTCCTGTCGGCAAAGAAAATTCATCGGTTGAGGAAACAACAGGGCTTTTTGAAATTGATGTTGAAACGTCGGTTACTTATTATCCCTTGACCACACAGAGCACGGTTGTTTTGAAAGCCGGTGACGGAATGTTTGCTGACGGAACGAACGAAAAAGAATTTGTTAAAACTGTTGGAGAGGAATTTATTGCCGATGAGCCTGTAAGAGTCGGCTGTAAGTTTGACGGTTGGGTTGATGAAAACGGCGAAAAAACAGCGGATAAATATATTGTACCCGCCAAAGATACTGTGTTAACTGCTTCGTGGGTTGAAGATGAACCCGAATTTTCTTATGAACCTTCAATAAAAATTTCTTCGTTACCGAATAAAACTTCTTATACCTACAAAGGAGGAAATATTGATTTAAGCGGCATTGCAATTGATGTTACAAAAGAGAACGGAGAAACTGAAACCGTAACGGATATTTCAAAAATTAAAGCAACGGGCTTTGATGCTTCAAAAATCGGCAGCCAGGTTATAACCGTTGAATACGATGGCTTAACTGCCGTGTTTGAGGTTGAAGTTGAATATGCCTGGTGGCAATGGATAATCAGAATTCTTCTTCTCGGTTTTCTTTGGTATTAATTGCGTATAGTGTGATTTTATGAGTGTTTAAGTTAAAACATATAGCAAAAAATAACACCTTCGAGGTTTGATCTCGAAGGTGTTTATTGCTGTTATAGTGAAAAATTATTGAAAAAATATGCTTAGTGCAAACAGGGTTTGAGCCGGGAAATAGGTGAACAAAACAAATGCTTCGGGGTGCTTGGTTTTTGGCTTGCCGAAAAGCTGAGCGCCGAGAAAAGCATCGGAAATCATGAATAATGCGCCGCCAATCATAAGCATAAGTCCGAATGCTTTGTTGCCTGCGAGAAATGAAACAACGCCTCTTGTGACCGCAAACACAAAGGAAACCATGAGTATAACGGAATAAACATTCATGAGCTTGTTTTTTCCTGTGAATTTAATTTCATCCATTTTTATATGTAAGACGGCAGCAACGGAAACAACAAGGAAGCCTGCAACCATATATTTCCAATGGGGCATAATGGAAGGCTTGCATTTATCAAACCCGAAAGTATAAATATAGAGAAGATGATTTATTGAGAAAAACAGCACTCCGAGCAAAAAAGCTTTTCCGTCGCGCCATGTAATGAAAAAGTCACCGATAAGTCCGAAAAGGAGCGCAACAACAATGAGATATGAATATTCGCATGAAAAACCTTCGGCCATTGCGGCAAAAAAGCCTGTTGCGAGGAACAAAGCAGAGCAAAGCATTTTTACAGGCAGATAGTTTTTTCTGCATGCAGGTAAAACATAGGAAAGCGTGGTAGCGGTTGCCGAGAAAACGGCAAAAACAAACATGATAACGGCCAATATGTTCATATAATCACCCTTTTACATATATTTTGCAGCCTGCGTCGTTGCAAGCTTATCGCAGCGTTCGTTTTCGGGGTGGCCGGCATGGCCTTTTACCCATATTATTTTATATTCGTGTTTGTTGATTTCCGTTAAAAGAGTCTGCCAAAGTTCAGGGTTTAAAACGGGTTTCTTATCGGCTTTTTTCCATCCGTTTTTCAACCAGTTCCAAATCCAGCCCTGCAAAAAAGCATCTGCAACATATTTTGAATCCGTGTAAATTGTTACGTCGCATTTTTGGTTAAGCTTTTTCAACGCTTCAATAACAGCGGTAAGCTCCATGCGGTTGTTTGTTGTTGAGGCTTCGCCGCCGCTGAGTTCAAGCTCGCGGCTGCCGTAGCGCAAGATTGCGCCCCATCCTCCGGGCCCGGGGTTGCCGGAGCAGGCACCGTCTGTAAAAATGCTGACTTTTTTAAGTTCGGACATAATAATTCTCCATGAATTTAAGTTTTAAGTCATTATATCATCCGTTTTTGAATTTAACAATAGATAAATCGGTTATTTGCCGTATTTTTGCCAATAATATTGCTGTGTAAAAATCTGTGAAAGGGTTGATTTGATGAGAGCAATTATTATGGCAGGCGGTGAGGGCAGCAGGCTAAGACCGCTTACATGCACTCTTCCAAAGCCGATGGCAAGAATTCTGGGGAAACCGATTATTGAATATATTTTTGATTCGTTGATTTCCGGCGGCGTAACCGAAGCTGCGCTTACCTTGGGATATATGCCTCATGTTATTGAAAAAAATTATGAGTCGGGTTATAAAAATCTTAATCTGAGTTTTTACCGTGAGGATGAGCCGCTCGGAACGGCGGGAAGCGTTCGGAATGCGGCGGCGTATTTTGACAAGCCGTTTGTTGTAATCAGCGGAGATGCTTTGTGCAATTTTGATATTTCAAAAATTATGGCTTATCACAAGGCAAGCGGTGCAATGGTGACGGTTGTGGCAACTGATACAAAAGACCCACGCGAATACGGAATTGTAAAGGTAGGCAACGAAAACAGGGTTGTCGGATTTGTTGAAAAACCTTCTTGGACGCAGGCGGTAGGCAACCTTGCAAACACGGGAGTTTATATTATAAATCCCGAATGTCTCAAGCTTATTCCGAAAGGCAAAAAATATGATTTTGCCGCCGATTTGTTTCCGCTGATGCTTGAACGCGATATGCCCATATATTGCTATCATACAGGCGATTATTGGTGCGATGTAGGCAATATCGAATCATATCTTAAATGCCAGAGGGATGTTTTTGACAGAAAGATGAAGATGCCCATAGGAGCATCGGCAAGCGGAATATATGTTAAGGATAGTTTGCCTAAGGGTGACTACAGCATTGTTCCGCCCGTTTATATCGGCTCTGAGGTTGAGATTTGTGACGGAGCGGTAATAGGACCCTATGCGGTGATTGATGACAGCAGTTATATCGGAGCAAATGCCAAGGTGAGATATTGCACCGTGCTTGAAAACAGCTGGCTTGCGTCGGACTCTGCGGTGACAGGCGCTTTGATATGCTCAGGAGCGGCTTTGAAAAGCAGAGCTCAGATGTTTGAAAACAGCGTGGCGGGAGCAGGCTGTGTTATCGGTGAGAGCGCGTGCCTAAAGCCTAATGTTCTTGTTTGGCCCGGCAAAATAGTCGGTTCGGGCGCGGCGGTTACGTCAAACGTAAAATACGGCAGCATAAAGGCGGAATATCTTGGCGAAAACGGGCTTGACGAAAAGAACGGCACATTTCTTAATGCGGAAACATGTGTGCGCCTTGGCGCCGCGGTTGCAGGCACGCGAAACGGAAAAAAATCAGGCATTGCCGCGGACGGTTCAAAAAGCGCGGAGATAATGAAGCTTGCAATAACCTCAGGCCTTGCCGGAGCGGGCGCAGCGGTTTGGGATTTCGGGGAATGCTTTGAAGCTCAGCTGAATTTTTTGGTGAATTTCTGCGGCTTGAGTGCAGGACTTTTTGTTGCGGGCAAACAAGAAAAAGAAATCAAAATATGCGGCGAGGGCGGGCTTTCAATAACCCGATGCTTTGAAAGAGAAATTGAAAGCGGCATGTCAAAATGCGAATTCCGTGAAGCTGAAGAAAATGAAATAACAGAAATATCCGACATGTCAAATGTTAAGCTTCTTTATAATCAGGAGCTTTTGAAGCAGGCGCCGCACGGCCTTCAGGGGATTGGTGTAACGGTTAAAAGTGAAAACGAAAGCGTTCGTTCGCTTTTACAGAGTAGTGTTTTGCGCCTTGGTGCCTGTGAGGATGCAGACCTTGTATTTAATGTTGATGCTTCGGGACTGCAACTTAATGCCGAAACTCAGAACGGACGAATTGACCATGAGAAGCTTTTGGCGGTATGCTGTTTGAATGAAATGAAAAACGGCAGGGATA
Organism: Acutalibacteraceae bacterium; assembly: GCA_045645145.1. GTDB lineage: Bacteria > Bacillota > Clostridia > Oscillospirales > Acutalibacteraceae > CAG-177. Next base: position 21,657 of record JAZRIG010000043.1, read on the forward strand.
TAGCAATTCCCTATGATGCTCCTGATTTTCTTGATTCGCTTGCTCAGATGTGCGGCAGAAAAGTGTTCAGATATCTTAGTACTCCTGCGGATAATTCGGATTCGGCGGCGCGCAGGCTTGCCGCAAAACAGATTTTTGTCAGGGACGGACTGTTCCTTGCCGTTAAGCTTTTATCGATTATGAAGGAGCGCGAGTGCGGCATTGAAACGCTTTTGTCGGAGCTTCCCGAAAAATATATTGTCAGAAAAACCGTTTCAATAAGTTTTTCTCCCTCATATCTGGCTTCTGTTGTTGGTGAAGAAACAGCAAGAAAAAAGAACGATTTTGAGGGTATTAGGCTTGTTAAAAGCAACGGAAAGCTGCTGATAGTTCCCGTGCGCAGCGGTGACAGAGTGAGGATTCTTGCCGAGGCGGATACAATGGAGGCCGCTAATGAGCTTTGCGCTGACATTGAAGAAATCCTTAATTCTGCATCCGAACATCAATAGCTTCTATATCTATATTATATATTATTTTATAGCTAAAACTTGACATTGTAGTGATAAAGAGATAATATATATGATGGGGCAGGAGCCTGCTGCCTCATTAACATAAACTTTGCATCTTGATTATATATTTTAAACCGAAACAAATTTTGAAAAAAGGAGACAGTATGCAGAAAAAAAACAATTCCAATAAAGAAACTTTCCAGAAATCTAAATCACAGCAGAAGAACCGAGCATCTCAGAGCAATCAGCTCAAGCAAAGCAAAAAAACGTCATACTCAAAGCCGAGAAACGGTTCAGCTAAAAAATATAATAAAAAAGCAAATGAAATTCCCGTTAAAATTGCTTTTTTGGGCGGCCTTAATGAAGTTGGCAAAAACATGACTCTTTATGAATATAAGGACGATATGCTTCTTGTTGACTGCGGTCTTGCTTTTCCTGACCCTGAAATGCTTGGCGTCGACCTTGTTATTCCCGATTTTTCCTATGTTGAGCGAAATGCAGATAAGATTAAAGGCATTGTAATAACTCACGGCCATGAGGACCATATCGGCGGCCTTGCCTATCTTCTCAAAACCGTCAATATTCCAGTTTACGGAACCAAACTCACAATCGGTCTTATTCAGGGCAAACTCAAGGAACACGGGCTTTTAAACAGCGTTAAGCTCCATGAGGTTTCTCCGGGCGATATAATCAAACTCGGCGGCTTCTCCGTTGAAACGATTCATGTTAACCATTCAATTCCCGATGCCATAGCTCTTGCGATAAAATGTGACTGCGGAACAATCATCCAAACCGGTGACTTCAAAATCGACAGCACTCCGATTGACGGCGGCATGATTGACCTTTCGCGCTTTGCCCAGCTTGGCGATGAAGGAGTTCTTTGCCTTCTTTCGGATTCAACCAATGCGGAAAGGCCGGGCTATACCGAAAGTGAACGCAAGGTTGGCGAATCCTTTGAGGTGCTTTTCAGAAAAGCAGGCAAGGGCAGAATAATCGTTGCAACCTTTGCTTCGAATATTCACAGAGTTCAGCAGATAATCAATGTTGCAAGCTCGCTCGGCCGCAAGGTTGCAATTATCGGCAGAAGCCTTGAAAACGTTGTTAATATAAGCGCTCAGCTCGGTTATCTGAATATCCCCGAAAATGTTCTTATCAATGCGGATTTGATTAACCGTTATCCTGCAGAGAATATTGTTATCATAACAACCGGCAGCCAGGGAGAACCGATGTCGGCACTTTCTAGAATGGCTTTTTCAGACCACAAGAAGGTTGAAATCTGCCCGAACGATTATGTTATTATTTCGGCAACTCCCATTCCGGGCAATGAAAAGACCGTTGGAAAGGTCGTTAATGAGCTTCTCAAGCTTGGCGCTCATGTTATCTATGAAAAGATGTATGACGTTCATGTTTCCGGCCATGCATGCCAGGAAGAACTGAAGCTTATAATGGGTCTTGTTAAGCCCAAATATTTCATTCCCGTTCACGGCGAGCAGAAGCATCTTCGTAAGCACGCTGCTTTGGCTGAGGGAATGGGTATCGGCAAGGAAAACATTTTTATTGCCGATAACGGTTATGTTGCGGAAATGACAAGCAAGTCAATCAAGCAGGGCGCTGCCGTTCCCGCAGGTAAGGTTTTTGTTGACGGATACGGCGTAGGCGATGTAGGCAGCGTTGTTTTGCGTGACAGAAAGCATCTTGCCCAAGACGGAATAATTGTTGTTACCGCTTCGATTGATTATGAAACAGGTCAGCTGATTGCAGGCCCCGAGGTTGTTTCGAGAGGCTTTGTTTATGTTAAAGAAGCTGAGGAACTTATTACGCAGGCAAGAAAAATTGCCGAAAAGTCGCTCGAAAGCTGCTATTACAGCAATATAAGCGATATCGGTGCAATAAAGGGCAAACTCAGAGATGCGGTTTCACATTTTGTTTATGAAAAAACAAAGAGAAGTCCCATGATTCTTCCGATTATTATGGAGGTCTAAATGAAATTCAAAGGTTTTTGGTATGACGGTCTGATGATAAGCCTGACTGCGGTGATTGCCGCGGCCTTTGTTGCTATGACCGCTTTCGTTGAGCCGAGGCTTGCAATTGCCGAATGCATTGCATTTTTGATTGTTTGCGTTATTGCGGTTTACAGGGCTTTGTCCGCCAAAAACAGATATAAACGTTTTCTTATAAAAACATCAAAGAAGCTTGATTTTACTGATCAAAAGGTGCTCTCAACCTTTCCTTTCCCCGTTGCGGTTTGTGACGAGGAAGGCTACATAGCTTGGTGCAGCAACAGGTTTTTGAATGAAATTTCATTCTGTGAAATCACGGCGGCAGAGAATATTGCAAAATTCACAGGCGGAATAAAGCTTGATGTTTTAAAAAATGAGGAAGAAACAAGCATTTGTGTGAATGATAAATATTACACCGTTTACACAATCAAGTATCTTTCAGGCGGCAAAAATTACTGTGCGCTGTATTATCTCGATAACACATCACTCAGGCAAACGGAGCTTGAGTATTTTAAATCCAGACCCTATGCGGTTTTGATTGAGCTTGATAATCTTGATGATTCCCGAACAGAGCTTCGTGACAGCGAGAGAACAGAAATAAAAAGTCAGATTGAAGCGGCACTTGATAACTGGTCTGAATCTTATGACAGCGTTATCAAAAGAATAAGCGATGACCGCTATCTTATCATTACCGAGCGCAGAAACATAACAAAAATGATTGAAAACAGATTTTCTATTCTTGAAACTGTCAGAGATTATGAGTTCAAGGGAAGAAAAACAGGAGCAACTCTTTCAGTCGGCGTTTCTGCAGGCGATAATATCAAGCAATGCGAAAGAAATTCAAGAAAAGCTCTTGAAATGGCGCTCGGCAGGGGCGGTGACCAGGTTGCAATCAAAACCAAGGACGGCTATGACTATATCGGCGGCGTTTCAAAAAGCGCCGAGAAGCGCAACAAGGTTAAAAGCCGCGTTGTCGGCTCAGCTCTTTCAGAGCTTATAAAATCCGCATCAAATGTTATAATTATGGGTCATTCATATACCGACCTTGATGCAATCGGTGCTGCGGTGGGTATTGCGTGCGCAGTTCAAAGTTTTAATATCCCCGTGTGTATTGCAACGGACAAAAAGAAAACTTTGGCATCAAGCCTCATAGAAAAGCTTGAAAAAGAGGGTATGGGTGAGCTGATAGTCGGGCAGGATAAGGCTCTTGAACAGCTCGGCAAAAAAAGTTTGCTCATTGTGGTGGATACCCATATCGAGAGCTTGCTGGAGTTTCCGAAGCTTTATGAAAAAGCAGAGATGCGGGTGATTATTGACCATCACCGCAGAGCTGTTATGAATATTGAAAGTGCGGTTATTTTTCACCATGACCCCGGAGCTTCTTCGGCTTGCGAAATGGTTACCGAACTTTTGCAATATATGAATCCTGACATAGCCATTACCAAAACGGTGGCGGAAGCCTTGCTTGCAGGCATTATGCTTGACACAAAGGATTTCGTTGTCGGCACGGGAGTCAGAACCTTTGAGGCCGCAGCATTTCTTAAGGATAAAAATGCCGATACCGTCAGCGTTAAAAAGCTTTTTGCAACCTCCATGGAGGTTAACAAATTGCGCACAAAGGTTATTTCCTCGGCTGAAAGCTTTATGAGCTGTGCTGTTTCTCAGGCGGAATTTGATTCACCCGACATCAGAATTATTTCAGCTCAGGCTGCGGACGAGCTTCTTAAAGTAAGCGGAATAAAAGCCTCGTTTGTTTTGTTTGAAAACGGCGGAGCAATAAATATTTCGGCGCGCAGTCTCGGAGAAATCAATGTTCAGCTTGTTATGGAGGCGCTCGGCGGAGGCGGCCATCAAAATATGGCGGCATGCAGGCTCAAGGGCTGTGACATGGCTCAGGCGAAGGTGCAGCTGAATGCCGCAATTAAAGAATTTTTTGAAAAAACTCGAATTAAGGAGAACTAATATGAAAGTAGTATTGACACAGGATGTTAAAGGACTTGGCAAGAAAGGTGAGCTTGTTAACACATCGGACGGTTACGCAAGAAACTTTCTTTTCCCTCGCAAGCTTGCGGTTGAAGCAAACTCACAGGCTATGAGCGAGCTTAAAAACAGAGAAGCAGCTGAAAAGCACCGCATTGAAACCGAGATTGCCGCTGCAAAAGAAAGCGCTGCAAAGCTTCAAGGCAAAACCGTTAAGCTTTCTGCCAAGGCAGGCGCAAACGGCAAGCTTTTCGGTTCCGTAACCTCAAAGGATGTTGCGGAAATAATCTCAAAGCAGTTCGGAATGCAGCTTGACAAGCGCAAGGTTGTTGTTGAGGATATCAAGTCATTCGGAACTTATCCTGTTGAAGTTAAGCTTTATAACGGAATCAGCGCTTCGCTGTTTGTAATGGTTGGCGAATAATAATCCGAACGGAGAATAAAAATGGCAGATAACGGTTTGCTTTCATTTGACAATATAACAATGCCTTACAGCGCGGAGGCTGAGCAGGCTGTGCTCGGCAGCATTCTTGTTGACCCGTCTTGCCTGTCCCAAGCGGCGGTTTTTATAAGCCCCGAAGCGTTCTTTCTTCCGCAGCATTCGGCGATTTTTGAGGCGATGATAACCATTGACAGCACGGGCAAGGTTATTGACCCGCTTGTTATTCTTGACTTGCTTGTTCAGCAGGGTGTTTATGACAATGCTTCGGGCAGAAATTATCTGTTCCAGCTTGCCGAAAGTGTGCCTTCAACAGCGAATGTTGAGATGTATGCAAAAATTGTTCGCGAAAAGTTTTATATGCGAACTCTTATTAACATATCCAGCGAAACCATCGAAAGCGCTGTTAATCAGGAAGAAACTGCGGATACTCTGCTTGATAATGCGGAGCAGAAAATATATAATATCCGCCAGGGCAAAACAACAAACGCTCCGTCCAAGCTCAAGGATATCATTGTTAACAATGTTTATGATACTTTGAAGAAAATTACCGGCGAAGATAAAGACCTTTATAAAGGCTACACAACCGGCTATTCTGATTTGGATAAGATTCTTACAGGTCTTAACCGATCCGACCTTGTTCTCATCGGCGCAAGACCTGCGATGGGTAAAACCAGCTTTGCGCTCAACCTTGCCCGCAATGTTGCTGCAATGGGCAAGCGCAAGGTGCTGTTCTTCTCTCTTGAAATGACAAAGGAACAGCTTGCAATGAGAGTTCTCGGCACGGAAGCGCGCGTTTCCAGCATGAAAATGAGAAACGGCAACATTTCCCAGGATGAGTGGATAAGGCTCGGTATGGCAACCAGTGCGCTCAATGACTGTGAGCTTTATTTTGACGACACATCAAGCATCACCGTTCCCGAAATGAAGGCAAAAACCAGGCGTCTGGGCGGCGTTGAGTGCGTTATTATCGACTATCTCGGTCTGATTAAGGGCAGCACCAGAACGGAAAACCGCGTTCAGGAAGTCAGCGAAATAACAAGAAATCTCAAAATGATGGCTAAGGATTTGAATATCCCTGTTGTATGCTGTGCACAGCTTTCCAGAGGCACTGAGGGCAGGGGAAAATCCCACAGACCTCAGCTTTCAGACCTTCGTGAATCGGGCTCTATCGAGCAGGATGCCGATATTGTTATGATGCTTTACCGCCCCGATTATTATAAAGGCGAAAGAGAAGATGATGAACCGGAGGCACCGCAGCAGGATGCCAATATTGCTGAGGTAATAGTTGTTAAGAACAGACACGGCGAAACCGGAACCGTTGAGTTTGCGTGGGACGGCGAACACACTCTGTTCCTCCAGCTTGAAAAAATTCACGATGAATAATAAAGTAAAATCGGTAATTAAAAAATATAATATGATTCCCAAAGGAGCAAGCGTTGTTGCTGCTGTTTCAGGCGGAAGCGATTCGATGGCTCTTTTGGCTGTTTTGAACTCGGTAAAGGATGAGTACGGAATAACTCTTTGTGCGGCACATGTTAACCATTGCTTACGCGGTGCAGATGCTGACAGAGACGAAGAATTCGTTGTTCAAAAATGCAACGAAATGGGTGTTCCCGTTCATGTTCTTAAAACTGATGTTGCCAAAGAGGCTGAAAAAAGCGGTGAGAGCTTTGAAGAATGCGGCAGAAGAATAAGATACGGCTTTTTCAATTCCTTGGGAGATAATATCATAATTGCAACTGCTCATAACTTGAGCGACAGGGTGGAAACGTTTCTTTTTAATTTTGCGCGAGGCAGCGCTTTGCGAGGTCTTGGGTCTATACCGGTTAAAAGGGACAATATAATCCGTCCGCTTATTGAATGCACTAAAGCGGAAATTCTTGATTTCTGTGAAAAGAATTCAATTGAATATGTGACCGATGTAACCAATGCGGATGTTAAATATGCCCGAAACAGAATAAGGCATAATGTTATAACAGAGCTTTGCAAAATCAATCCGTCATTTGAGAAAAATGCAGGCAGATGCATTTCTTCCGTCAACGAAGACGAAGCTTTTCTTTCTTCGCTTGCCGAGAGTTTGGTTAAAAACTCGGAAAGAAAAAACGGATTCGATGCGCTGATTCTTGCAGAAGCTCCGATTCCTGTTAAAAAACGGGCAATTATAAAAATATGCGAAGAATGTGTCGGCATTACGCCTGAACAGAAATTTGTTGCTCAAATCTGTGATTTGATTGAAAAATCAGGAAATATCCAGATTAACGGCGGAGTTACCGTAAGAGTCCGCAAGGGTATGCTTGATTTTCCGTCGGACGGCGGAGCTGCTTATAATGCAGAAACGGTTGAAGGAAAAACTTGTTTCGGTGAGGCACGGATTGAAACTGAAATTGTTCATGTTAATGAAATAAATAATTTACAAAACATTTCAAAACAGGTCTTGGAATATTTCCTTGACTGTGATAAAATACACGGAAGAATGGTTGTTCGCAGCCGTGAGGCGGGGGACAGAATATCTCTCCGAACGCGCGGATGCAGCAAAACACTCAAAAAGCTTTTTAATGAGCTTTCGGTTCCGCCTGAGAAGCGGAATGAAATTGCAGTTTTTGCCGATGAGGCGGGTATTGTTCTTGTGGAAGGCATCGGATGCGATTCAAGAACGGCAATAACCAAAGAAACAAAAAAAGTTTTGAAAATCAAAATTTTCAGAGATGATAAAAATATGGGGTGTGAAAGGAAAAGCGGCAATGCTGAATGATATTGAAAAAGTGTATTATAGTGAAGAAACTCTTCGTGAAATCGTTGAACGTCTCGGCAAACAGATAAGTGAAGATTATAAAGATAAGAATCTTCTTTTGGTCAGCGTTCTTAAGGGTTCGGTTATATTTATGGCGGATTTGATGCGAGCCATAACCGTTCCGTGCGCAATAGATTTTATGTGCGTTTCCAGCTATAAAAATAAAACAGAGTCCTCAGGTGTTGTAAAAATAGTTAAGGACCTTGATATTAACCTTGAGGGATATGATGTTTTGATTGTTGAGGATATTCTCGACTCAGGAAAAACTCTCAGCTCTCTCAAAAAAATTCTCATGAGCAGAAGTCCGAAAAGCATGAGGATATGCACTCTTCTTGACAAGCCCGAGCGCAGGGCGGTTGACGATATTTTTGCGGATTATTCCGGAGCCGAAGTTCCTGATGAGTTCGTCGTAGGCTACGGTCTTGATTACGATGAAAAATACCGTAATCTTCCGTTTATCGGAGTTCTCAAAAGAGAAGTATACGAAAAATAATTCCACCTTTGGCAGGGCAACATAATCTAAGGAGTGATTATTCCAATTGAATACTAAAAACAACAATTCGGGCAATTTCAAAAAGAAATTGCCAACCATTCTGTCCTATATTCTGATTCCGCTTTTGATTATTTTCGGCGTTTTCTTCTATGCTCAGTCTCAGAGCAGAGAAAAAACCGAATATTATGAGATTGTTTCGCTTTTTGATGAGGGCAAGGTAACCGAATACAAGCTTAATCTCAGCAGCGGAGCTTTGGTTTATACCGTCGTGGGAGAAAAACAGCAGCGCTCGTTTACCGTTCCCAGCGTCAGCTTGTTTGTTGAAGATATTCATGAGAGTGTTATAAAATATAATCGTGAAAATCCCCAGAACAAGATTAAGGCGGATTATATCGCAGGCTCAACAGGGGAGTGGCTGTATAACATTGTTCCCACCTTGCTTTTGCTTGTTGTCATGGGTGCTTTGACATTCTTTATGTTCAGACGCATGAATCAGACAATGACCAACGAAAACAACCGCACTCTCAGCTTCGGTAAGGCAAGAATCAAGCAGGCCAAGGACGAAAAACGCAAAACCACCTTTGCTGATGTTGCGGGTGCAGATGAAGAAAAAGAAGAGCTTGAAGAGATTGTTCAGTTCCTTAAAGACCCCCACAAATTCGATACCCTCGGCGCGCGTATTCCCAAGGGCGTTTTGCTTGTCGGCCCTCCGGGCACAGGTAAAACTCTTCTTGCAAGAGCTGTTGCGGGCGAGGCAGATGTTCCCTTCTTCTCAATTTCGGGCTCAGACTTTGTTGAAATGTATGTCGGTGTCGGTGCTTCAAGAGTCCGTGACCTTTTTGACCAGGCAAAGAAAAGCTCGCCTTCAATTATATTTATTGATGAAATTGATGCCGTCGGCCGTCACAGAGGCGCAGGCATGGGCGGCGGACATGATGAAAGAGAGCAGACTCTTAACCAGCTGCTTGTTGAGATGGATGGCTTTGGCGCAAACGAAGGCGTTATTGTTATTGCGGCCACCAACCGCCCCGATATTCTTGACCCAGCTCTTCTCAGACCGGGCAGATTTGACCGCCAGGTAACTGTTAATTATCCTGATACAAAGGGCAGAATCGAAATTCTCAAAGTTCATGCAAAGGGCAAACCTATTGCTCCTGATGTTGACCTTAACAGCATTGCTCATGCAACAGTCGGATTTACGGGTGCTGACCTTGAAAACCTCCTTAACGAGGCTGCTTTGCTTGCTGCAAGATGCGATAAGAAAGCAATCACAATGGAGGAAATTGATGAGGCTGCGCTTAAAGTTCAGGTTGGTTCTGAAAAGAAATCTCACAAGATGAACGAAAAAGCAAAGAAGCTGACTTCTTATCACGAGGCCGGTCATGCCGTTGCAAGCTTCTATCTTGAACATTCCGACCCGGTTCATCAGATTTCAATAATTCCGAGAGGTATGGCAGGCGGCTACACTCTGTACCGCCCTGTTGAGGATAAAAACTATACCTCCAAGAATGAAATGCTTGATAATCTTGTCGGTCTGCTTGGCGGACGTGTTGCAGAGGCTCTTGTTCTCGGCGATATTTCAACGGGCGCATCCAATGATATTGAAAGAGCAACCGAAATTGCAAGAAGCATGGTCACGAAATACGGCATGAGCGAAAAGCTTGGCCCCATCGCTTTCGGCGGAGAAAACCATCAGGTTTTCCTGGGAAAAGATTACAGCCAGGTTCGCAATTATTCCGAAAGCGTTGCTTCTCAGATTGATGAGGAAATCGAAAGCATTATCAGAAACGCTTATGAAAGAACCGAAAGCATTCTTTCAGAGCATATTGATAAGCTTCACACTATTGCTCAGAAGCTTTACGAAAACGAAAAAATGTCCGGAGAAGAGTTTGCATCGATAATGACTGCAACAGCTTCCGAGGTAACCGAACCCGAAGCAACTGAATAAAAATATCCGCCTGCGGTTTAATTAAGCCGCAGGCGGTTTTTTATGACCTTTTTGTGATTTTACCTATAATCATAAACAGGATGAAAATTGCTAAATTAACGGCAACAATTGTTGAACCGACAGGAGTGCCGTAAAGTATTGCGATGAAAATGCCGATAACGGCGCACACTACCGAAATAACGGCAGAGCTGATAATAACAGAAAAGAAGTTCTTGAATATTCTCATTGCCGCAAGGGCAGGGAAGATAATCAAAGCAGAGACCAGCAGCGCACCTACGAGGTTCATCGCAAGAACAATAACAACCGCGGTAACAACGGCAATCAGCGTGTTATATGCTTTTACATTTGTTCCTGTTGCCGAGGCGAAGTTCTCATCAAAGGTAACGGCGAATATTTTGTGATAAAACAAAACAAAAACAATGATAACAACGCAGGCCAACAGCGCGCAAAGGAAAACGTCTGTTTGAGAAAGCGTAAGAATTGATGTTGAACCGAAAAGAGTTGTGCAAACATCGCCGCTGACATTTGAGGATGCGGAGAAAATATTCAGAAGAAGATATCCCAACGCCAAAGCGCCGACCGATATCATTGCTATTGCCGCATCGCCTTTGATTTTTGTGCTGTTTGTTATTCCGAGAAGAATTATGGCGGCGATTATCGTTATCGGCAGGGTAACGGTCATGGGTGCCATGCTGCAAACCGTTGCAATTGCCATTGCGCCGAAAGCGACATGGGACAGTCCGTCGCCAATCATTGAATATCTTTTAAGTACAAGGCTCACTCCGAGCAGCGCAGCACAAAGAGCAATCAGAACACCGGCTATCAGCGCATAGCGCACAAACGGATAGCTGAAATAGGAGGTAAGTGTTTCAATCATTTTCATTCGTCACAACCTCCGTCACAAATAAAGCAGTGACAGCCGTCACTTTTTTTATAGTCATCTTTCGTTCCGAAGAAAAGGGGTTTGTTGCCTATATGAAGAATGTGTGAGGCAAATTCGATTGCCGCGTGGATGTCATGCGAAACCATGATAACGGTTATGCCCTCTTTATTGATTTCTGTTATCAATTTATAGAGATTTTTTGTTACTACGGGGTCAAGCCCTGCCACCGGTTCATCCAAAACGAGCAGCTTTTTTGTTGCACAAAGTGCTCTTGCAAGTAAAACTCTTTGCTGTTGGCCGCCTGAAAGCTCTCTGTAGCAGCTGTTTGCGAGGCCGGTTATGTCTAACTTTTCCATAATTTCCGCCGCTCGCATTTTCTGAGCTTTTGAATAGAACGGGCGAAGTCCGCAGGCGTTCAGAAATCCTGAGAAAACAATTTCTTTAACCGAAGCAGGGAAGTCTTTTTGAACTTCTGTTTGCTGTGGAAGATATCCTATTTCTTTTTGCTTTAATCCGTCGCCGAATTTTATTTCACCCGCAACAACCTTTTTTGAGCCGAGCAGGGTTTTCATAAGTGTGCTTTTTCCAGAGCCGTTTTCGCCAACTATGCAAAGATAATCGCCTTGGTTAACCTCAAAACTCAGGTCAGAAACGATTGCCTTGCCTTCGTAGCCGAGCGAAACGTTGCTTGCTTTGATAAGTGCCATCAGTTAAGTGCCTCCCGAAGAATTTCAAGATTGTTTTTCATAATATCAATATAATTTGTTCCGTTCTTTATATCTGTCATGGAAACGGATTGGCAGGAATTGAGCGAAGTGCTCCGTGCTCCGGTTTCTTCGCAAATCATTTTCGCTATTGAACCGTCAGAGCCTTCGATAGTAAGAATAACGGGCAAATTAAGCTCATTGGTTTTATCAATTAAAAAAGCCATTGTTTCAAAGCTTGCTTCGCTTTCGGAGGAGCATCCCGCAAAGGCGGCGTGATATGTCAGTCCGTAATCCTCAACCAGATATCTGAACGGGAATCGGTCGGCAAAAAGAACGGTTTTTCTTTTTGCTGCGTCAATCATAATTCCGTATTCGCTATCAAGATTGTTAAGATTTTTAATATATTCGTCAGAATTGTTTTTATATTTTTCGGCGTTGGCAGGGTCGGCTTCGCATATCGCCATGCAAAGTTCATTTGTGATTTTTGCGGCATTTTTAAGAGAAAGCCAGATATGTTCATCCTCCTCAGAGCGTTCAACATCATGTTCGTTAGTATTTTCGTGATGCTCATGCTCCATGCCTGCAACATATTCTTCTTCAAATGTGTCAACGATATCCATTAATGCGATTTTTTTAAGATTGGGATTGTTTGCAGAAATCAAAGCGCTTTCAACCCATTTGTCGGAAACACCGCCAACATAAACAAACAAATCAGCCATGCCGATTGTAATAATGTCCTGAGCGGTTGGCTCATAGCTGTGAAGGTCAGCTCCGTCATCAAGCAGAAGAGTGAGTCCGTTTTCGTCGCCGAGAATATTCTTTATATAATCGTATTGAGGAAAAGCGGTGCATACAATTTGTAACCCGTCGGCTTTGGAAGGTGAAGCTGAACATGAACAAAAAGATGCCATAATCATAACTGAAAATATAATTAAACAAAGTGTTTTTTTCATTATATGTCCTCCGATTATCTGCAGTTGCCGCATTTGCCGAGCAAAATCGAATGGTTGTCGATTTCAAAGCTTGTATTGCTTTTTATATCGTTTTGAATAATATCCGTTATTTTGCTGTCAAGATGATAAACCTTTCCGCAACCCGTGCATTTAATGTGCAGATGGCCGTCACATTTTTGGTCATTAATATATTGATAAACAAAACTTCTGCTGTTGCCTTTTACAGAGCGGTGAACAAGTCCGTCTGCCACAAGCTTTGTCATAAGGCGGTACACCGTGCTTTGGCTCAGTTCATCGTGATTCAATAACTCGATTATTTCTTCAATTGTAAAAGATTTTTCGCTGTTTTTTTGCAGAAACTCAATTAATGCTCTTCTTTGATGAGTGTTATAAATCCGCATTATATATCGCCTCCGAATTTGAGAATAACTCTTAAATTATTATACTTATCAAAAAACTATTGTCAATATCTGTTCCATAATATTGTTGACTTTATTTAAAGTTTGATATAAAATATTAACAATTATTTATTTGTTTTAGGAGGAAAAACATGAAACGTATTTTTTCTGTTGCGCTTGCGTTGATAATTACATTCGGCGCATGCTTCTCGCTTTCCGCTTCGGCAGCTGACCTTGCTGGTGCAGAGCCTCTCCGCTTTGATGAAAACGGCGAATTCAAAATCATGCATCTCTGCGACTGTCAGGATGAAACTCCCGCAGACTCCAGAATGATGAGCTTTATTGATGCTGCTCTCAAAGAGTATAAGCCCGATCTCGTTGTTCTCGGCGGCGATAACACCACCGGTCCTGAAAACACAAAAGAAGCTGCAATCAAAGAACTTGTAACTCCTTTTGTTGAAAATGAAGTTTATTTCACTCTTGTTTTCGGTAACCACGACCGTGAGCAGGGCTGGTCAAACGATGAACTTCTTCCGCTCTATCAAAAATACGGCGGCAAATATTGCCTTGCTTATGATGCTGTTCCCTCACTTCACGGCACAGCAACACACATGCTTCCCGTTCTCGGCTCGGGCAACAGTCTTGAAACTAAGTTTGCTGTTTATATGTTTGATTCAGGTTCGCACGTTTATGAGTGTGATGAAAACGGCAATCCCATATATAATGAAAATGGTGAGCTTATAGACCTCGGTTACGATAGCGTAACTCCCGACCAGATTGAATGGTATAAAGACACAAGCGATGACCTTGCGGAAACTGCGGGCAAAAAGGTTAACGGTCTTGCGTTCCAGCATATCGTTGTTGGCGATATTTATGACGCTCTTTTCCGCGAATCAGCCGTAAGTCTTGGTGTTCTTACTCCCTCATACAACGGCAAAACGTATTCGTTCCTTCCCAAAACAGAGAATGTAAACGGATTCCTTTTTGAATTCCCTTGCCCCGGTTATTATAACCACGGTCAGTTTGATGCAATGGTAAAGCAGGGTGATATTCTCGGCATTTTCTCCGGACATGACCACATCAACAGCTATGATGTTGAACACAGAGGAATCAGAATCGTCAACACTCCCGGTGCAACATACAGCTCATACGGCAATGACCTTGTAAGAGGTATGCGTATGATTACTGTTAAAGAAAGTGACACCTCAACTTTTGAAACAGAGGTCGTAACTGTTAATGACCTTGTTCTTGCTAATGACAGCTTTGCGTCAGAGGTAGGTATCAGCGGTATAGTAGCTACGCTTACAAATATTGGTGCTGATATTCTTCTTGCACTCGGCAAATTCTCAGGCATTTTCTCAGCTGTAATCACAGCGATTTTCGGTTAAGATAAATCAAAACCATCGGCAGAATTAACTGTCGGTGGTTTTTTAAATATGTATTTATTAAAATAAATATACAATAATATTAATATCGCATTCAACAAAACATTTTGAAACACTCGGAGCGGTTGTAAAATAGAAGAAAAAACGCGCAAAAAAAGTGTTGACAAATCATTTTTGGTGTGATATATTATTCAAGCACTCCGCAAGAACGGAATGCAAACGCACCTTGAAAATTAAACAACGATTTAAGAAAAACCCTTGAAGATTAATTTGAGTATGTACTTTCAAGTACAGCAGTAATTCTCGAGAAAAACGAGAAAAGAGATGTCAGTGATGGCATTATGAGCGATTAAGCTCTAAGAATGATTTGAACGCAGTGAACTGTGTTTAGATATAATTTTTAGAGAGTTTGATCCTGGCTCAGGATGAACGCTGGCGGCGTGCCTA
>JAZRIG010000044.1:0-4075 GCA_045645145.1 Acutalibacteraceae bacterium
GCACCGTCAATTTCGGTTATATCATATTTTTCAATGCCGAGAAAGCAGCAGCCTTTATGCCCCGGCATGTGCATGCGGAGCTTGTTGTTTTTGATATATTCATTCACAAAATCGCAGATCGGGGTTTGCATGGCCAGGCTCCTTTGTTATTCTCCGATGGCGCGCGCAACAGCCACCATGATGGCGCATTCCATGCGCTTGCGGAACAGTTCGCAGCCATACTTATAAACGCCGGTGATGGAGCCGGTGGAATGGTAGGCGTTGGCTGCGCAGCCGCCGGAGCAATACAGCTTTGCCCAGCAATCCTTGCATTCAGAGCGCGCATACACGATGCAGGACTCAAAATCGTTTTGAATTTCGGTGTTGTTGACACCGTTCCAAATATCTCCGAGCTTGAATTTTTCTTCGCCGACGAACTGGTGGCAGGGGTAAAGGTCGCCCCACGGAGTGACCGCCATATATTCGGTTCCCGAGCCGCAGCCCGAAATGCGCTTGTAAATGCACGGGCCGCCCTTAAGGTCAATCATATAGTGATAGAACGTGAAGGGCTTGCCCTCTTTATGCCTTTCAAGCATAAGCTCTGCAAGCTTTTCATATTGGTCAAGAACTATCGGCAAATCTTCCTGTGTCAGGGCGGAAGGGTCATCGGCTGCACAGACAACGGGTTCCATGCTCAGCTCCGTAAAGCCGAGGTCAAGCATCTGCTTGATATCCTCAAGAAAATCGGGGTTTGCGTGGGTGAAGGTGCCGCGCATATAATAGTTCTTATTGCCTCTTTCTTTGACGAACTTCTGGAATTTGGGAACGATTTTTTCCCAGCTGCCGTTGCCCGCATAGTCAACGCGGAAGCGGTCGTGAACTTCTTTTCTGCCGTCAAGGCTGAGGACAACGTTGCTCATTTCGCGGTTTGCAAATTCAATTACATCATCATCAACCAAAACGCCGTTTGTTGTGAGAGTGAAACGGAAGTTTTTGCCGGCCTCTTTTTCAATGCTGCGCGCATACTCAACAAGCTGCTTCACAACTTCAAAATTCATCAGCGGTTCACCGCCGAAAAAGTCAACCTCAAGATTTCTGCGGCTGCCCGAATTTTCAATAAGAAAATCAAGTGCACGCTTGCCGACCTCAAAGCTCATCACGGCTCTGTCGCCGTGATAATTACCCTGGCTTGCAAAGCAATAGGAGCAATTGAGATTGCAGGTATGGGCAATATGCAGGCAAAGCGCCTTGATAACACCCGAAGTTTTTTTCTTCAAATCGCCTGCCATGGGTTCAAAGGTGTCCGGCGTAAAAAGCTTACCGGTCAAGCGAAGCTGCTCAAGCTGCTCAAAGCAATCTTCGATTTCTTCCTTTGTAACGTCCTCGCGGTCGGGATATTTTGCAAGAATTGTTTCAACGATATGTTCACGGCTTTCTGCCTCATACATTTCGATTATGTCATAAGCAACCTCGTCCACAACGTGAACGGAACCCGAAAAAATATCAAGAACAATATTTAACCCGCCGAGTTTATAACAATGTGTCATAAGTATCTCCCATTAAAAATGCCGCCTTGTGGCGGCATTTTGTTATTTCTTATTTCTTGCTTTCGCACTGCTGATTAGCAACACCGCAGCTGGTTTTGCAAGCTGACTGGCAGGATGTCTGGCATTCGCCGCAGCCGCCCTTTTTAGCGCTTTCGCAAAGATTCTTTGTTTCAAGAGTCTTGATTTTCATATCTGTATCCTCCGAATTTTTGATTTTTTATTATTATATCACGCAATATTCAAGAAGTCAATCATTTAATGAGGGATTCACCCGTCATCTGTGCAGGCTGTTCAAGGCCCATAATGTCAAGCATCGTGGGAGCGATGTCGCAGAGCTTGCCGCCCTCTTTAAGCTCGCAGTCATGGCCGACAACAACGAAGGGAACGGGGTTTGTTGTGTGAGCGGTGAAGGGAGAACCGTCGGGCTCATACATCTTGTCAGCGTTGCCGTGGTCGGCGGTGATGAGCATTACGCCGCCCTTTGCGGCAACTGCATCGCAAATCTTGCCAACGCAGGTGTCAACAGCCTCAACCGCAGCAACGGCTGCTTCAAACACGCCTGTGTGGCCAACCATATCGCAGTTCGCGTAGTTGAGAATGATAACATCGTATTTATCTGTGCCGATAGCTTCAAGAAGCTTGTCAGTTACTTCATAAGCGCTCATTTCAGGCTGAAGGTCATAGGTGGCAACAGCAGGTGACTTAACAAGGATTCTGTCCTCGCCGTCATACTGCTTTTCAACACCGCCGTTGAAGAAGAAGGTTACATGAGCGTACTTCTCAGTTTCTGCAATTCGGAGCTGTGACATTCCTTTGGCTGAAAGATATTCGCCGAATGTGTTTTCAAGAGTCTGAGGCTTGAATGCAACATGAACATTGGGCATTGTTGCATCATACTGAGTCATGCAAACATAGAAAAGGTTCTTGAGCTGTTCACGCTCAAAGCCGCTGAATTCGCCGTCAACAAAGGCTCTGGTAATTTCTCTTGCTCTGTCGGGGCGGAAGTTGAAGAATACAACTGAATCGTTGTCCGAAACAGGCTGTGCATCTTTTGAAACAGCGGGAACGATGAATTCGTCTGTTACTTCATTCTTATATGATTCTTCAATCATTTCGCAGCCGCAATCGAACTTAACGCCTTCGCACTTTGTCATTGCATTGTATGCCTTAACAACGCGTTCCCAGCGGTTATCTCTGTCCATTGCATAGTATCTGCCCATGATCGTAGCGATTTTGCCAACGCCGATTTCAGCAAGATTTTTATAAAGGTCAGCAACAAAATCCTTGCCGGAAGTGGGCGGAACGTCTCTGCCGTCCATAAGGCAATGAACAAAGACTTTTTCGATGCCCATATTTTTAGCCATCTTTACGATGCCGTAAAGGTGGGTGTTGTGGCTGTGAACGCCGCCGTCAGAAAGAAGACCCATAAGGTGAAGTGCTGAATTATTCTTTTTGCAGTTTTCCATTGCACCGACAAGAGCTTCGTTCTCAAAGAAATCGCCGTCATTGATTGACTTTGTGATTCTTGTAAGCTCCTGATAAACAACGCGGCCTGCGCCGATGTTGGTGTGGCCGACCTCGCTGTTACCCATCTGACCGTCGGGCAGACCAACGTCCATGCCCGATGCGCCGATATATGTCATGGGATTTTCAGCCATAATTTTATCAAGGTTCGGAGTTTTTGCTGCAACGATTGCGTTGCCGTAATCGCTGTCGTTTCTTCCGAAGCCGTCCATGATGCAAAGAAGCACAGGTTTTTTGCTCATAATTAACATTCCTTTCATTCGTGTGTAGGGAACACTCTTGAGCGTTCCGCAATTATCGGAACGGCCAAGACCGTTCCCTACGGTAATTCGGGGGTCGGAAACCGACCCCCTGAATATCTTTAATTATTTTGAAGCTGCTGCAACGATAGCTGCAAACTTCTCTGCAACGAGTGATGCGCCGCCGATAAGGCCGCCGTCAACATCGTACTGAGCAAGAAGCTCTGCTGCGTTTGCATCGTTCATTGAACCGCCGTACTGAATTACGAATTTGTCAGCTGCATCCTTTGTGTAAAGCTCTGCGATAAGAGCGCGGATAACTGCGCAAACTTCGTTTGCCTGCTCGGGAGTTGCGGTAAGGCCTGTGCCGATAGCCCAAACGGGTTCGTAAGCGATAATGATGTTTGCAAGCTCTGCCTCTGAAACACCTGAAAGAGCAACTTTGGTCTGAAGTCTAACAACTTCAGCTGTGATGCCGAGTTCTCTTTCCTTGAGAACTTCGCCAACGCAGAGGATAACCTTAAGACCTGCGTTAAGAGCAGCTCTTACACGGTCACGGACTGTTTCGTCTGTTTCGCCGAAATACTGTCTTCTTTCGGAGTGGCCAATGATAACATAGGGAACGCCTGCTGCTTTAAGCATTTCAGCAGAAACTTCGCCTGTGAATGCGCCTTTTTCAGCCCAGTGGCAGTTTTCGGCACCAATCATGATGTTGGAGCCTGCTGCTGCTTCCATAGCTGCATAAAGGTCGATATAAGGAGCGCAGATAACAACGTCGCAATCAGC
>JAZRIG010000045.1:0-2343 GCA_045645145.1 Acutalibacteraceae bacterium
AAGTCGTTGACGGCAGATTTACAGTCTGCTCCCTTTGGCCGCTCGGGAACTCTTCCATATTTTATTGGAGCTGGTGGACGGACTCGAACCCCCGACCTGCTGATTACAAATCAGCTGCTCTACCAACTGAGCTACACCAGCGTGGAACGCTCGATTAATATATCACAATTTTTTGCGCAAGTCAAGCCTTTTTTGCAAAAAAAATTAAATATTTTTAGGATGCTTTTTTTATACTCTTTGAAACAATAATTAAACATGGTTCAACACATAAAATGTTACCTTTTGAAATATCTTTATCATTTCATGGAAATTCTTGACTAATGCTGCATTAATATGATATTATTAATACATTATGAATTTAGGAGTGAGTAACTTTGGATTTCAAAGAAAGCACCTTTATGTATGTGCTCGCCCTCGGCGTAGTTGCATTCGTAACCCTTCAGTCCGTTTTCTTCATTGTTAAGTCATGGAAACATGCAAAAGAACTCGGAATCGACAAAGAAAAGCTTAAAAACACCGTTGTTTCCAGCGTTCTTTTCACCGTTGCTCCCGCAATTTCAATTCTTGCAACGGTTATTGTTTTGGCAAACGCACTCGGCATTGTTCTTCCGTGGATAAGACTTACCGTTATAGGAAACCTTGCCTACGAAACAACCGCTGCGCAGACCGCGGTTGAAGCAATGGGCGGCACCCTCACAAGCTCGATTGCCGACCCTCAGCAGTTCTCAACAGTTGCATGGGCTATGACAATCGGCAGCATCGCTCCGCTTCTTATGCTTCCTTTTGTTTGCAAGAAGCTCCAAACTAAAATCGGTTCTGCCGTTAATAAGAACGAAAGTGCGGCAAAGCTCGGCGATGCTATTTCGGCAGCGGCATTTATCGGCATTATCTCCGCTTTCATTGCAAGAGCAATCGCAGGCACAACCTCTGACGGCGCTGGCAACGCAGGCTTTATGTCAATCAGCGTTCTTATCGTAGCGATGGTTGCGATGGTTATTCTTGAAACAGTCTGCAAAAAGTTCAATCTCGAAAAGCTGCGTCCGTTCACAATGCCTATTGCAATGTTTATCGGCATGGGTGCGGCAATGCTCTTTGAAGCTGTTCTTCCCGCAGACATCGTTAATTTTGTTTGGAGATAAAAGAAAGGAGAGAATGAATTATGCAGAAAAATTATTTTGACAGAGTTCACAGATGGGGCATTCTCTGGAATATCGGCGCATTGCTCATGCTCCTTTCAATCCCCGTTGCTATTTCAACATATCTCGGTGTATGGCCCGAACTCAAGGTTCTCGGCACAGTTCTCAGCAAACTTATGCTTCTTTATTGGGTAACTGCAGTCATTGAAGTTATAACTTATGTTCCCATGCTCGGTGCAGGCGGCACATACCTCAGCTTTGTTACAGGCAACATCACAAACCTTAAGCTTCCCGTTGGTCTTGCAGCCATGGAAAATGCAAAGGTTCGCGCTAACACAGAAGAGGGCGAAGTTATTTCAACAATCGCCATCGGCGTTTCTTCAATCACAACAACGGTTATCATTGCTGTCGGTGTGCTTGCTTTTTCACCCGTTCTTCCTCTTATTACCGCAGAAGGTTCGGCATTCAAGCCTGCTTTTGAATGGGTTCTTCCCGCTCTTTTCGGCGCTCTTGGTGCAAGCTACTTTGCAAAGCACTGGAAGCTTGTTCCGCTGCCTGTTATCGTAGGCGTTATCGTTCTTATCTTTTCCCCGACAATGGGCGTCGGCACTCTCATGTTTGTAACAATTGTTGCCGCAGTTCTCGGTGCATTTGTAATGGTTAAGAAGAATTGGTTATAATAAAAGTAGTATTTTGCGATTTGTTGTGCAAAATTACACTTGATATCGGACAAGTTTTGGTATAATATATTACAGGTATAAATTATCATCTCTTCTGAAAGGAGAAATTTAAAATGATTAACTATTCACGCGAAGTGCAGGAAATGTGCTGCGTAGCCAAGGGCCCCAACCACGGCCCCGCTCCCATCCCCGAAGAGGGCAAGTGGGTCAAGGCTTACGAAATCAAGGATATTTCCGCTTTCACACACGGTGTTGGCTGGTGTGCACCTCAGCAGGGCGCCTGCAAGCTTTCACTCAACGTTAAAAACGGCATCATCGAAGAAGCTCTTGTTGAAACAATCGGTTGCTCCGGTATGACTCACTCGGCTGCTATGGCTGCTGAAATTCTTCCCGGCAAAACAATCCTTGAAGCTCTCAACACAGACCTTGTTTGTGATGCTATCAACACAGCTATGAGAGAACTCTTCCTTCAGATTGTTTACGGCCGTTCACAGTCCGCTTTCTCGGATGACGGTCTTTCAGTCGGT
>JAZRIG010000046.1:0-11637 GCA_045645145.1 Acutalibacteraceae bacterium
AAAAATCAACCCGTTTTTGCGCAAAAAAAAATCCTCCTTATCAAAAAGGAGGATTTTAAAACATCAAAACAGCATTAAAGCAGCTTTGCTCTGATTTCTTCGCCGCTCATCGCAGTTAGATATGCAGGCGGAATATCAAACATCGTTTTGCAGCCCGATGCACCGTCTGCCTTCATTCGATAAGCTGCCCTTGCGGATGCCGCAATAACGCTGGCGGTGAACTCAGGGTTTGAATCAAGCTTGAGGCTGTATTCGATAACATGGTTGTTCTCATCGTTCCAGCCGCTCTTGCCCGTTCTGATAACAAAACCGCCGTGGGGAATTCCGCTTTGGTCGCGCTCAAGTTCTTCCTTCGTAATGAAATGAACGATGGTGTTATAATCCGCAAAATAGTTGGGCATATTCTTGATTTCAGCTTCGATTCTTGCCTTATCTGCGCCCTCTTCGGCAACAACAAAGCACTCTCTCAGGTGCTTGTCCCTGACCGAAAGCTCGGGGTTTGAGCCGCTCCTTACCGCTTCAAGAGCTGCATCAACAGGAATTGTATACTGTTTTGCATCGGCAACTCCGTCAATTCGGCGGATTGCGTCGGAATGCCCCTGGCTGACGCCCTTGCCCCAGAAAGTATAGTCTTTGCCGTCAGGCAAAACTGCGTTTGAATAAAGGCGGTTGAGCGAAAACATGCCGGGGTCCCATCCGCATGAGATAACCGCAATGTTGCCGCCCTCTTTTGCCGCCTTGTCAACAGCAGCAAAATGTTCGGGAATTTTTGCATGAGTGTCAAAGCTGTCAACAACGGTAAAATCCGCCGCATATTTCGGGGTCTGCTCAGGCAGGTCCGTTGCGCTTCCTCCGCACAGAATAAGAACATCAATCTTATCCTTGAAGCTCAGAACCTCGTCTGCCGAATAAACTTTTGCACCCTCAGTCAAAATCTTGACGGTTTCGGGATTTCTGCGCGAAAAAACAGCAACAAGTTCCATGTCGGGGTTCTTTTTAACGGCGCATTCAATTCCTCTGCCGAGATTTCCGTAGCCCATAATGCCTATTCTGATACTCATTTTTCATACACTCCTTCCGATAGTGTCAATACGGTTGATAATTATAACACAGTTTTTTAAAAAATGATATAAATATTCAAAAATTTTTGGTTTGATAACAAAAAATTAAAAAGGACACCGAAGTGTCCTTTTCAAAATTATGCAACATCTGCAGTTTCTTTTTCAAAATCCAAATCAAACTTGCATTTGCCCTTGTGGCGATAGGGATATATTTTGAGGAAAACAAAGGACGCAACCGCACCCACGGTGTTAAGCACAATATCTGCCATTGTGTCCATGAGTGGCCAGCGTTCCGCAACAATGGGGTCAAACAAAGTGAGCTGCTTGGGAGTGCCGAGCGCCAGCTCAAGCGACCAATGCTGAGCGTCACCGGGATAGCCGCCCATCATGCCGGCAATCTGGTCAAAGCCGAATTCAAAAAGCTCCCATCCGGTTGCAGCAAGGAAAGAAAAACCGACAGCCGCAAGAAGAACAAGCGAAAGCGGAGCGCTGCGTTTATCTCTTTTCAAAAGAGCGCACGCAATTTCATAGCCGAAAAATACGCATGCCGCGCCGCCGATAAAGTGAAGAATAACGTCCCACCATCTGAAATCATAATAGAGGTTAAGGAACTTACCGCCGAAGGATGCCGCAAATATCCCGATAATCAAAGCGGTCTGAACGCCCGACGGTATGTAGCGGAAAACGCTTTTTGAGGGGAAAAGCATGAATATTTCCCAAAGGAACATGCAAAGGAAATTTGCGCCGACCTGCAGCGGGTCTGTGATATCAAAGGGTTTTTTAAAGAATCCGGCAATAAACGCATAAATCATAAGAAGCCTGAATATCCACCAAAATATAAATCTGCGTTTGGGGCATGCGTCGGATAGACGCTTAAAATAAGCTTTCATAAAAATTCTCCAATCATGTGTTTATGACAAACAGTATAACACATATTATTTTGTATGTCATGCCTTTTTTGCAAAAAACATATATTTGCATTAAATTAATTAAAATCATAAAATCTTAAAATCAGAGCATGGAATTATTACAATTTTATTAAAAGTTTGCTTTTGCCTGTTTTCTGTGATATTATAATTCCTATCAATATAAGGAGTTAACAACATGGCACAAAGACTTTATTATGAAAACCAGTATATAAAAGAGTTCAGCGCATCCGTCCTTTCCTGCACACAGGGCAAAAACGGCTTTGAAGTTATTCTTGACAAAACGGCGTTCTTCCCCGAAGGCGGCGGCCAGCCCGGCGACACGGGCTTCATCGGCACCGCCAAGGTTGTTGACACCGTTGAGAAAGACGGCGAGGTCATTCACATCTGCTCCGAGGCCGTTGAAGGCGGAAAAACCGAGTGCAAGCTTGATTTTGAAAAAAGATTCACCAACATGCAGCAGCACACGGGCGAGCACATTTTTTCGGGCGTGCTTCATTCCGTATGCGGCTATGACAACGTCGGATTCCACATGGGAGAGCATAGCATAACCGTTGATTTCAACGGGGTTGTGACCGCAGAAGAGCTTTGCAGAATAGAGCGCCTTTCAAACGAGGCAGTTTATAAGAATATCCCTGTTGAAGCAATTTATCCTTCTGAAGATGAGATTGAAAATTATTCTTACAGAAGCAAAAAGGAAATTGACGGCCAAATCCGACTGACCAAAATTGAAGGCGTTGACCTTTGCGCCTGCTGCGGCACTCATGTTGCATTCACGGGCGAGGTTGGCTTAATCAAGGCCGTTTCAATGATGAACTATAAATCAGGTGTCCGCATAACTCTCCAAATCGGCAGAAAGGCCCTTGACGACTATTGCGAAAAGAATAAAAGCGTTTATGAAATATCAAATCTTCTCAAAGCTAAAACCGACGAAATCGCCCCTGCGGTTGAAAGAGTTTTGGCTCAGCTTCATGAATCAAGGCTTGCATATTCCGTTTTGAAAAAAGAGCTTTTTGCCCTCAAAGCAAAGGATGCCTGCGGCGAAAAATACATTGCCTTTGATGACGGCGGCAGCGCAGATGATGCCAGAATTTTTGCGGATTTGCTTGCCGATAAGGTTGGCATTGCGGCTGCATTCTCCGGCAACGATGATGACGGATATAAATATGCAATTGTGAGCAGAGAAAGCGATGTCAGAGAAATCGGAAAAGCTCTCAACTCCGCCTGCAGCGGAAGAGGCGGCGGCAAGCCCGACATGGTTCAGGGCTCCGTTTGCTCAACCCGCAGCGAAATCGAAAGCTTTTGGAACAAAATCTCATAAATAAAAGCCGCTTTTGTTAACATGCAAAAGCGGCTTTTTTGTGGTGGACCTGGTGGGATTCGAACCCATGACCTCTCGGATGCGAACCGAACGCTCTCCCAACTGAGCTACAGGCCCAAATTTAAGTGAATTATATATCTTTTTAATCCGAATGTCAACACGCGGAAAACAAAAATATTCTGTGCATAATATCTTAAAATTATAAACTCCTTTGTTCAATTTGCCATATTTGCATTATAAACTTGCGTTTAATGTCGGTTTTGTGATATAATAAATAAAATTTGTTTCTTTTTGGGATATTGCCCGAACTGAAAGTGAAAGAAAAGGTAAATCCGATGAAAAAAATGCTGCTCATGATTATAAACCCCCGCTCAGGCAGGAACAAAATAAATGATGACCTGCTTGAAGCAACAAACATTTTCGGCATGCACGGCTACGGAATAACCGTGCTCAACACCACCAAATCAGGCGATGCAACCGAATATGCGCGCGAATTTGGCAGCAAATACGATATCGTTATCTGCCGCGGCGGTGACGGCACCTTCTGCGAAATGATGAACGGCATCATGCAGCTTGAAGATAAGCCTCAGATAGGATATATCCCTGCAGGCACAACCAACGACCTTGGTAACACGCTCGGCCTGCCCATGAAAGCACGCAAGGCTGCACAGCTTATTGTTAAAGAATCGGCTTTGCCCTATGACATAGGCGAATTTAACGGAAAATATTTCACTTACGTTGCATCTTTCGGTGCGCTCACCGAATGTTCCTATGCCGCGCCGCAAAGCCTTAAAAACAAAATCGGAAGATTTGCATATTTTTATGAGGCAGCCAAGGAAATCAAGGATATCCATCCCATTCCCATCCGCTGCGTTGTTGACGGGCAGGTTTTTGAAGGCAACTATGTTTTCGGCGCAATTTCAAATTCTTATGTTATTGCAAAGGTTATTCACCTTGACCGCAACAACGTTTGCGTTAATGACGGCAAATTCGAGGTTCTTCTTGTCAAAGACCCCGAAAGCGTTAAGGGCTGGGCCAGCACAATAACCAGCGCGCTCAAAAGAGATTTTGACGAAAGATACATAACGCTTGTTAAAGGCTCGCATATTGAGCTTGAAACCCTTGACGGCTCTCCCCTCCCGTGGACTCTTGACGGTGAATACGGCGGTGACGACAGCAAGGTTGTTATTGATATTCACAAGCATGCATTCAACATGTTCCGCCCGCCGCAGATTAACGAAATGGTAAGCGCGGAAGATGAAACTGTATGTGACCCAACTTAACAAACAACAAAACCGTAAAAGCCGTTTGGCTTTTACGGTTTCTTTTTATAAAACTCCTTTAAAATACAGACCTCTTGTGAATTCGCCCTGCGGAGCCGATGCGTTTTTGACCTCGCGAATGACTCTTTCGCATTCTTCTCGGCTTTCGTTTGTAAAATAAATCAAGCCGAAATCAAGGCCTTTCATTTCATTTTTCTTATCGGCAACCCAAAGCGGTCTGGAATTCAAAACAAAGCTGCAGCCGTTTTTGCATATAACAGGGAATTCAATACCCATTCTGTCAACAAGAAAGCTGCTTGAGCCGCATTCGGAGCAGGTCAGCTTGTTTTTGACAGGGCAATTTCTGGTCAGCATTAGCGGAATCCGCCCGTAAATCATTGCACCCCTCGGAATTTCACCGCAAAGGCGCGATGACTGAGCAAAGGTCATTTCGCATGAGATAAGGCAGTCCTTTGCCCCCATTTCCTGCATCTCAGCAAGCGAAAGGCTGTTGAAAATATTCATGCCAAAGCCCGATGAAAACGGCATTTGCGCTTTCTCGGCAATTCCTGTCCCGTCAAGGGTGCAAACCCATGCAAGGGAAGCTCCCGCCGCTTTAAGCTCGGCAAGCTTTTTAATGTATTTTTCCGAATTTGAGAACACGGCACTCGGAATTTCGACTGCGGTTTCAATTCCCGCCGCTTCAAGCCTTTTCACGGTTTGCGCACTTACCTCAACGGGCAGAACGGCTCTTGAAATTCCGCAAAGATTTTCAGGTATCTGTTCTTCTTTGAAAAATCTTGCGTGAAGCTCAAAATTCTTTGTGCTGTGAGGCTGCAAGTCAAACTTCGGTTCCGAAACGCAGATATATCCTTTTTCGGTTATTTTCTCTTCAAGGGCAAAAAGTGCATCCCTGCGCAGCGCATTCAATGCGCCTGCCGAAACATTCAATCCCTCTTCAAAATCCAAATCTGTATTTTCAGCATAAAACTGCGTTCCGCCGCATTTTGCGATTCTCTGAATTAAATCCTCTCGGCTGAGAGGTTTATTTTTTGCGGGCTCAGGTGATTTTTCACCAACCGCTTCGGCAGTTTTGCCAAGCGCAGATGCCGAAAGCCTGAGCGGCTCATTCTCCTTGAATGTTAATGAAAAACTGACGGGAATCAACGGATTTTCGTTATCATAAAGTCTTTGCAACCCCGTCAAAACACCTGCCGCGCCCTCAACATCCTCCTTGCGTCTTGTTCCGAACATCTCTTTGCCGAGCCTGCTCTCAAAATATCCCTTTGTAAATCCGGAACGGGAAAACACCGCATGCAGAGAACGGTTCAATTCTTCGTCAGGTGTATTGCTGATGCTGTTTTTGCATGCAGTAACAGCCGCCGCAACATATTCGGGGCGTTTCATGCGTCCCTCAATCTTAAATGAGCAAACTCCTGCCTTTTCAAGCCTTTCAAGCTCTTCAACAAGCGACAAATCCTTGAGGCTCAGATTGCTGCCGCCCTTTCCGTTGATGCCGAACGGCAGCCTGCACGGCTGGGCGCAAAGCCCTCTGTTACCGCTCCTGCCGCCGAGCACGGCGCTCATCAGGCATTGGCCTGAAACGCACATACACAGCGCGCCGTGAACAAAACACTCAAGCTCCATATCGGTTTGGGCAGCAATTGCGGCAATCTCCTTTTCGGAAAGCTCACGCGGCAAAACCGCCCTTGTGAAGCCGAGCTTTTCAAGCACGCGTATGCCCTCAATGCTCTGCACAGACATCTGGGTTGAGGCGTGAAGGGGCATGGACGGAGCAGCCTGCCGCGCCATTGCGGCAAGCCCTATATCCTGCAAAATAAGTGCGTCCACATTGGCATTGCAGGCGCACTCGATTGCTTCGTATGCTGTTTTGCGTTCGTTATCGCCCGTGAGAGTGTTTAAAGTCAAATAAACCTTAACATTCCTCGCGTGGCAGTAGTCAACGGCCTTTTTAAGCTCCTCGTCAGAAAAGTTGGAGGCATTTCGGCGCGCGTTAAGCGCCTTGCCGCCCAGATAGACGGCATTTGCTCCGCATCTTACGGCAGCGACCAAGGCTTCAAAACTGCCTGCAGGCGCAAGAATCTCCGCCGCCATCTTATTTGGCAGCCTTAAAAGAAGCTATTTCTTTGAGAAGTCTTTCGTTCTCGCGCTTCATGATTTCAACATCTGTTCTTGCCCTTGCGGAATCCTCAAGATACTCCTGAATCTGACCTCTCAGATTTTCCGATGTCATCTCGCTCTTCTTTGCTGCATCTGCGCATTCGAGAGCGGTCAGAATTGCAGCCTGAGTTACCGAGATTCTCTCATTCTCGCGCATAAGAGCGGTAATCTTTTTATCAAGCTCCGCACCGAGCTGAGCAACATATTCAAGATTATCGTCTGTAACGATGCTGTATTCGTCATTTCCGATTTTAAGTTTTATCTTTTCCATAGCTTTCACCCCGTATATAATATTGATACATTACAATTATACAACATTTCTTCATAGGAATAAAGACATTTTTTAAATTTTTTTGCCGTATTTTTTGTCTTGCGTTGATAACGGCGGATTTTTATGATATAATTGCTTCATAACATCAAAGAAACGGATGTGTTCACCATGAAAAAAATCGTTTCGGCGCTGCTTGCCGTTCTTATTATATTTTCGCTTTGCTCCTGTTCGCAGTCGGCTAAAACCGTTCTTGTTATTTCGGGAACGGAAATTGACAGCGAAATTTTTACATATTTTCTGGACAAAGCCATTCAGCGCCCGAGCGACTACAATCTGGATGTGAATCCCGACAAAAAAGCGCTGAAAGAGGCGGCAATAAATCAATGCAAGGAATATCTGGCGGCCAACACTAAATTCCGCGACAAGGGGCTTTCTCTTTCCGCAGGCGAAAAGGTGGAAATTTCTCAAAACGTTAACAACCTCTGGATTCGCTTTGAAAATCATTACAAAGAAATCGGAGTTTCCAAACAAACGCTCACAAAAATAATGACTGCGCAAGCTTATGAGGACGCCATTTTCACCGCAACCTATGACCGCGGAACCGAAAATGCCGCCGCCGAAAAAGAACTGACCGATTATTTTTATTCCAATTATGTCAGCTTCCGCACCGTTTGCGCATACTTCACCTCTGCCGACGGCTCAACACCCATGACTCAGCAGGAAAAGAACGACCTTATTGCTTTGTTTGATTCAATGGTATTTAATGCAGGTGCCAATGCCGACGATTTTTCCGCAACCGTCACCAACGCGGGGTTCACTCTCTCCGACTCGGTTCTTCTCAAGAAAGGCTCTGACGGCTATCCCGAAGGCTTTTTTGAGAAAGTATATTCTCAGAATGACGGAGCCGTTCAAACAATAGTCTATGACGAGTGTGTTTTTGCCGTATTAAAAGAGAATCTGCGCGAAAAAGGCGAAAGCGTTTATACAAACTACCGCGCCTCATGCATCAGCGACCTTTATGCCGACGATGCTCAGCAGCAAACGGATAAATACATTGAAACTCTTGAAGTGAAAGAAAAAAGCGGAATTAATTCAATTATAAACAAAATGGTTTGAGCATAATTTCAAAAAATCCGCAAAAACTATTGACAGGAGTTCAATTCCGTGTTATTATATGTGCGTAGTTAGTTGTAACTAACCAACATAACATGGTTTTCCCTCCTGAATGAAAACCAATCTTTCATAACATTTTTCACAAAAAATGCCGTCCTTTTCGGACGGCGTTTTTTGTTATTGTTTCTCACTCACGGCGGCAAGCACTTCCTGCTTGAAGTCTCCGTAAATCTTATATTTCTTTGAGAATATGATAAGCGAAGCAATTATCATAACGGGCGGCACAATAAACATGAGGAATGAGATTGCGCTCTTTGCCTGTGCGGTCTGCACAAGTGCCTCGCCGTCATAACCCGTAACGGTGAATGTTGCATACATAATAATCGCCTGAACGGTGTATGCCATCTTCTGCAAAAAGCCCTTCATTGAGAAAGTAAGGCTCTGGTTGCGCTTGCCTGTTTTATATTCGCCGTAGTCAACGCAGTCTGCCAGCATAACCGTCTGGTTAACAAACATGCTGCCTGTGCCGAGCGAGGTGAGTATGTAGCAAATGCCAAGCAAAGTAACGTTGCCGGGAATGCAATATCCCATGATTGCCATTCCTATGTAGCCTGCGGCAGCCATGCTGAGCGAAAGCTTGTAAATTGAGCGGTTGTTCATAAACTTTGAACATACGGGCACAACAAGAATCGCAAGCACCGAGCCGACCGTGCCCATAAGATTGAACTTTGACTGCAATGTAAGGTCACCGAGAACGGATGTGAAATAATAGCTGCTGATGCCCGAGGTCATGTAAAAACCTGCGTTTGAAATCATGGCAAAAAGCATGAAAACGAGGAGCTGGTCGTTCTGCCTGATAACATTGATTGCGCCCTTAAACGAGAATTTTTCATTATTAACAACAATGCGTCTTTCTTTTGTTGAAAAAACGCTGATTGCCGCAAACAGAATAAGACCCGCCGCTGTGATTAATGACCACTTGCCGAAGCCCTTGCTGAGGGTATCTGAGCTCATTGCGTCAAGCTTGCTGCCCGCAACTCCGCCGAAATATGCAACCGCCATGGGAGTGAAAATCGAAATAATTCCCTGGCCGAGGCCCGAAAACGCTCTTGCGATGGTGGAAACAAGGTTTCTGTCCTTTTCTTCGCTTGCAAAAGACGGAACCATTGACCAGAACGGAATATCGGCAAGAGTGTTTGTCATGCCCCACAGCACATAAAGCACGGCGGCATAAACATAAAGCCCCGTTGAACCCGCAGCAAAACCGGGGTTATTGAAAAGCAGGCAAAGCACAACCGCATTAATCGCCGCGCCCGTGATTATCCAAGGGCGATATTTGCCCATTTTTGTTTTTGTTTTATCAACTATCATGCCCATCATCGGGTCATTGAAGCCGTCCCAAAGCCTTGCGATGGGAGTGATAATCAGAAGAAAGGCCGGGTGAATGCCGAGTGCGTTTGTCAGATAAATTGACAGGTAGGAATAAAACATTCCGTAGCTCAGGTCAAGACCTATCGCGCCCACGCCGTAGCCGAGCTTTTCTCTAAGCGAAACCTTGTTCATGATATTCCTCCGTTATAATTTGTTTGCGGGCGATTCGTGAATCGCCCCTGCAAAAATCAGGTTTTATACTCAAAAGTCTGTTCGGCTTCAAGAGCCTTGAGATATCTGCGGCATTCCTCTTTTGCTTTCTCCAAATCAAGGTCAAGATAATTGCCGCATTCTTTTCTTGTGTTGCCGAAAACCTCGCCGCCGTAAGCAACGATATCGGCAAGAATTTTCTTAGTTATTTCAAGGATTTTTGCGTTGTCCGCGTTGCGCACAAGCAGATAAAATCCCGTGCGGCAGCCCATGGGGCCGAAGTAAATAACGTCGTCTTTAATTTCGGAATTTCTTACAAATGTTGCAAACATGTGCTCAACGGAGTGGGCGGTTGTTGTGTCCATAAAATCGCCCGAATTCGGCACGCGCGTGCG
Organism: Acutalibacteraceae bacterium; assembly: GCA_045645145.1. Taxonomy (GTDB): domain Bacteria; phylum Bacillota; class Clostridia; order Oscillospirales; family Acutalibacteraceae; genus CAG-177. The sequence goes on from JAZRIG010000046.1 coordinate 10,112, forward strand.
CATGTCATAGGTTGTTATATCGCCATCAATGCGTGACACATAAATCCCTTCTGTCAAAAGGTCATGGTCAACCGTGAAGCTTGTTATTCTGTTCATGTTTTATTCGTTCCTTTCTGTTTTTCAGTAATGCGGTTAAAAATGACCACAGGGGCAAAATATAGAGAAAACCTGCGGCCAAAAGCGAAGCTGCGGGCGCTCCCGCAGAGGCAAGAGGAACTGCGCCTGCGATTGACCACGGAACAAGCGGCGAAACAACAACCGCCGTATTTTCAAGATTGATTGCCGCAGTATCGGCGTCTTTTTCCGCCCCGTCGCAAAGCTGATGTGTAAGAATGATTGCAAGTGTCTGATTGCAGGAAATAAGAGAAGTAAAAACCGAAGTAACAAGAGTTGCTCCGAAGGGGGTGATTTTTTCGCCCAGCTTAACGGTTTTTTGCTTGAGCGAATCCAGCAGACCCGTTGCGGCAAAAATGCCCGAATATGCCGATGAAAGGCAGACTATCGCCGCCGATTTGAGCATGGAAACAAGGCCGCCGCCGTCAATCATCAGCTTTATTTCCTGTGTTTCGGCCTCAAAGCCGAGAATCATTATCTTGATAAAATCAATGATTCCCAAATCCTGAACAGTCAATCCAACCAACAATGCAGAAGCAATGCTTGCAAGCATGGCATACTTCACCTTAACCTTAAGCAAAGAAAGGATAAGGATAACGGCGGCGGGAATAACCGAAAGAATATGCAGATTGAACTCCTTGGAAAACATAGCCTTCAAATCCGGAGCATCTCCGCCCTCTCCTGCGGATATTCCGAGAATTATGTATACCACACAGGTTAAAACAAACGGGACAGCCGCGGTGCGGAACATATTTTTTATGTTGGTGAAAATATCGGTTTTGGTCAGCTCCGAAACAAGAAGCGCGCTCGTTGAAACGGGCGAGCATCTGTCGCCGAAAAGGACTCCCGAAAGCATTGCACCGCCCGCAATAACGGGGTTAATGCTCATTGAATGCGCCATTGTCATGCAGATAACGCCGATTGTTGCTGCAGAGCCAAACGAGGTTCCCATCAGGAAAGAAACTCCGCAGCAAAGCAGGAAGGTCATAAGCACAAAAACACTCGGGCTGATAAGCTCAACCGCAGAACAGATGATGAAAGAAATCGTGCCGCATGCGCGCCATGAGGCGGTCAGCATTCCGACAATAAGAAAAACAATCAGAACGTTTTTTGAAGTTTTAACTCCGTCAAAAATCATTTTTATTATCGCTTTGAACGAATGCTTTTTAATTTTTGCATAGGCGCAAAAAATAAGCAGGCCTGCCGCAAGGGCATAAAGCACGGAGACATCAAAAATGACGCATATTAACAAAACGGCGCAAAACAGCGCTAAAGTAAGAATTTCCATAATAATCACAAGCCTAAAAAAATCGGTTCAGGCTGTCTGATAAATTCAAAACAGCTTTACACCGATTATATATCATACTATTGATTTTTTCAAGCAAAACCGCATATTCATGCAAAATCTGCCC
>JAZRIG010000047.1:0-15139 GCA_045645145.1 Acutalibacteraceae bacterium
ACAATTCTCGACGGCTATAAGCAGGATGAAACCAATCCTTGGGTTGACGAAAACGGCGATCCCGTTGAGGTTCCTTATACAGTAAAGGAAGACGGCAATCCCACAGAGATTAAGCCCAACATAGTTCCCAAGACAGACACAGCATACACCGTTGAAATCTACACAATGGATGTTAACGGCGATTACGGCGCAGCTGAAATTGTTCCCAACACAACCGGCACAACCGACACAGAGGCAACATACACAGCAGCACCCGAAACAGGCTTCTATCTTGACGAAGCTATGAGCACCGAAGGCCTCAAGACAACAATTACAGCTGATGAAACAGACGTAATTAAGGTTTACTACGCACGTCATAAGTACACAGTAACAATTGACGGCGTTGCACAGGCAGAAAAGGTTTACCACGAAGCAACAATCAAGGCTCCCGCAACCTCAACAACCACAGAAGCAGGTTACACTCTTAAGGAGTGGAAAGGCAGCGACGGTAATACCTATGCAATCGGTGCAGATGTTCCCGTAACAGGCGACATCACACTTACAGCTGTTAACGTTGCAAAGGGCGACACAGCATACACCGTTGAAATCTACACAATGGATGTTAACGGCGATTACGGCGCAGCTGAAATTGTTCCCAACACAACCGGCACAACCGGTCAGGAAGTAACATACACAGCAGCACCTGAAACAGGCTTCTATCTTGACGAAACAATGAGCACCGAAGGCCTCAAGACAACAATTACAGCTGATGAAACAGACGTAATTAAGGTTTACTATGCACGTCATAAGTACACAGTAACAATTGACGGCGTTGCACAGGCAGAAAAGGTTTACTACGGCGGCACATACAATGCTCCCGCAGCTCCCACAGTTGGCGAAGGCCAGACCTTCCAGGGCTGGGATGCAGGCGACGGCAAGGTTTATGATGCTAACGCAGAAATCGAAGTAACAGGCGCTCTTACTCTTACAGCAAAGATTGCAACCAACGAGTATGAAGTTGTATTCAAGGTTGACGGTAAGACATTCAGCTCCGGCAAGGCACCTTATGGCACACCGATTACAGATCCCGGCGTTCCCGGTGAAGGCTGGATTACAGAAGGCTATTCATTCGGCGGCTGGTCAATTGACGGAGTAAATAAGGTAACCGATTTCGGTACTGTAGGCGCAAGCGGCAACAACTTTGTTGCACTTCTTATACCCAAGACCTATACTCTTGAGTTCCAGGATGATAAGGGTAACACCTTGAGCGGTCCCACAGACACAGCATTTGGTTCCGATATTACTGCTCCTAAACTTGACGAGCAGGAAGGCATGACATTTGTTGGCTGGTTCGATAAGGATACAAACGAACGCATGCCCGCAACAATGCCCGCTAAGAACACGGTTTACGTAGCAAAATGGACTGCTGACACAGACACTCCGTACAAGATTACAGTTTATGTAATGGATGTTGACGGCACTTATGTAAGCACTACAACCGAGCTCTTCGGAACAACAGGAACCGAAGTATCAATTATTCCTGATTATAGCCGCACGGGCTTCACTGTAGACACTGCAAACAGCAATATCAAAGATACAATTGCTGCTAACGGTTTAACAGAACTCACCGTTTACTATGCAAGAAATCTCTACACAGTAACATTCGGTGACAATGCTCCCGTTGAAGTATTCTACGGCGCAGCTATCCCCGTTCCCGCTGATCCCGCTTCGGCAGAAGAAGGTAAGGTATTTGATAAGTGGACTCCCGAAGTTCCCAAGACAATGCCTGCTCAAAATCTTGTGTTTGAAGCAACCTGGGCTCCCGCTGTTTACACAATCACTTATGTAATCAACGGCAGAACAGAGGCTCCCATCAGCTATACCTACGGTGAGGAGGTTGCAACTCCTGCAACACCCGATGAAAAGGGCTTGAAGTTCACAGGCTGGAATCCTGAGGTTCCCAAGACAATGCCTGCAGAAAATCTTATCATCGTTGCTGAATTCGAAGCAGCTGTTTATAAGGTAACATTCTATAATGATGTTGACGGTAAAGCATTTGATGTTAAGTATGTTGAATACGGCGACACAATCACACTTCCCGCAACCAATCCCACCAAGGATTATTACACCTTCGAAGGCTGGCTCAATGTTCCCGAAACAATGCCTGAAAACGATATAAGCATCTATCCTGACTTCAAGAGAGTTGATGTTGTTCTTGTTTCCAAGGATGGCATAACAAAGATTGATAGAACCAATATGGTAATCACAGGTCTTGAAGAAAGAATCAGAGAGAGAGATTACTTCGACAAGTTCCTTGCTGTTGAAGGCGACGGTCACTTCACTGTTGAGCACGTAAACGGCAAGCCAGGCTTCTACGGAACAGGCGCTGTTGTTAAGCTTTATGATAACGTAACAGGTGAGATTCTTGAAACATACCACGTTGTAATATACGGTGATGTTAACGGTGACTCCTCTGTTAACGCAGCTGATGTTTCCGCTGTTGATGATGAGATCTTCTGGATAACCACATGGTCCAAGGCAGGCAGCGCAGACTATGCTCACTATAAAGTTATAGCAGCAGACCTCGACAAGGACGGCGATGTTGACGGTAATGACCTTACCAACATCAAGAACTACACAGTCGGCGTTGTTTCGATTGACCAAACAACAGGAAACGTTGAACGCTAACCGATTCCTTATCTAACCTGTATAATTCCCGGCGGGGGAGGCAGGGCTTCCCCCGCTCGATGAGGATAAGTTCCATTTCGCACCGGAGCGGAATTAGCACAGCCGCTCTGAAATCCCACCTTTTCTAAGTTGGGGAAAAGACAAGGAGGAATTCTCTCATGACAAAACTTAAAAGGTTAGTTGCTGTTGCTTTGTCGGTTCTGATGATTCTTGGCAGTCTTTCGATGTCGGTATATGCTTTGAACGTTGATGATTTTGACGGTTCAACATTAACTATATCCACCAAGATATTCAGAAAAGTTAACGGCGAATGGGTTGAAACCGAAAAGGTAAAACAGGGTGAAACCGTTAAAGCCCGCGTTTTCTTGGGTACTGATTATTACACAAGTTCCGGCGACCTGCTGTTTTTCTATGACACATCATTCTTTGATGATGCATACGGAACAAGCAAGGAAACCTTAATTATCAACCCCTACTATTCTTCAGATCCTTATATGGCAACAGGTAATTTCTATGCTCCCGGTTCAGCATCGGCTGCAAATCTTGAAAATTACATGTTGAATAACGGCAGATTGAGCGAAATCGTTTCAGATACAGACGACGGCACCGAATTTGCCAAAGATTATGATGCTCTCAGCGTCAGCTACTCTTTTGGTCCCAAGGTTATGAACCAGAAGTTTAATGCAAACAAATGGTTCTGCGAATTTACTCTCACAGTTAAGGCTGATGCTTCGGGCACAGGTGATTTCCTTGCGGTTGAAAAAACCTCAAGCACCTCCGATTTCAGCACAGGCTATATTAACGTTCCCAAGGGTACTTATGATTCCTATAATGAGGACGTTGTTGACATGTCTAACTGGGATGTAACTCTCAGCTTTGATAGCCAGCCCGTTTCTCTTTATGTTAATCCCGTATCCGTAACATTTAATGCAAACGGCGGCGCTTTCTCGGATTACAAAAACACCAAGCATATGGAAGGCGAATCCGGAACAGCCCTTGAAATTAAGTCTCCCAAGAAAGACAATGCTATTTTCAGCGGCTGGCAGATTGAAGGCACAGATACCGTTGTTGAGGAAGTAACAGTTTTCCCCACAGCTGAAACAGTTTATGTTGCAGTTTGGGAATCCATCGAAAGTGGCGAAACTCTTACTTTCAGAACTGAAATTCACCGCCTCAATCCCGAAACAGGGGAATATGAAAAGACCGATAAGGTTAAGCGCGGCGAAGTAGTTAAAGCAAGACTTTATGTTGACACAACCTATTTCACCAACACCGGTGACATAATCGTGTTCTATGACAATGATTTCTTCACAGATACCTATGCTAATGATGTTTCATTGGATCTTACTGTTAACGGTCTTGACGGAACATCAGCAAAAGATCTTGGCATTACAGGTACTTTTGCAAAGGCAACAAATACCAACAACGAAATCGTTGAAAAGCTTGTAAATAACAACTATATTTCAAATGACTTTGTAAGCACTCATACTGCATTTGCAATTCAGTATAAGTATGCAACAAAACAGGGCGGTGCAAAGCTGGAAGGCGACACCGCAGAGGATTGGCTTGTTGAGTTTGATCTTCAGGTTCTTACAACGGCAACAGGTGAAGGTGACTTCTTCATCGTTCCCGCAACAATCCAGAATCCTGATGACGGCTATTATGCTCACATTAACGTTCCTCTCAGCACAGACGGCGGTAAAGCTGTTGACGTTGTTCCCATGTATCAGTGGGAGGTTAACGCAGGTGTAACCAGCAACCCCGTAACTATCGAAAGCTCCATCAAGCTCAACGCAGCAGGCGGCACATTTGCTGAAAACGGCACAGATACTTATGTTATCGAAGGCTATGTAGGCGATGCTACCGTTGCTCCCGAAGAGCCTGATAGAGATGGCTATGCCTTCATGGGCTGGATTGATAATGAAGGAAACTCAGCAGAGATTCCCGCAACAATGCCCTATGAAGATATGGAACTCACAGCTGTATGGCAGAAACAGGTTGAAATCACATTTGTTCTTAACAACGGCGAAGCTGATATCGTTGAAACAGTAACGAGCGGTCAGCCCTTCGAAACTCCCGAGAAGCCTCAGAAGGTTGGCAGCTATTTCCGCGGTTGGACAAATGACCCCACATCGAATATTGCTAAGGGTCTTCCCGAGGTTTATCCCAATGTTGATACAACCTACTATGCAGTTTATGAAAACTACAACTATAATGTTTATTACTATCTTCTCGGCGAAGAAGGCTTTAAGCTTATAGCAACCACAACTGCTGAATACGGTGCTGTTATTCCTGCAACACCCAATTCACAGCAGTATATTGTTCCCGAAGGTTATTCACTTACAACACCTTGGACAGACATCGCTCTCACAACCAAACTTGCTGACGGTGCAACAATGCCCACAGAGGCAGTAAAGCTTTATTATAAGCTTACCGCAAACTCCTATGAGGTAATATTTGATGCAAATACCGGCGCATGGAGCGACGATTCAACAACCAAGACTGTTACAGCAACCTTCGATTCTCCGATTACAGCACCCGAAGAGGAGCCCACCAAGAAAGGCTTCAATTTTACAGGATGGAATCCCGAAGTTGGCGTTCTGGATGAAGAAAACAAGATCTTCTATGCATCATGGGAAAAGGCAACATTCAACGCAACATATATCGTTGATGATGCAGTTTACGAGAAATTCCCCGTAGAGTTTGAAGACGAAGTTGACGTTCCTGCAGATCCTGTTAAGGAAGGCTATGAGTTCAAGGGCTGGACCAACTACACAGACGGCATGACAATGCCTGCTGAAGATGTTGAGTTTATTGCAATATTTGAAATTCAGTCTTACGTTGCAACCTTCGATCCTAACGGCGGTGCATGGGAAGTTAAGGATGGAAACGGTGATGTTGTTTTTGACGAAAACAACAATCCCGTTACCGATTCAACTCCCAAGACTGTACCTACAGTTTATAACGAGCCTATCGAAGTTCCCGAAGCTCCCAAGAAGCAGGGTTATGTATTCGGCGGTTGGGATCCTGTTCCCGGCGAAATGCCCGGCGAGGATACCACCTACACCGCAAAATGGGAGCCTGCAACCGATACTCCCTACACCATTGAAACCTACACAATGGATACAAAGGGTGAATACAGTGAAACTCCCGATCCTACCCCCGTAACAAAGACAGGCACAACCGGAACAACAGCAGAGGTAACTCCCAACGCTTCGGTTGGCATGGAAGTTGATGAAACAAAGTCCGTTCTCAGCGCAGAAATCGCAGCAGACGGTTCAACCGTTCTCAAGATTTATTACGCAAGAGTTCTTTATGACATTGACTTTGATGGCTGCGGCGGTAAGTTTGAAGACGGCTCCAAGTATCTTGATGGTTCTTACCGTCACGGTGCAGCAGTAGCTGCTCCCAAGGATCCTGAAAGAACAGGTTACACATTCGCTGGCTGGAAGCCCGTTGTTGTTCCCACGGCAGTTGCTGATGCGGTTTATGAAGCTCAGTGGACTATTAATCAGTATACAATTACTTTTGATACTGACGGCGGCACAGAGATCGGCCCCATCACTCAGAATTATTATACTGTAGTTACTGCCCCTGAAAATCCTGATAAGGAAGGCCATATCTTTGCAGGTTGGGTAGATGAAAAAGACCAAGCTGCCGATGTTCCCGAGAGAATGCCCGCAGAGGATATAACTCTCAAGGCAACATGGACTCCCGACACATTTGATGCCAACTTCGATGCAAACGGCGGTTACTTTGTTGATGACAATGGCGATCCCGTTGTTGACGAAAACGGCGATAAGGTAACAACTGATAAAGTTCCTACCGTATTCGATGAACCCATTGAGCTTCCCAACGATCCCGTTAAGGAAGGCTACGAGTTCGGCGGCTGGGTTGACGAAAACGGCAATCCTGCAGACGAAATGGACGAAGAAGGCAAGGACTTCACAGCAGTTTGGAACCCCGCAAATGTTAAGTACACAATTGAGTACTACTACATGACTGTTGAAAAGACCTATCCCGAAACTCCCGACAGCATTGACGACACAAATGTTGCTCTCACAGAATCCACAGCATCGGTAACACCTGAAGAAGTTGAAAACTTCACAGTTGATACAGAGAAGTCGGTTCTTGAAGCTGTTGTTGAGCCCGACGGTTCCACAGTTCTTAAGGTTTATTATGAGCGCGAGATTAACACTCTCACAATCGTAGTTGACCCGGACGATGAAACCAAGAACATCGTTAAGGAATATCCTTTCGAGGCTCCCGTTGATGCAGTTGCTCAGCCCAGCAAGGACGGTTATGATTTCGCAGGTTGGATTGATGAAAACGGCGCTCCCGTTTCAATCCCCGAAAAGATGCCTGCTGATGACACAACAATCTATGCAGACTGGACTCCCAAGAAGTTCACAGTAACCTATGTTAAGGATGTAATTGATAACGGCGACGGCACAACCACAGAGGTTATTGCTGAAACCTTCACAGATGTTGCATTCGGTTCTGCAGTTCCTGCTCCCGAAATGCCCACCAAGACAGGTTATACCTTCGGCGGTTGGTTTGATGCAGATGACGTTCAGAACACAGAATATAAGACAATGCCCAACAAGGATCTTAAGTTCTACGCTAAGTGGAATGCAATCAACGGCGTTCCTTATATCTTCGAGGTTTACGAAATGGATGTTGAAGGCAAATATCCTTCAACTCCCACTTCAACAACAACTCTCACCGATGGTGAAGTTGGCAAGACTGTAACTGTTGGTTACACCGCTCCTGCAGGATTCACTCTTGGCGACAACAAGCTTTCAGACACAATCGTTGCAGGTGAAACACTTAAGCTCTATGCTTATATAGCAAGAAACAAGCATAATTTTGTTGCTTACTATGACACAGAAAAGTCTGCAATAGTTGCACAGGATGAATATCTCTACAACGCTGCCGTTGCTCCCGTAACTGCTCCCACTAAGGACGGCTATGTATTTGACGGTTGGGTTTATGAGGATAACACCGAAGCAACAATTCCCGCATTGATGCCTGATAAGGATGTTATAGTCTATGCTACATGGGAAAAGAACACCTTTGGCGCATCCTTCGATGCAGGTGACGGACATTTCGTTGATGCTGAAGGCAATCCCGTTTATGATGAAAACGGCGACAACGTAACAAGCGTAACTGTTCCCACAGAGTTTGAAGAGCCTATCACTGCTCCTGAAAACAAGCCTGCCAAGGATGGTTATGATTTCGTGGGCTGGGCTCCCGCTTCAGATCCCGAAAATGCTATAACTGACGGCAACTACGGCACAATGGATAAGGATGGCGAAAGCTTTGTAGCAGTTTGGAAAATCGCTTCCTATAAGCTCACATTCTATGAATATGTTGCAGCTGATGGCGGCTCAGCTCCCGCTGTTGCTAAGTCTTATGCATCAACTTCATTAGAGTACGGCAAACAGATTACATTCCCGACGGATCCCGAATTCGAAGGATACTATGAATTTGTTGGTTGGACTGAAGATGAAAATCTTCCCCTCGGCGCAGTTAATATTATTACCACAGATCAGGTAATCAATATGCCTGCCGGTGACTATAATCTCTATGCAGTTTATAAGAGAATCCCTGTTAAGCTCATTCCCGTTGAAGGCAGCACAACAATGGTTGAAAGAGACGGCGTTATCGAGTCTTACAACAGCGGTTACACAGTAACTCCCGATATCTATCCTGAACCCGCTTCATATGACAACTGGTTCATCTACGGCCTTGAAACAAGAATGAAAGAGGCAACTCTCCTTTCAGATTTCATCACCGTTCAGGGTGACGGTCACATTGAGGTTGAGCGTGTTACAACTGCTGACGGTATCACCTACAAGCAGGTTGGTACAGGCACTATTATCAGTGTAATTGACAATGTTTCCGGCGAATGCGTTGAAACCTTCTATATCGTTATTTACGGCGATGTAAACGGCGACGGTAATGCAAACGCAGCCGACGCATCGATTATCCTTGATGAAACAGTTAATGTTACATCATGGAGTATTGAAGGCGAAGATGATTACTGCGCTTACAAGGTGAAAGCAGCCAACGTTAAGAAGGATAAACGAATCAATGCTATGGACAGCATGATCGTTAAGGATTACGCAGTTGGTGCTTGTGATATCGACCAGATTAACGGTGTAAAAGCATAAGCAAAACAATATTAAAGAGGGCCCTCGGTGAAAACCGAGGGCCTTTAAACTTATAAAACGAAAGAAAAAACAGGCAGCAAATCCGCAAAGAATTGCTGCCTGTTTTTTTAATCTTCAAGAATTGCGCGTTTATATTTTTGCAGAAGCTTTTTGGCAAGTTCAACGGTATTTTCATCACTCGGCGCGTCCGGGTTGGCCGTTGAAAGCCATTTTCTTTCAAATTCCGCATAGTTTTTATAGAATTGATTGCCTCTGTAAATGTTTCTTTCACAATGCTGCTTGCGAGTTGTTGTTGAGAATTTTTTGCGTTTGGGGAACTCATAGGCAAGTCTTTCAAAAAAGCTTTGCCAGCGTTTGGCATAATATGTTTTGATAAGTCCGCCCCATTCTTTCCACGCATAGTCATAATTGACCGTGTTTGCGATAGGGCCCCAGAGAGTTATCTGAGTGAGAAGGTTCAACTCAAAGTTTTGCTGATCTTTTTCGGTAAAAGCAAGCTCTCGGGCTTCTCTGAGGTGTTCGTGCAAGGTCAGTTCCGGTCTTGTTTGAAGCAAATCGTCAATCTCATCACAGATTTTTAAAAACGCATTGGAGGAACGCTCAAAAATATTAACATCTTTGTTGTAAAAGCCGTACATTGCCTTGTCATAAAGGTTGGAAACATAGTTGCTGAGAACCTGACGCACAAGGTCACATGCATCAAAAGCAAAGCCGTCTTTTGTTGCGTTTTCCGAACTCAACAAAAGTTCGGCAGCGCGATAAAGAGTTTTGTTATCATAACGCAGCTCTCTGAAATCGTTTGGAGCTGCGTGGCGAAGCTCTGTTGCGGGTCTGGCGCATATAACGGAGCCGGTTTCTCTGCCCGTGCATTTTTCGCTGTAACAGCTGTCACGCATCAAAATCATTGCATCGGCAAGACATTTTTCCTTGCTGCCGTAGCGGCGGTATGCATAATCGCGAAGCCAGTCATCAAGGTCAATCGAGCTGCCCTCGGTCAGCATTTGAAAAGCAAGGTCATAATAGAGCGGATTCTGGAATATTCCTTCCATGAAAAGGCCGGTGCCGCTGCAGTTATCGCATTCAAGCGAGGCATATTGATTTTCGGCAAGTGCTTTAATGCTGCCGTGCAGAGTGTTTCTGTCGCCAAAGTTATGGATGTTGCCCAAAACAAATTCATAGCCCCAGAAATTATCATGTTCTTTGTGTTTTGTGCCGTCAATATCAAGAATAAGAAGTCTTTCTTTTGGAACAGCTTTGACAATCTGTTCTCTGAGAGACCAGCTTTGCATAACCCAGACGGAATCTTTGTCAAATTCCTTGTACATTGTGTCAATTGCTCTGCCGACTTTCCAAAGATAATCTCTTGTTTTGATTGACGGAGCATTTTCGTGGAATGGGTCACAGGCGTAATAATGATATGCGCCGAACAACTGGCGCTGTTTTTCAAGCAAGGCTGTTCCGAATTTTTTGAAAACGGGGTCTGTCGGGTCAAGCTGATATGTGACAGGGAAGTTGCACCATGAGGGAACCAAGCGCAGTTTAACCTTGCGGAACAGCTTGCTTATTGTGGACGGAACCGTTCCCGCAAAGCCTTGCTGGATAGGCGTCATGCCAAGTTCAACCTCGCGGTCAATTATCTTTTTGCCCAGATCAAGGCGGCTTTCAATATATTTAACATCGGTCAGGCTGAAGTATCCGGTTATGTTGGTCATAAGCTGCCATGGCCAGAAACCGGGGCCTGAAATGAAGGAAAGCGCACCTGTTTCGCTGTAGGTGAAGTCACGCATTGTGTAATACCAAACAGCTTCGCTGCCGACAACCGAAAGCGGCATGTTAATGCCGTTCATTGCCATGAAATCTATTTCTTTTTCCCATCTGTCCCATTTCCAGAAAGCAAACGAATAACCGAGAGTGCAGTAATTCATGAATGCGCGTCTTTTCTGCGGAATTATTTTTGTGATTTTTCCTTCAAAAAGGGGGGCGGATTCAACATGAATTTCTGTGTTACCGCAATGTGACAGATTAACACCGCAGAATTTTTTGAGATATGCATAGTAGCCCATTGCCTGGCTGATTTTGCAGTCACCGCAAACAACAATTTTTCCGTTTTCACAGAAAACAACATAGGTGTTTTTGCCGTCAACACAGTCGATTGTTCTTAACTCGAACATATCTGCAATTTGGGGAGTGTTTCTTAAAATAAGATTTTTCATTGTTTTCTCCTCGTGGTTATAAGGATATTATCATCTTATTATATATTAAAATATAATTATAAGCAAGTTTTTTTAGCCATTTTAAAAGATGATTATTGCTTTTTATCTTTGAAGCAACAGTATATTTGAGAATTATCAGTTTTAGGGATAAAAATTTACACAAAAATTTGAAATAATGCTTTACACTTGGCAACAAATAAAGTAAAATATATAATAACTGTAATAGTAACTTTATATAAAATGTAGAGGTGTTTTTGCATGAAACCTGTTTATAAGCGCATTCTCCTTAAACTCAGCGGCGAGGTTCTTGCGGGCGGAAAAGGGCATGGCTTTGATTTTGACACAATTACTTCAATTTGCTCTGCAGTTAAAAAGATTACAGACCTTGGTGTTGAAGTCGGACTTGTTGTTGGCGGCGGCAACTTCTGGCGCGGCCGTTCCGGCGGAAGCATGGACAGAACCCGTGCTGACCATATCGGAATGCTTGCAACTGTTATGAATTCTCTGGCTCTTGCCGATGCTCTTGAGCAGCTTGGTGTTTCCGTCAGAGTTCAGAGCGCAATCGAAATGCATCAGATAGCTGAAACATATATCAGAAACAGAGCTGTCCGCCATCTTGAAAAGGGCAGAGTTGTTATTTTCGGCAGCGGAACGGGCAACCCGTTTTTCTCAACCGATACCTGTGCCGCACTCAGAGCTGCTGAGATAAAGGCAGATATAATCTTTAAAGCAACAAATGTTGACGGCGTTTACAATAAAGACCCCAACAAATTTGACGATGCCGTTAAATATGATGTTGTAACTCACAGCGAGGTTCTTGAAAAAGACCTTAAGGTAATGGATTCAACGGCAGCTTCGCTTTGCCGTGACAATAACATTCCGATTCTTGTTTTCAATCTTGAAAACCCCGAAAATATAGTAAAAGCAATTCTCGGCGAAAATATCGGAACAATAGTTAAGGAGGGCTAAACCTATGCAAACAGTTTTCGCATTAGCAGAAGAAAAAATGGGCAAAACATTAAACGCGCTTAATGCTGAGTATTCATCGATGAGAGCGGGCAGAGCGAGCACTTCCGTTCTTGATAAAATCAGAGTTGATTATTACGGAACACCCACTCCTATCAATCAGATGGCAGCTGTTTCGGTTGCAGAAGCAAGAATTCTCACAATCCAGCCTTGGGATACATCAACTCTTCACACAATTGAAAAGGCTATTCAGGCTTCAGATATCGGTATCAATCCTCAGAATGACGGCAGAATCATCCGACTTGTGTTCCCCCAGATCACAGAGGAACGCCGTAAAGACCTTTGCAAGGACGTTAAAAAAATGGCGGAAGATTCAAGAGTTTCAATCCGTTCAACCAGACGTGACTGCATCGATAAGGTGAAGAAGATGGAAAAGGCTTCGGAAATCACAGAAGATGACCTTAAGAATGCCGAGAAGAAAATTCAGGATATCACAGATAAGTATATCAAGGAGATTGATAAGGCAGCCGAAGCAAAAGAAAAGGATATCATGGAAATCTGATAAACAAAGTGTTCAGTCTGCGGCGGGGGATATCCCTCGCCGCCTGAATGCATTAAGGAGCGGTTGAGAATGACAAAGGAAATGCTTGAAAAAATTTCTTTGCCAAGGCATATCGGCGTTATTATGGACGGTAACGGCAGATGGGCAAAGCAGAGAGGCATGAACAGAAGTGAAGGCCATAAGGCAGGGGCAAATGTTTTTCGCACCATTTGCGATTATGCCGCCGAGCTTGGAATAGAATGCATGACCTTTTATGCCTTTTCAACCGAGAATTGGAAGCGCCCTGCGGATGAAGTTTCCGCAATAATGAATCTTTTCAGGGATTATCTTTTTGAGGCGCAGGAAAGAGAAGAAGAAAATATAGCCAAGGGAATGCGTATTCGATATATCGGAGACAGAACCGCACTACCTAAAGATATCATAACAATGATTGACCAGCTTGAAAAACAATCGGCTGATAAAAACTCCATTACTATTAATCTTGCCGTTAATTACGGCGGGAGGGATGAATTGCTCCATGCCATGAAAGCTGTTGCCAAAAAGGTTGAAGCAGGGGAGCTTAAAGCGGATGATATTACGTTGAATGATATAGACGGCAATCTTTACACCGCGGGTCTGCCTGACCCTGATTTGATTATCAGACCAAGCGGCGAATACCGTCTTTCCAATTTCCTTATCTGGCAGGCAGCATATTCGGAATTTTGGTTTTCCGATATACTTTGGCCCGATTTCACAACCGATGATCTGGATAAGGCAATTATAGATTATAACAAAAGAAACAGACGCTTCGGAGGCGTTTGATATTCGTAGATGGTTTTAAAAATTTTTTGAGCAAAATCCATTTGAATTGAGAGTGAAATTTAATGAAGATAAGAATAATAACAGGTTTAATATGTGCACTCATAGTAATAATGCTGCTTGTGTTTACGGGCTTGGGATATCTTGGAGTTATGAGCATTCCAATGGGAGTTATTGCAGCTATTGCAGCTTATGAAATAATGCGCGTTTCAAAATGCAAAAATAAAGCTTTAACGGCAGTTTCAATGGTTGTGGCAGCGGTCGGTCCTGCTTTTGTGGATTATAATGTTCAGCAGTATCTTCCGATTCCCTTGTCGGTAATAATAGTTGCTTATGTGCTTTTGTTGCTTATTATCATGCTTAAGCACTATGACACAACAAAGTTTGAGCATGTTGCTTTGGCGTTGTTTGCATCGCTTGCAATTCCCGGTTCATTGGGAACCTTTTTCAAGGTCAGGGATTTGTGTGTTGATTATCCCGAGCTTTTCCAACGTTCTCATTGCGTTTTTCTTATTCTTTGCGCGATGTATTGCGCATGGATGAGCGACACATGGGCATATTTTATCGGCAGCAGGTTTGGCAAGCATAAGCTTGCGCCAAAAATCAGCCCCAAAAAATCGGTTGAGGGCGCAATAGGCGGCATTTTCGGCACAACTCTTTTTTGCGTAGTCACTTATTTCGTTTGTGACCACTTCTTTTTCCATCTGGAAACCGTTAAGCTCTGGATGGTTATTCCAAGCGCAATAATTCTGGCAGTTCTCGGCATGTGCGGAGACCTTTCCGCTTCGGTTATTAAGAGAAACTTCGGAGAAAAGGATTTCGGAAATCTCTTCCCCGGCCACGGCGGCGTTCTTGACAGAATCGACAGCTTTCTTGTTACCATGCCATCCCTCTATGTGATTATTGAAATTGCCCTTGCAATTGCGGGCAGATAATAACTAAAGGATTGATTGTTAATGACAAAAACTCTTGCCGTTCTCGGTTCAACAGGTTCAATTGGGGTTCAGGCGCTTGAGGTTGCTCAGCTTATGGGCTTCGAAGTTATTGCCTTAACGGCAAATTCAAGAACTGATATAATTGAGGAGCAGATAAGAAAATTCAATCCGCGTTTTGCAGCTGTTGCGGATGAAAAAGCTGCGGCTGATTTAAAAATCAGAGTTTCCGACACATCAACAAAGGTGCTTTCAGGTTCAAAAGGTGTTGAGGAATGCGCGCGTTGCGGCGCAGACACCGTGCTCAACAGCATTGTTGGCATAGCAGGCCTTGCTCCGACCCTTGCGGCTATTGAAACGGGCAGCAACATTGCGCTTGCCAATAAGGAAACTCTTGTTGCCGGCGGAAAGCTTGTTCTTGATGCTGCTGCAGAAAAGGGAGTGTCAATTCTTCCGGTTGACAGTGAGCATTCCGCAATTTTTCAGTCTATGCAAGGCTGCCAAAGCAAGAAACAGATAAAAAGACTTATTCTTACAGCATCCGGCGGCCCGTTTTTCGGCAAAAGCCGCGCGGAGCTTTCAACGGTGACTCTTGAGCAGGCACTTAAGCATCCGAATTGGAGCATGGGCGCAAAAATAACCATCGACTCCGCTACAATGATGAACAAGGGTCTGGAGCTTATTGAAGCGGCATGGCTTTTCGGCATTGAGGCGGCCAATATTGACATTTTGGTTCACAGGCAGAGCATCGTGCATTCGCTTGTGGAGTATGTTGATAATTCGGTTATTGCTCAGCTCGGCGTACCCGATATGAGAATACCCATT
>JAZRIG010000048.1:0-3515 GCA_045645145.1 Acutalibacteraceae bacterium
ATTGCCCAGAACGGTTGCTTCAATCGGGCCTGCAACAACGTTTCTGCCGCATGAAGAAGCGGTCATTTGGCAAAGGAGAGTATCCTTTGTGCCGCCGCCGATAACGTGAATTACGGGATATTTTTTGCCTGTGCAGTCCTCGAGATTATCAATCGTGAGGCGATATTTCATTGCAAGGCTTTCATAGATGCAGCGCATAACCTCGCCAACGCTTTCGGGTACGGGCTGGTTGGTTTTGCGGCAATATTCACGCACTCTTTCGGGGATATTGCCGTGAGGAACAAATTCAGGCGCATCGGGGTCGATGAAGCACTTGAAAGGCTCTGCGGCAAGCGCAAGCTTTTCAAGGTCTGCATAGGAATAGTCGCTGCCGTGTCTGTTCCAATGCCTGCGGCTTTCCTGAATGAGCCAAAGGCCGATTATATTTTTGAGGAAGCCGACGGAAGAATCGCAGCCGCCCTCGTTGGTGACGTTCATTGCAAGTGAGGTTTCGTTGACGATGGGC
The DNA here is from genome assembly GCA_045645145.1 of Acutalibacteraceae bacterium. Lineage (GTDB taxonomy): Bacteria > Bacillota > Clostridia > Oscillospirales > Acutalibacteraceae > CAG-177. The sequence goes on from JAZRIG010000048.1 coordinate 506, forward strand.
TCTTTCAGCTCCGTGCCGAAGAGTGACCATGTGCCGCTTGACAGGAAAGCGAAATCTTCGCTTTCGGCGGGAACGGCGGTGATAGCGCTCTGGGTGTCGTGACCGCAAACGCTGATAACGTCAACATCCTTTATACCGCATTCTTCGCAGATATCGTCCGTTACCTTGCCGAGAACCGTGCCTGACGGAACAATTTCGCCGAGCAGCCTTGAGGGGATACCGAGCTTTTCGATATAGTCGGTTGCCCATGATTTTGTTTCAAGGTCTATCATCTGGGAGGTGGATGCGATTGAATATTCGGTTGTCTTTTTGCCCGTGAGCATATATCCGAAAAGGTCAGGCATGAAAAGAAGTCTGTCTGCTCTTTCAAGAATATGAGGACGGTATTTTTTGAGCGCATAGAGCTGATAAATTGTGTTGAGCTCCATGAACTGAATGCCCGTTTTGAAATAAAAATCCTTGTTGGGGATTGTTTCTGCGCATTCCTCAATAAGGCCGACTGTGCGTTCGTCACGGTAGTGAACAGGGTTTTCAAGCAGGCAGCCGAATTCATCGATAAGGCCGAAGTCAACGCCCCAGGTATCAATGCCGATGCTGTCAAATCCGCCTGCATTTTTTGCGTTGATAATGCCCTGCTTAATGTTATAGAAAAGACGAAGCACGTCCCAATACATTGTTTTGCCCACTTTTACGGGGTCATTTGAAAAGCGGTGGACTTCTTCGAGAGCGATTTTTTCTCCGTCAAACTTGCCGAGAATGGCTCTGCCGCTTGATGCGCCGAAGTCAATGGCTAATACACGTTTTTCCATAATTGCTCCTTACTGAATAACTACGCCTTTTTTCAATATTATATTTGCATAGATTGCGGTTTCGCCTGTTGCGATAACGGCATAAGCCTTCTTTGCTCTGTCATAGAAAGCGAAGCGTTCAACAAGCTCAATATTCTTTTCGCCTTCTTCGGCGATGATTGTCTTTTTGTAGTCTGCCCAGATGGGAGGGGGATTTGAGGGGTCTGCGTTATCCATAAGAGCAACAGGAGCCTCAACATAGGTGTCAAGAGGCATGAGCTTGAGGATAGCGGCAAGGATTTCGTCAACTCCGTGGCCGTCAAGGCGCACGAGGCGCTGAGCGATTGAAGCTGAGGGGAAGTTGCCGTCGCCGATAACGATTTCGTCGCCGTGACCCATTTCCATAAGAATTTTAAGAAGCTCGGGAGAGATGATGGGGGAGATATTTTTGAGCATGTTTATTATCCTTCTTTCTGCTATAATTTTAGTTTTTTACATCACAGCATACATGCTGTACATATTGCTGTAGATTCCGCCCTTTTGCATAAGCTCGGCATGAGAGCCGTGCTCTGCAATGCCTTCTTCGGTGAGAACGATGATTTCGTCGGCATTACGGATTGTTGTTAAGCGGTGGGCAATGGTGAGGGTTGTTCTGCCCTCGGCAAGGCGTACAAGCGATTCCTGAACGAGCTTTTCGCTTTCATTATCAAGCGCGGAGGTTGCTTCGTCAAGCAACAGCACGGGAGGATTTTTGAGAAATACTCTGGCAATGGATATTCTTTGCTTCTGGCCGCCTGAAAGCTTAACTCCTCTTTCGCCTATGTATGTGTCAAAGCCGTCGGGCAATGCGCTGATAAATTCATAAGCGCCTGCCTTTTTTGTTGCCTCGATAATTTCTTCCTCGGTTGCATCGGCTTTGCCGTAAATCAGATTGTCGCGGATAGTGCCTGAGAAAAGATAAACATCCTGAGCAACAACGCCTATGTTGGAACGCAGGGACTGAAGGGTTATATCCCTTGTGTTTATGCCGTCCAGCAGGATTTCACCGCTTTCGGCCTCATAGAATCTGGGAATAAGATTGCAAAGCGTTGTTTTTCCTCCGCCGCTCGGGCCCACAAGCGCAACGTTTGAGCCGCTGGGGATATGCAGGCTGAGATGGTTGAGAATTGTTTTTTCGCCCTTGACATAGCTGAAGCTTACGTCGCGGAATTCGATATCGCCTTTAACATCGGATATTTCAACAGCATCGTGGCTGTCGGTAATATCGGGTTCTTCGTCCATGATATCTGCAAAACGTTCAATGCCGGTTATGCCGCGGCTGAACTGCTCGCTGAAATCAACAATGGAGCGGATTGAGCCGAGCAGGGTAGAAACAAGCAGAAGGCTTGCCGCAAAGTCGCCCGGGCTTGTGATTCCGATATGCATGAAATATGCGCCGACTCCGACAACCGCAATATACATAATGCCGTCAAGCAGGGTTACGGTTGCGTGGAAGGAGGACATATATTTGTAGCTCTTGTTTTTTATGCGGACATACTCGCTGTTGCCCTTGGAGAACTTTTCTTTTTCTGTTTTTTCGTTTGTGAAGGAGCGAACAACCCTAACGCCCAGAAGGCTGTCCTCAATTCTTGCGTTGATTTCGCCAACCTGGTGGCGGCTCTGGCGGGAGGTGTCACGCATTTTTGTGCGGGTTTTCTTTGTGAGAATAATCATAAACGGCATCATGCAGAAAACGCACACGGCAAGGCGCCAGTCCATGGAAGCAAAAATAAAAAAGCTTGCGAAAAATTTAACAACCGTCATGAACACCATTTCGGGGAAGTGATGCGCCCATTCGGCAACATCAAAAAGGTCGGACGTCATGCGGCTCATAAGCTGGCCAACCTTGGTGTTATCAAAAAATGAGAATGAAAGCACCTGCAGGTGGTCAAACATGTCCTCACGCATTCTGTTTTCGATTTTAATGCCCATGATATGGCCGTAATAAGACTGGCAGTAGCTTGCAAGGCAGGCAATTGCCTTGAAGCCTATGTAAAACAGGCAGATTGCAATTATTTTCTTCAAAGTCAGCGAAGCAATATCTTCAACGCCTGCGTTTGTTATTTCACGCACGATGAGCGGCAGAGTGATGTCGCATGCGGCGGAAACGGCAACGCAGCAGAGAACGAGAGCCTCTGTGCCGAGATGGCGTTTCAGATAGGGAAAAAACCGTTTTACCAACG
>JAZRIG010000049.1:0-29553 GCA_045645145.1 Acutalibacteraceae bacterium
CCATCGCGCTTCTCGGTGGCGGCACAGGTATGATCGGTGACCCTTCAGGCAGAAGCGATCTCCGTCAGGTGCTTACAAAGGAAACAATCGAGCATAACGTTGAGTGCTTCAAAAAGCAGATGAGCCGTTTCATCGAATTCGGCGAAGGCAAGGCAATGATGATCAACAACGCTGATTGGCTTCTTAACCTCAACTATGTTGATGTTCTGCGCGAGGTTGGTGCATGCTTCTCGGTTAACAACATGCTTCGTGCAGAGTGCTATAAGCAGAGAATGGAAAAGGGTCTCAGCTTCCTTGAATTCAACTATATGATTATGCAGAGCTATGACTTCTACCATCTTTTCAAGGAATACGGCTGTAACATGCAGTTCGGCGGCGACGATCAGTGGTCAAATATGCTTGGCGGCACAGAGCTTATCCGCAAGAAGCTTGGCAAGGATGCTTATGCAATGACAATCACTCTTCTCCTCAACTCCGAGGGCAAGAAGATGGGTAAAACAGCTTCGGGCGCAGTTTGGCTTGACCCTGAAAAGACTTCACCCTACGAATTCTATCAGTATTGGCGCAATGTTGCCGATGACGATGTTCTTAAATGCATCCGTATGCTCACCTTCCTTCCTCTTGAAGAGATTGATGCAATGGATTCATGGGAGGGCAGCCAGCTTAACACAGCAAAAGAAATTCTTGCTTTTGAGCTCACAAAGCTTGTTCACGGCGAAGAAGAGGCTGCTAAAGCACAGGCTGCGGCAAAGGCAATTTTCAGCGGCGCGGCTGACCTTGATAACATGCCTTCAACTACTCTTGCCGATGAGGATTTTACCGATGGTTCAATTGATATCCTTGATATCCTTATAAAAGCTGAAATCACAAAGTCAAGAGGCGAGGGCAGACGCCTTGTTCAGCAGGGCGGCATTTCCGTTGACGATGCAAAGGTAACGGATTTCACTGCAAGCTTTGCTCAGGCTGCTCTTAAAGAAAAGCCCATCGTTGTTAAAAAAGGTAAAAAGATTTTCCATAAGATTGAGGCATAATTATGTTGAATCCCAAAGAAAGATGCGCAGTTTTTCTTGATATTGACGGAACGCTTTTAGCCGACAGCTTTATAATTCCCGAACGCAATCTGAAAGCCGTTGCCGCTGCAAGGGAAAAGGGGCATGCGGTGTTTATCAACACCGGCCGCTCATGGGCTAATATTCCACCGGTTTTAATGGAACAGTTATCTTCTTTTGACGGAATTGTTGCAGGCAGCGGAGCAATGATAACTGTCGGCGGTGAAACGGCTTTTAAAGCATCAATGTCTCAAAACTTGGTTAAGCGATTAACCGAATATGCTTTTTCGCATCGCGAATATTGGTATATTTTTGAAGGCCTGAAAAAAGTTTATTCCGTCTCAAACGATGTTCGTCAACGTTCCGATTATCAGATATCTTTGAATAAGCCTGAAGACTATGAGCTTATGAAAGATGATGAAATTCAGGTTCTTGCCATGGGTGTTGAAGCGCCCGAGGAATTTAAAGAACTTTTTAAAGATGAGTTAACTGTTTTTCAGTTTAAAACCTATGCCGATGTGGTTGTTAAAGGGCTCAATAAAGCAACCGGCATTGAAAAGGTGCTTGAATTAACAGGCATAAAAAAAGAAAACACAATTGCTATGGGTGACAGCAACAATGATTACGATATGCTTGAGTTTGCGGGCATAGGCGTTGCGATGGCTAATTCGCAGCAGAGAATACTTGATATGGCGGATTATGTGACCGACTCAAATCTTGAATGCGGTGTTGCTAAAGCGATTGAAAAATTCTTGCTGTAAAATTAAGATAGCCTCCTGAAACATGGTAATACCGAAATTTCGGCAGAGTATCACACAATCATATTTTTATATTGGCTGTTTAAACAAACAAGCCCGGAATGCGTTTGCATTCCGGGCTTTATTCTTTTGATTTTATTGAGCGTTATACATCAGGATTATAGCTTTTTCGCCTTCGGGAAGAGTGAGAGTTATGCCCTCATTCATAAGTTCCTCTCCTGTCAGGTTGTAAACGGTTTCGGGATAGTCTGTGTCATAAACGCTGTAGGATACTGATGGAACAAGACCGTTGAGTTTAACGGTATATTCGGTATTTTTTACATCTGCGCGCTTGTAAATGAGTGCCGTCCCCGAAAGTGCATCATCGGCAGAATACTGCATCGCATGCATCTTGTCTTTGTCAAAGCTGCCAAAATCGAGAGGATAGTATTTGCCGGCCATCAGCTCCCTTTGCTCTTTGTGAAAGCTGAAATCAGGATGAGTGTTTGAAAAGAAATCCATAAGCATGAGCGGCATAATATCTGACCTGGCGGAATACTCATTCTGCATATAAAGCGCACTTCCTGTTATCGGCAGCCAGAACGAAATGCCGTATGTATGCGACTGAGTGGCTTCAAAAAGGTCGGAATGATAATCGCAGTTATAGTCGCTTCTCCAGAAAGGAATGCTGCGATAAGTCATTTCAAGGTCAAGGCGTTTTCCGCCCGATGCGCAGTTGTCAATAATAAGTCCGTCAATGTTTTCGCAAAGATAATCAAGATATCTGTAGAGGTTTGTTACATAGTGGTTTTCACAGATGCCGGTTCTTCCGCCGTAGAATTCTTTGTCAGCTCGCTGCCAATATTCCAAAGGAGCAAAGTTGAAATCCTGACGGTAAACGGTAACACCGTTTTCTTTCATGGAGTTAAGCAGGTATTCGCAGTAATAATCAAAAGCGTCTTCGTTTGCAAGGTTCCACATGATGTTATCGCTGTTGCCGTATATCAGCCATTCTTCGTGCTGAGAACCCGTGTTATGGAACTGTGTACCGGGATAAACTCTTTCCGGCTCATACCAAAGGACATGGCCGAGGCCTTTTTGTGCGGCGTAACCTGATAACTCCGATATTCCGTTATCATATCTGGATGTGTCAACTGTCCAGTTGCCGACTCCGTCATGCCAGCCTTCGTTGTAGCTGTACCAGCCCGCATCCATCCAGAAAGCATCGGTTTGTGCGTAAACAGACTCATTTATGCCGTCAAGAATTTCAATTATTTCATCGGAGGTTCTTGTTGACATGGGGCCTGCAACTTCCATAACTGTGTAGCTGTTTTGGGTAATGTTTTCGGGATATACGCTGTCCATAACCCATTTTCTGAAAAGGTTGAAACCCTTAAGCGGATTATCGTTTTTATAAAAACTTAACGAAACAAGCGGAGAACGAACCTCTTCACCGGGGAGCAGATATGCTTCGAAATGCTCCTGTTTAACGGTAATGGCGGTTTCTCCCTTTGATTCCGATAAGGCAGCGGCCCATTGACCCGTCCAGCCGATGCCGAGAATCACGCCGCAATTTTCACCGCAGATGTTAAAATAAGGCAAATATGCTTCTGTGGGCTTGCCGTCAACACCTGAAAAATTTCTTTTAACGAAGGATAAATCTTTTTTGATAAGAGAAAAATCGCTTGCGGCAGTATCGCTGCCCATTGAATAATAAAGTTTTGATTTGCCTGTTGAGAAAGAAGAGTCAAGAGCATAAAAATCGCTGATAACTCCCGAATCGGAAGTGCCTGTGTTTTTAATGAAAACAGTCCATTGGCATGTTGCGTTCTCTGCAAAAACAGTTGCTTCAACCGTTACCTCAAGAGCTTTTTCTTCGTTAGATAAAATTAAACATTCTGTTTTGCCGCCTTTATATACATTTCCTGCTTCAACAGCCGGAATTTCGGCAAAGCTTTTTTTCCAATCGGCAGGATTGAATTTTTCTCCGTCAACCTTAAATGTGAAAGGATATTCGCCGTTTTCAGAAAAGAAATTATCGTTGAACCATTCTTCACAAAGTTTCTTTTCTGCGTCGGTAAGGTTCATTTCTTCGGCAGTGATTCTGTCGAAGCGGATATTCTTTTTATAGTTAAGAGCTCTGATGTTTTCAGCATTGAAATTATAAAATCCGCCGCATGAAACTGCAAAATAAATAATTGCCAGAATAATGTTCAATGCCCTGTGGTTGCTTTTGGCTCTTAAAATAAATGTAACAAAAAGAATAATTGCCGAGAGAGCAAAGGCAACGGTGAATGTTTTGATAACAACATGGTCGTTATCCTTGCAGAGCGGATTAATTTTGGCGTTGATGCCCCAAATCAAGCCTTGAAACAAGGCGTTGCCTGCTAAAAATGCGATGAGTTTTTTCACCCAACCCGATTTTTTAAATACGGTTTGAATAAAGAGCAGCAGAAACCAACCCAGAGCAGAACCCGAAAGAACGGTATAAAGGTGAACGTCAAGGTCGCTTTCGGTTCCGTAGAATATGTACCAAAGCGAATAGGCTGCGTAAACCAGAAGCCCAACGAAAACAGTGGTAAGAATGGGCTCGATTATGTTTTTTGCTTTGTTGCTTTTCATAGTTTTTCACCGCCGAAAATATAAAAAATTTTGGTAAATTAATTTTAGCATAATTTGTTTGTTTAATCAATATTATAAAGCCTTTTAAAAAATAACTCTAAAAAATCGAATAAATCATCAGAAAATTTCTGTTGTATTTATTATCGCATCCATAGTATACTATAACTGTTAAATATTAACGGAAGGGGAATGTTATGAAAGTTTCCGAGATGCCGTATCAGCGAATTACCGTTGAGGAATTCAAAGAGCAGGCTGAAAAGATAATTGCAAAAATCAAGGCGGCAAAATCCGCAGAGGATTTGAAAGCGGCGAGGGATAAGTATAACAAAATAAGCGAAGATGTTGATACCGCCGCATCACTTGCAAACTGCCGTTTTACACTTAATACAAGGGATGAATTCTATAATGCAGAGATGGATTATTATGATAATGCCATGCCGCTTTTCTCCGAGATAGAGAACGAATATAAAAAAGCGATGCTTGATTCACCTTACAAAGCAGATGCCGAAAAGCTCATAAATTCCAGGGTTTTCAAGGGCTTTGAGATGTCGCTCAAAACATTCTCGCCCGAAGTTATTGAGGATTTGCAGCAGGAAAACGCGCTCGTTACAAAATACTCAAAATTTATGGGCGAGCTTGCATTTGAGTTTGAGGGCGAAAAAATGCCCCTCTCCGTTTTGAGGGGTAAACTCGAAGATGACAGCCGTGATGTCCGCCGCAAAGCTGCAGAGGCTATCGGCAAAACAATGGAAGCCAACGCCGAAACATTCGACGAAATCTTCGACGGTCTTGTTAAAATCCGCACACAGATTGCCCGCAAGCTCGGCTACAAAAACTTCGTTGAACTCGGCTATTACAGAATGGGCAGGGTAGACTACGACGAAAAAATGGTTGCCGCATTCAGAAAGAGCGTCGAAACCGATATCGTGCCTGCCGTTGCAGAGTTAAAAGAGAGAATCCGCAACAGATTAAATCTCGATAAAATAATGTATTATGACGATGCAATCAGCGTTACTGGAGAAATGCCCCGGCCTGTTATTGATACTCCTGCAATCTTTGAAAATGCACTCAAAATGTATCACGATATGAAGCCCGAAATCGGTGATTTCATGCAGAGAATGCTCGACGCCGGAGCTTTTGACGTTGAAGCCCGTGACGGCAAATTCGGCGGCGGCTACTGCACAACCTTTGCCAAATACAAGCAGCCGTTTATTCTCGCAAACTTCAACGGCACAAGCGGCGATATTGATGTTATCACTCACGAATTCGGTCACGCACTTGCGGCGGATTATATGTTTAAATTCGCCGAACCCGACTATCCGACGGGCATGGAAACTCATGAAATCCATAGCATGAGTATGGAATTTCTTTGTCATAAATACATGGATTCGTTTTTTGGAGAAAAGGCCGATAAATATCGTTACAAGCATATTGTTGATGCGCTGTCATTTATCCCTTACGGTGTTATTGTTGATGAATTCCAGCACGTTGTTTATGAAAATCCCGACCTTACTCCCGACGAAAGAAAGCATGAATATTTAAAGCTTGAAGAAAAATACAGACCGTATCTTTCTTTTAAGGATATTCCTTATCTTGAACAAGGTACTCGCTGGCAATATCAGATGCACATTTTTGAAAGCCCGTTCTATTATATTGATTATTGCATTGCTCAATGTGTTGCTCTCGGTTTTCTTTCAATTTCAAGAGAAGATTTTGATACTGCACTTGAAAGATATGTTGAACTGCTGAAAAAGACGGGCGGCATATCGCTCGGTGAGTTGATTGAAGGCGCGGGCATGAAATCACCGTTTGAAGAAAATGCGCTTGAAAGCATAGCTGCCTGTGCCGAAACGGCGATATCAGAAACCGAATCAAAAATATAAAAGCATGCCGAAGATGTGAAGCAGCATCTTCGGCTGTTTTTGCGTTGTTGAACTGTTTTTCACAATGTGCTATAATATAAGTAATTTAATCTGCAGAGAGGTGTTTTTATGCTCGGCATAATTAAAAAAATTGTTTCGGCAATAATGGCATTTATTTTTGCTGTTTTGCCTTTTGGCGAAACTGGAGGCGAGCCCAAATGCGCTCCCGAATTTAACGGAACTTTTCTTCAGTCATGGCTCAGCTGCACTTGGGACGATGCACGCTGGCAGACTGAAATTGAAAATATGCAAAAGGCAGGAATTGAATATCTGATTTTGCAGGACGTTGCAAACAAGGCATATAAATCAGCTGGCGGTCAATGGACGGTTTATTATGACACGCAGCTTTCATGTTTTGATGCGGCGGTTAAAAATCCCGATGTTATTGAAGCGGCTTTGAAAAACTGCAAGGGTACGGATATTAAAGTTTTTGTTGGTCTTGCTATGTTTGATGATTTTTGGACGGAAGGCGCGATAACAAGCCAATACAGTGAAATGTGTGATGTTGCTGCCGATATGTCAGAGGAAATATATAACAAATATTATTCTCGCTATTCCGAAAATTTCTGCGGTTGGTATTTCACTCCCGAGTTCAATAATGTTTTAACGTGCCAAATCAACATAAACGGTCTTTGTGACGGCTTGAATGTTATAATTGACCGCATTAACGGCCTTAATCCTTCGCTTCCTCTGCTTTTAAGCCCTTTCTATGCCGAATATCTTGCGGCTGGGCCTGTTATAACCCTCACAAATCTTGTCAGAATGTTTGACAAAATCAATTTCCGTGACGGTGATATTTTCGCTCCGCAGGATGCGATTGGTGCTTTGTGGACTTCCGAAAAAAATCTTGAGCGCACTTGGAAAATTTATGCTGAGGCGGTCAAAACATCTGATGCAAAAATTAAACTTTGGGCAAACTGCGAAAACTTCTCTCTTGCCTTTGCTGATACCGCTCTTGACGGCATTTTTACAAGGCCTGCAACGGAAAACAAGGAGTCGATACCCTCAACGCTCGATCGCTTTGTTTGGCAGATGCAGATTGCTTCACGCTATGCGGAAAACATAATAACCTTTTCATATAACCACTATTTCTGTCCTGAAATTGTTAATTCGGCATATATCAATACTTATCTTGATTATGTAAACAACGGTCATGTTCTTGAAAATGAAAAACCGACAGCGGCAGGGGAGTTTAAAAAATCGGCTGTTGACGGCGGTGTTAATTTAACATGGGCAGCTTCAAGCGATAATTTCGGAATTGCATATTACCGAATTGAGAAAAACGGCGAATTCTTAACCCGCGTTGAAATGTGCTACGGCTCGCCCGAACTTATTTACGGCGATGTCGGCGGCACTCTTTCGGATGAATATGTTATCACCGCTTATGATGCGGCAGGCAACTGCTCAACGGCTGTGGCAGCTGAATAAAAGTGAAAGCACGGAGTTTTTTGCTCCGTGCTTTTTGTGTGTTTGGATATGTTACAACTGTACCGTATAAACAGAATCTTCCTGCTCACTGCCTTTTAAAGTGATTTCTACCGAATCGCTTTGCCAAACAACATACCAGTTGTCTTTTTGAAGTGTCGCGCCGTCATCTTGAATATGGGTATCAATGATTTTTATTGTTTCATTGCTTTCTGTATCTTTGACGGTAACTTTAACATGCGTTGAGCCAAACGGCCAATCAGGCACGCCGACCATTTGAAAAACAACCGCAAAATTTCCGTCGGGAGAAAGCTCCGTTCCTTTGTCGGTGAGCTTGTATTCATTTTTGTATATTGATAAGCCGATGTGCACCGAAGCCAATACAGCCAACCCTAAAAACAATGAAACAACAATAATTATTATTCGCTTTTTCATTGAAATCATATCCTGTAATTGTCAAGCGTTGAAGTAATCAAATCGAGAAATGTTTCTTCGCCGAAGGTGTTAATTTTAAAAAACATCGCCTGGCTGCCGCCTGAGGTGATAGCTGAGGCCAAAAGTCTGCCGTTGCTTTCAAGCAAAGTGAAATTAAGGCTCACTCTGTTGCCTCCCGCATAGCTGTACCGTTCATAGACACGAACGGCACATCGCGTGTCTTTGATCTGAAAATCGCTGCCGTCTTCAAGTGTTGCCGAGGAACTTTTGCCGAGAATTGCTTCATTTACGTCGTTGAGAATTTGAACAAAGTTTCCGCGAAGCTCTGCTTCGTATTTAGCCATTAATATCACTCCTTTTATTTCAGTATAGCAGATATCGCTTGCTGATGCAACAGAAAAGCGCAGGGCGGTCAAACCCTGCGCTTTTTTAAAAAAATTAACCGAAATATCTCTCAAGAAGACCAGCAAATGCCTTGCCGTGTCTTGCTTCGTCGCGAGCCATTTCGTGAACTGTGTCGTGGATAGCATCGAGACCCTGTTCCTTAGCCATCTTTGCAAGCTCAAATTTGCCTGCTGTTGCGCCGTTTTCAGCATCAACTCTCATTTCAAGGTTCTTCTTTGTGCTGTCGGTGATAACTTCGCCGAGAAGCTCAGCAAACTTTGCTGCGTGTTCTGCTTCTTCATAAGCAGCCTTTTCCCAATAAAGGCCGATTTCGGGGTAGCCTTCGCGGTGAGCAACTCTTGCCATTGCAAGATACATGCCAACCTCTGAGCATTCGCCCTCAAAGTTGGCTCTCAAGCCGTCGATGATTTCCTGGCTTACGCCTTTTGCAACGCCTACAACGTGCTCTGCGGCCCATGACATTTCGCCGCTCTTCTGTTCATTGAACTTTTCTGCAGGAACCTTGCACTGGGGGCAGAATTCGGGAGCTGAATCACCTTCGTGAACATAACCGCAAACTGAGCATACAAATTTTTTCATAACATTTTCCTCCAAAATTTAAAAATATTTTTTATTGATAGATTTATTTGCTTATCCGAGCTTCTTTGAGCATCCGGAGCAATAGCCTGTGAATAAAACCGAGTGTGTAATTATCGTTCCGTCGAATGCTTCGGCCGCTTTGTTGCATAATCCGCAGTCATTATCAAGAAAGATATCGAAAACGCCGTTGCAGCCGAGGCAGGAGAGGTGATAGTGAAGATTAACGTTGCCGTCATATCTTGCGGTTCCGCCGGAGCCGATTCTGATTATTTTTCCGTCTCCTTCAAGCTGAGCAAGGTTTCTGTAAACCGTTGCAAGGCTTAAAGCGGGTATTTTTGGCTTGAGGGAAAAATAAAGGTCCTCAGCTGTGGGATGGTCATAGCGTGAACAAAGGTTTTCAAATATTGCGTCGCGCTGTCTGCTGTGCCTTTGCACCTGCATTGTTCTCACCCCTTTCGCTAACGATAATCGTTATCGTTAGCATTATTATAACGACAAAACTTTGTTTTGTCAATAGTTTTTTTGAAAATTTTTTTGGCTTTATTGGACGCATTGTAGAAGGGGTTCTGATTTTTGCATTGGAAAGAACAAAGATGAAATAACAGAAAACGGACTGCATCAAAAAATGATGCAGTCCGATGATTTATTTTGCAAAGTTTTCAAGCTCGCTGCCTGCTATGCGGTATACCGTCCAATCCTCCATAGGCTTCGCTCCGAGTGATAAATAAAAATCAATGCTCGGTTTGTTCCAGTCCAAGCAGCTCCACTCAAGCCTTCCGTAGCCTCTTTCGCAAGCGATTTTTGCAAGCTTTTTAAGAAGAGCTTTTCCGTATCCCTTTCCGCGGAATTCGGGAAGAACAAACAAATCTTCAAGATAGATGCCTGCCCTGCCAAGAAAGGTTGAAAAATTATGGAAGAAAAGAGCAAACCCAACCTCTCTTCCGTTTTCAACGGCAAGAATAACCTCGGCCTTTTTCTTTTTGAAAATCCAATCTTTTAAAAGCTCGGGAGTTGCAACAACCTCGTCAAGAAGATTTTCGTATTCAGCAAGTTTAATTATAAAACTTAATATAAGGTCAACATCATCTTCGGTTGCAAATCTTATTTCAAATTCATTATTCATCTTAATCACCCCGAAATACTATATCATTATTAGCGCATTTCTGCAACAAATAATTGACATTTTTTCATCTTTGATGTAGGATTATTAAGGTTTTAATAAGAAAGGGGAATGCTTATGCTTTCGTTCAAAAATAAACTTATCTCAAAGGTCGGTGTGCCGATTTTTAAATGCCCGGCGCTGCCTTTTATTCATATCTATAAGCTTACCAATAGGCCCAAAAAACGCATTTCTCTGAGCGAAAACGGAATCGGAACAAAGGATGACCCTGTTTATCTTACCGCCCACAGAGGTGCCTGGGCAGATGCTCCCCAAAACAGTTTGCCTGCTTTTAAAAAATCCGTTGAGCTCGGATATTATACCGCTGAGTGTGATATCAGGCTTACAAAAGACAACAAATGGGTTGTTCTTCATAACGATACGATTGATTCTCTCTTTTGTCAGAAGGGTCACATTGAAGAATTTACCTTTGATGAAGTTAGAACATTCACCTATAAATACGGTCCGAATTTCTGGAAATACGGTGATTTGAAAATCTGTTCATTTGAAGAGTATCTTGACACCTTTGTTGGCACAAACACCCGCCCGCAGATTGAAATCAAAACCGAAACTTATGATAAACTCTACACGGTTGTCGACGCCGTAAAGGCAAAAGGTCTTGAAAAAAGCGCAATAGTAATTTCGTTTGACCTTGAACAGCTTAAAGTGATAAATGAAATAGACAGCAGCATTGAGCTCTGGTATCTTATCGATAGAATTACACCCGAAAGAATTGCCGAGGCGCAGGCTATAGGCTCCAATGTCTGGCTTTCTCCGAATTATGATGAAAATGATGCAGAGTCAATCAAACTTGCTGTTGATGCGGGTATTGGCGTGTCGTTCTGGACAGTCAATACGGTCGAAAAGGCAAAGAAGCTCTATGATTTGGGCGTTCGTTATATTGAAAGTGATATACTCTGCAAATAAGGAATGAAGCAGGACAGGTTAAACAAACTTGTCCTGTTTTTTATATTGACTTTTCTTTTAAATATGATATACTAAATAAAGTAACTATAGAGAGGATTTGACTATGGGCTTCACTGTTAAAGGCTGCAGAATAAACGGGCAGGGCACTCCTGCCGATTTGATTGTTTCAGGCGGCGTTTTCGGCGGCGCTTCGGATACTGTTTTTCAATTTCATAATTGTGCTGTTTTTCCAGGCTTTATTGATGTTCATGTTCATCTCAGAGAGCCTGGATTTTCTTATAAAGAAACGATTCGAAGCGGCTCACTCGCTTGCGCAAGGGGCGGATATTCAACTGTTTGCTCGATGCCGAATCTCAATCCGGTTCCCGACAGCTTGGAGCATCTTAAGGAGCAGCTTGAGCTGATTGAAAAGAATGCTGCAATGAGAGTTGTGCCTTACGGCTCAATAACCGTTGGTCAAAACGGCGAGCAGCTTTCCGATATGGAGGCTATGGCGCCTTATGTATGCGCTTTTTCGGATGACGGCAAGGGCGTTCAGAACGAAGAAATGATGAAAGCGGCCATGCTCAAGGCAAAGTCGCTCGGCAAAATGATTGTTGCCCATTGCGAGGATAATTCTCTGCTTCACGGCGGATATATCCATGCAGGCAAATATGCCGCTGCTCACGGTCACAGGGGAATATGCTCCGAGAGCGAATGGAAACCTATTGAACGCGATTTGAAGCTTGCGGCTCAAACAGGTTGCGCATATCATGTTTGCCATATTTCAACCAAAGTGAGCGTTGATATTATCCGCAAGGCAAAGGCAGCGGGTGTTAACGTAACGTGCGAAACAGCTCCGCATTATCTGATACTCAGCGATAAGGATTTGCAGGAACACGGCAGGTTCAAGATGAATCCTCCTTTGCGTGACGAGAGCGACAGGCAGGCTTTGCTTGAGGGCATCTGCGACGGCACAATAGATATGATTGCAACCGACCATGCACCGCACTCTGCCGAAGAAAAGGGCAGAGGCCTTGAAAAAAGCGCAATGGGAATTGTGGGCATTGAAACCGCGTTTCCGCTGCTTTATACCCATCTTGTTAAAGAAAATATTATCGGTTTGGACAGGCTCATTGAGCTTATGAGTGCTAACCCCGCGAAGCGTTTCGGATTTAACAGCGGGCTTTGTGACGGAGTGCCTGCCGATTTTACAGTTTTCGATTTGGAGAAAAAATATACAATCGACCCTGCTGATTTCCTTTCAAAAGGAAAGGCAACTCCGTTTGAAGGGTATGAGGTGTTCGGCGAATGCCTTATGACAGTCCAAAACGGAAAAATCGCATGGAAGAAGGGAGAAAAGTGATGAACAGGGGAATATACGAAATCATAAGCAATAAGCCCTTGACCAAGGATATATTCGAAATGAAGCTTGCCGGTGAAACTTCTCATATAACCGCTCCGGGTCAGTTCATTAACATTCAGCTGGACGGATTTTATCTTCGCAGACCCATTTCAATCTGCGATTATGATAACGAAACAATAACAATTATATATAAAGTTGTCGGCAAAGGAACCGAAGCCATGGCAAAGCTTGAAGCAGGCGGAAAGCTTGATGTTCTTTGCGGCCTGGGCAACGGATTTAATGTTGAAAAGAGTGGCGATAAGGTTGTCCTTATCGGCGGCGGCGTAGGAGTTCCTCCCATGTATAATCTTTGCAAAAAACTTATTGCACAGGGCAAGGAAGTTTCCGTTATTCTCGGCTTTAATACCAAAGATGAGATATTTTATAAAGACGAATTTGAAGCACTTGGCGCAAAGGTTTATGTTTCAACCGTTGACGGCAGCTTTGGCACAAAAGGCTTTGTAACAGATGTTCTCAAAGACCTGGAATATGACTATTTTTATACCTGCGGTCCCATGCCGATGTTCAGAGCGATTGAAAAAATTGCTGCAACAAGCGGTCAGTACAGCTTTGAAGAAAGAATGGGCTGCGGCTTCGGCGCATGCATGGGCTGCTCATGCAAAACAAAATACGGCTACAAGAGAATCTGCAGGGACGGCCCTGTGCTTGAAAGGGAGGAGATAATATGGTAAACACAAAGGTTAATCTTTGCGGTATTGAGCTTGATAATCCGATTATCCCCGCTTCGGGCACCTTCGGTTTTGGCTATGAATTCGCAGAGCTTTACGATATTAACTGCCTCGGCACATTTTCCTTTAAGGGCACAACAAAGGACCCGCGCTTCGGTAATCCCACTCCCAGAATTGCGGAATGTGACAGCGGCATGATAAATGCCGTCGGTTTGCAGAATCCCGGTGTTGAAAAGGTTATCAGCGACGAGCTTCCCATGCTTGCAAAATGCTTTTCAAAGCCTGTTATGGCGAATGTCAGCGGCTTTGCACTTGATGAATATGCATACACCTGCGAAAAGCTTGATAAAGAAGAGCAGGTAGGCTGGCTTGAGGTTAACATAAGCTGCCCCAACGTTCACGGCGGCGGCATGAGCTTCGGAACATCTCCCGAAGCAGCGGCCGAGGTAACCAAGGCGGTTAAGGCCGTAACAACAAAGCCTGTTATCATTAAGCTTTCTCCGAATGTTACGGATATTGTTTCAATCGCAAAGGCTTGCGAAGAAGCGGGCGCAGACGGCATCAGCCTTATCAACACTCTTCTCGGTATGAGAATAGATTTAAAAACTGGCAAGCCTGTTATCGCCAATAAAATGGGCGGATTTTCAGGTGCGGCGATTAAACCCGTCGGCATCAGAATGGTTTATCAGGTAAGCTCAGCTGTCAATATTCCTGTTGTCGGCATGGGCGGCGTATCAAACGCAGAGGATGTTATAGAGTATATAATGGCAGGTGCAACGGCTGTTGAGGTCGGTGCGGCAAATCTTGTTAATCCCTATGTTTGCAAGGAGATTATCGAGGAACTTCCTGCTGTTATGAATAAATACGGTATTAAAAATTTAAATGATATAAAAGGATGTGCACACAATGGGTAAAGACGTAATCATCGCTTGCGATTTCAGCAGCAAGCAGGCAGTAATGGATTTCCTTGATAAGTTCACTCAGGAAAAACCTTATGTTAAAATCGGCATGGAGCTTTTTTATGCAGAAGGTCCTTCAATAGTTAAAGAAATCAAAGCAAGAGGCCACAAGATTTTCCTTGACCTCAAGCTTTGCGATATCCCCAACACCGTTAAAAAGGCCATGAGCGTTTTGAGCAATCTTGACGTTGATATGACCAATCTCCACGCCAGCGGAACAATCGAAATGATGCAGGCGGCAATCGAAGGCCTCACAAAGCCCGACGGCACACGCCCCTTGCTTATTGCCGTAACTCAGCTCACTTCAACCAGCGAAGAAAGAATGAGAGAACAGCTTCTTATTGACAAGCCCCTTGACGAGGTTGTTATGCACTATGCTTCAAATGCTGAAAAAGCAGGGCTTGACGGTGTTGTTTGTTCGCCACTTGAGAGCGGCAAGGTTCATGACCGCTGCGGCGCAAAGTTCCTGACCGTAACCCCCGGCGTTCGTTTTGCAGACGGCGACATCGGCGACCAGGTCAGAGTTACAACTCCGGCCAAGGCGAAGGAACTCGGCTCGGATTATATCGTTGTAGGCAGACCCATCACCGCTGCGGATGACCCTGTTGCGGCTTACAGAAGATGCGTTGCCGAATTTGTTGGTTAATAATTAATTGTTTTAATATAGGAGGAATTTATCATGCAGAAGCTTATTGCCAAAGATTTGCTTTCAATCAAAGCCGTATTTCTTCGCCCCGAAGAGCCCTTCACCTGGGCAAGCGGCATCAAAAGCCCCATCTATTGTGACAACAGACTGACACTTACCGCTCCCGAGGTTCGCACTGACGTTGAAAAGGGTCTTGCTCAAATCGTTAAGGAGCATTATCCCGAGGCTGAGGTGCTTATGGGAACTTCAACTGCAGGCATTGCTCATGCAGCAATCACCGCTCATCTGCTTGATATGCCCATGGGTTATGGTCGCTCCGGCGCAAAGGACCACGGCAGAGGCAATCAGATTGAAGGCAAGCTTGAAAAGGGTCAGAAAGTTGTTGTTATTGAAGACCTTATTTCAACAGGCGGCAGCGTTATCGAGGTTGTTGAAGCTCTTCGCGAAGCAGGCGCAGAGGTTCTCGGCATTGCCAGCATCTTCACATACGGCATGAAGAAAGGTCTTGACAGACTTGCTGCTGCAAATGTTAAAAACATAAGTCTTACAAATCTTGATATTATTGCCGAGGTTGCGGCTGAAACAGGCTATATAAAGCCCGAAGATGTTGACCGTCTTATAGCTTTCAGAAACAATCCCTCCGATGAGAGCTGGATAGGGGGAGCAAAATGAGAAGTCTGATAGACATTCTTTCGCTCTCACTCGAAGAAATAGATGAGCTTATTGCTGTTGCCGAGGATATTATTGCAAACCCGGAAAAATACAGGGAAAAGTGCAAATATAAAAAGCTTGCAACGCTTTTCTTTGAGCCGTCAACAAGAACACGCTTAAGCTTTGAAGCTGCCATGTATGAACTCGGCGGCCAGGTTCTTGGTTTTTCAGAGGCAAATTCTTCCTCAGCAGCAAAAGGCGAAAGTGTTGCGGACACGGCAAGAACCGTCAGCTGTTATGCAGATATTATTGCCATGCGCCATCCTAAGGAGGGTGCGCCCCTTGTTGCATCAATGGCTTCGAGCGTGCCGATTATCAATGCGGGTGACGGCGGTCATAATCACCCGACGCAGACTCTTACTGATTTGCTCACAATCAAGCGCGAAAAGGGCAGGCTTGATAATTTGACAGTCGGCTTCTGCGGCGATCTCAAGTTTGGCAGAACCGTTCATTCGCTTATTGAAGCTCTTTCGCGTTATACGGGCATTGAATTTGTTCTTATTTCTCCCGAAGAATTAACTCTTCCTGGATATCTCAAAAAAGGCATTCTCTCGCATGAGGGAATGAAATACACCGAAACAAAGAATCTTGAAGAGGTTATGCCGAAACTTGATATTCTTTACATGACCCGTGTTCAACGTGAGCGCTTCTTCAATGAGGAGGATTATCTTCGCCTTAAAGACAGTTATATCCTCACTCCCGAAAAGCTTCAGAATGCAAAGCCCGACCTTGCAATTCTTCATCCGCTACCCAGAGTTAACGAGATTCACACATCTGTTGACTCAGACCCCAGAGCCTGTTATTTCAGACAGGTGCTTTACGGCAAGTTTATCCGCATGGCACTGATTCTCAAATTGCTGGAGGTGGAATAAATGCATATTGATTCAATCAAAAACGGCGTTGTCATTGACCACATCAAAGCCGGCAACAGCATGGAGATTTATTATCACCTTGAGCTTGATAAGCTGGACTGCACTGTTGCCATTATCAAAAACGTCAACAGCAAAAAGATGGGTCACAAGGATATAATCAAAATCGACTCTGATATGCAGGTTGACCTTGATGTTTTGGGCTATATCGATTCGGATATAACGGTTAATATCATCAAGGACGGCATCCTTTGCGAGAAGAAAAAGCTCACTCTTCCCGAGCAAATCAAGGATGTTATCAGATGCAAAAATCCACGCTGCATAACAACAACGGAGCAGGATTTGCCGCATGTTTTCAAGCTTACCGAGCCTGAAACAAAAACTTATCGCTGCATTTACTGCGAAGCAAAGGCAAAATAACATAGGTTTTTATTGAAACTTAAAGTGACTTATGATTGGAAACTTTCATAAGTCACTTTTTATTTGACAAAATATTAATTATAGTCTGTTAATATTTTAAAACTTGAAAAAAAGTAAATAATATGTTACAATTTACAACAATTTGTAAAATAGGGGAGGTTTGGCGATGATAAAACACATCGTTTGCTTCAAATTAAAAGATAACAGTTTAGCGGAATGTGAAAAGGCAAAGGAGGTTCTTCTTTCAATGCAAGGCAATGTGCCGGAGCTTCGCGGAATAACCGTAGGCATAGATTTTTTGCATTCAGAGCGCTCTTATGACCTCATACTCGAAGTGCTTCTTGATGACGAAGCTGCGCTTGAAAGCTATCAGAACGATCCTTATCATTGTTCGGTTGTTAAAAAGCACATGCATGCCGTCAGAGAGGCGAGTATTGCGGTTGACTATATAATATAACGGAGGATAAAATGAAAGCTTTTAAAAAAATCTCGGCAATTATTTTGACTATTGTTATTGCTTTTACGGCAATGCCGTTTGCTTTTGCCGAAGAAGTTACGCCGATTGTTATGGTTTCGGGTTTCGGTGCAACAACGCTTGTTAAAGATGGCGAACCTGTTTTTCCGCCTTCGCTTAATGCGATTCTGGATGCTGTCGGAATCAATGAGGATTTGACGCTTGAAAAAGCTATGGACGAGCTTGAAATCTGGATGCAGGACGAAGGCTATGTTGTTCAGCTTGCTGGAATAGTTTCAAGAATTATGGAAAATGTCCGTGTTAATCCGGATGGCAGTTCAACTTATGATGTTGAACCCATTATTAGCGGCGCGGCTAACACTTCATTTGCAGATTTTAAGGCAAATGACATGCTTAACTATATACCTTATACAGGTTCTGAATTCCTTGATATGGAATCAATTGCCGCCCGCATCGGCGATGAAAACGTTTTTAACTTTATGTATGATTGGCGAGAAGATTATGACGTTGTTGCGGATGAGTTTAAAGCTTACATAGACGATGTTCTTGAGCTGACGGGTGCAGAAAAGGTCAGCGTTTATTCAATCAGCCAGGGCTGCCTTGTTGTGGGTCAATATCTTTATAAATATTCGCATCTTGAACAGACAGACAAGGTTATTTTTGATACGCCTGTTCTTGGCGGCGCAACCTTTGTGGCAGACCTCCTTACGCCCGACGAGATTCTTCTCAACTTTCCTGTTATTCTTTCGCTGTTGAGCGATATTCTTCACGTTGAGCTTGATTTAACGGGCCTTTCTCCGATTCTTGAGAGCGATTTTATCACAGGTGCAATAAATATCGGAAAGCTGCAGTGCATCCTCCCTGTGATTCTTCCCTGCATTGCTTTCTGGCAGATGGTTCCCGTTGATATGTTTGAAGAAAGAGCCGCTGTTCTTCTTGATGAAGATGAAAACGCAGAGGTTTTCAAGGCTGTGCGCAACTTCCATAAAGGATTTATGAGCAACATCACCGAAACCTTTGAAAAAGCAACCGAGTACGGTTCAACAATTTCCGTTAAGGCGTGCACCGGTTTTGATATTGTTACTCCGTCAAACGAATATTCGGATGCAATTGTTGATATGCAGTACTCCTGCGGTGCAATCTGTGCACCTTACGGCGAAACCTTCCCCGAGGACTATGTTCAGGCGGTTGACAACGGCAAAAACAGCATTTCTCCTGACAGAACAGTTGACCTTTCGGCGGGCTATTGGCCCCACAGAACATGGGTGTTTAACGGCCTTTTTCACGGTCAGGTTGAATGGTGTAAAAAGTCGCTTGCACTCGTTGAGGAGCTTCTTTACACAGATAATATCAAGGATGCATATTCATCCTATGAGTTCCCGCAGTTTATCGAATCAACTTCACCCACTTCGGATATTGCAATCAGTTTTGTCAACACAAACAGCAGCTTCCTTCTTCTCGAAGATGGCAGAAGTGAATATACTTTGACCGTTAAAAATCTTTCAAGAGAAACAACAGTTGTTCTCAACTCCGTCAGCAGCAAAAACGGCATTGCTTCTTCCGAATATTCACGAAAAACAGTTCTTCTTCCCGGAGAACAAAGAAATATTTGTGTTTCTGCCGATAAGGCGGGTTTTGATACCATCACGGTTTCTTATTCCGACATTAAAAATGTTTTTGAATCCGATGAAAAGAGCTTCGGAATAACCGTTCTTGATGAATACAGCGGAGTAACTGCCAAGGATGATATGCCGGAAAACACAAAAACTCCTTTCATTTTCAGATATATTTTTAATCTTGTTAATGAGTTGATTGCAAAAATCAAGTCCTTGTTTGTTTTTTAATAAAATTTATCCCCGAAGAGTTTAATGATGCTCTTCGGGGATTGATTTTATATACAGAATTTGGTAAAATTAAATTGTTATAAAATGTTTTGGTGGGTGTTTCTATGAGCTTAAAGAAAAAAGTTTTTAAAACCGTCGGCAAAGTGGTTAATTTTGTTACGGCAGCAACATCACAAGGAACCTCCGACGGCTCTCTCGGTAAGGATTTTGTTCCCGATGAAAAGATGGTTCAGCTTTGCCGCGAGGTCGGTGCCGAGGGAATCGTAATGCTCAAAAACAACAACGGGGTTTTGCCTTTGACGCAGGGCAGGGTTGTTTCTGTTTTCGGCAGAGTTCAAAACGATTATTTCTATGTCGGCTACGGCTCAGGCGGCGACGTCAAGGTTCCGTATAAGGTCAGCCTTATGGAGGGCATTCGTAACAACGGCAAAATCGAGGTTAACGAGCTGCTTGCAAAAACCTATGAGAAATGGTGCGCCGCAAATCCTGTTGATGACGGCTTTTGGGGCCATTGGCCTATGTGCTATGAAGAAATGCCGGTTGATGTTTCAATGGCAAGAACTGCTGCTTCAATGTCTGACACAGCGCTGGTTGTTATCGGCAGAGCAGCAGGTGAGGACAGAGAAAACAAGCTTGAACAAGGCAGCTATTATTTAACCGATACCGAAAAGCAATTGCTTGATTCCGTTACTGCGGCATTCCGAAAGGTGGTTGTGCTTCTCAACTGCGGAGGCATAATGGATATGTCCGCTCTTGAAGAATACGGCGACAGAATTTCATCAATACTTTATGTGTGGCAGGCAGGTATGGAAAGCGGCAACGCTATTGCAGATGTGCTTTCCGGTGATTTGTTCCCGTGCGGCAAACTCAGCGACACAATAGCAAGAAACTACGAAGATTATCCCGGCAGCAAGGATTTCGGCGATAAGGATTTTAACTGTTATACCGAGGATATCTATGTGGGATATCGCGGGCTTGAAACATTTGCTAAAGAAAGTGTGCTTTATCCCTTCGGCTTCGGACTGGGTTATACAGAATTTGCAACAGAAAATATCGTATGCACCTGTGAGGAGAAGATTCTTTCTGTTTGTGCCGATGTGCGCAATGTAGGCAATCATGCAGGTAAGGAGGTTTTGCAGGTTTATTATGAAGCTCCGAGCGGCAGGCTCGGCAAGCCTGCGAGGGAGCTTGCAATGTTTGCAAAAACCAAAAAGTTGCTTCCCGGAGAAAGCCAAACACTCAAGCTTTCGTTCTCAATAAGCGATATGGCGTCTTATGATGACGAAAATGAGTTTGCTTATATCCTTGAAAAAGGTCTTTACAAAATATATCTCGGCACCGATGTACGCTCCGCTTCGCTTTGCTGTGAATATGAGCAGGATAAGAGCGAAATAGTTAAACGCTGCATGCAGGTCAGCGCTCCTAAAGAAGCATTTGAACGCATGAGATATATTGACGGCGAGCTTCGATATTCTGCTGTTCCGACGGTTAAATATGATTTGAGAGAAACAATTCTTAAAAACCTGCCCAAACCGATAAAACAGACAGGATATATGGGTTATAAGCTTGCCGATGTTAAAAGCGGCAGAGTAACAATGCAAAGGTTCATTGCTCAGCTTAATGATGAAGAGCTTGAGGCAATCAGCAGGGGAGACTATGTTATGAACAGCCCCCTCGGAGCGGCAGGCAATGCGGGCACGTTCGGCGGTGTGCTTAAATCTCTCAGAGATAAGGGCGTTCCTGCTGTCACAACAACAGACGGCCCTTCGGGAATCCGAATTAATTCGGGTGCTTCGCTTCTTCCTGTTGCAACGGAGCTTGCCTGCACATGGAATCCCGCTTTGGTGCAGTCACTTTATGAACAGGTAGGCGAAGAAATGCGAAGAGTCGGCTCTGATGTGCTTCTTGCACCCGGCATGAATATCCACCGCAATCCGCTCTGCGGCAGAAACTTTGAATATTTCTCCGAAGATCCGCTGCTTACGGGAATTATGGCTGCTGCAGTTGTCAGAGGAGTTCAAAAGGCGGGAGTTTCCGCGTGCCCGAAGCATTTTGCCTGCAATAATCAGGAAACCAACAGAATACATAACGATTCCAGAGTTTCCGAGAGAGCTTTGAGAGAAATCTATCTTAAGGGCTTCGAAATTTGCGTTAAGGCGGCAAAACCGCAGAATATAATGACCTCATATAACAAAATAAACGGTGTTTGGGGGCATTATAATTATGAGCTTTGTGTACGTATTCTGCGCGGCGAATGGGGTTATGAGGGCAACATAATGACAGATTGGTGGATGCGCTCCTCCAAGTCGCCGGAATTCCCCCAAATCAGCGATCAGGCTTACCGCGTGCGCTCAGGCGTTAATGTGCTTATGCCGGGCGGCGGCAGAACGGGCAGAAGGAAGCCTGACGGAAGCATTGCAAAGGCTCTTAAAGCAGAGGACGGTTTAACCCTCGGTGAACTTCAGCAAAATGCAATGCAGATTCTCAATTTCGTTATGAACAGCAGCGCAATGAAATAAAAAAATATTGATTTTTTTACCGTTTCTGTTAAAATCTATATAGTAATATTTATAAAGGAGATTCCTTATGGCTTATTTACCAATGACAGAATACGAAAATTCAAGCGAAGAAGTCAGAAGAGAATATGAGGACCAGATAGCAAAGCACGGCAGAATAACCAACATGAAGCGCACTTTGCTCCACAATGTTCCTGCTTTCAAGGCATATATGGAATGGTATACTCTCTATGACCTGCTTGTTCCCGTTATCGGCGAAAGAGCAATTTCAATTTTCTCTCTCGCTATTTCGACAGGCAACGACTGCCTTATATGTTCAACATTCTTCAGAAAAATTCTTGTTGATTCGGGCGATGACCCCGATAATCCGACTCTCACCGAAACCGAGCAGCTTTTAACAAAGTTCGGTGCAGCAATAACATCTGACCCTCACCATATTCCCAAGGATATTTATGCTGCGCTTGCAGAAAAATTTTCGGTTGAAGAAATTGTTCTTCTCATTTCATTTGCGGGCATTATGTATGCAACCAACCTTTTCAACACGGTTGCAAAGGTTCCGCTTGATGAAATTCTTATTAATTATCAGAAAAAAGGAGATAACTAAAATGGGAGATTTTGATAATAAAGTTGCATTTATAACCGGCGCGGCTCACGGCCAGGGCAGAGCGGTTGCTCTTTCTCTTGCAGCAAAAGGCGCAGATATTGTTGCTTTTGACGTTGCAAAAAAAATTGAATATCCTGCCTATTCTTTCGGCACAAGTGATGAGCTTATCAGCCTTAAGGCTGAGATTGAAGCGCTTGGAAGAAAAGCTGTTATTGCAACAGGTGATGTAAGAGATGATGCATCTGTTACAGCCGCTGTTGATGAAGCAATCAAGACTTTCGGCAAAATTGATATTCTTTTCAACAACGCAGGTATCTGCGCTTACGCACCCATAACAGAAATGACGGATGAAGAATGGGATGCCATGATTGACATCAACCTTAAAGGTCCTTTTGTTGTAACTCGCCGCGTTGCTCCCCACATGATGAAGGCAAAGAGTGGTGTTATCATCAACAATTCTTCAACAATGGGTCTTAGAGGCGGCAACAGACTTTCTCACTACACCGCTTCAAAATGGGGCCTCACAGGCCTCACAAAGGCATGGGCAATCGAGCTTGCTCCCTATAATATCAGAGTTGTCAGCATCCATCCCACAGGCGTTAACACTCCGATGAATGATGGCCTTGCTGAGCTTGAAGGCTCAACTCCGCTTGAAATTGCAGAGCGTTCGGCAGGCAATCTTCTTCCCGTTCCCTGGATTGAACCCGAGGATGTTGCCCACCTTGTTGACTATATTGCAAGCGATAAGGCACGCTATGCAACAGGTTCACAGTTTGTGCTTGATGCAGGCTTGCTGACAGTTTAAAAAATAATTTTAAAAAACCATTGTTTTATTTGAAATAATGTTATATAATATACGGTAACGGAGGTGACCGAAATGACTGATAAAACAATAAAATTTTCGATTAAGGATGAAAACGAGCTTGAGATGAAGAAAAATCTTCTTGCCGTTTACGAGGCTCTTAACGAAAAGGGTTATAACTCAATCAGCCAGATTGTCGGCTATATCCTCTCCGAGGACCCGACCTATATAACAACCCACAACAATGCACGCAGCCTTGTCAGAAGGCTCGACAGAGATGAACTTCTTCAAGCTATGGTTAAGTGCTATCTCGGAATAAAATAATCTTGGAGGAGTGAAAATATGGCAAAGAAAAAGTTCCTTATGTATAAGGGCAGGCCTCTTGTCAGAAGCGGTAAAACGATTTATTACGGCTTCATGAGCGACCCTTATGTTGTTATAATGCAGATAACCAGCACCCGTGACGTTAAGGGCGTTGAGGTTGCAGACAGAGTTGTTGTTCAGCTTGTCAACACTGACCCTAATGTCAGAATGAAGGACAAAATCGTTAAGAAAGCAGAGCGCAGAGGCATCTATAATGCAATGGATATCGGCTGCATCTGGCTTGAAAGAGAGCTTAAAGAAACTGCATAATAATAAATTGCACCCGTTCTTTATGAACGGGTGTTTTTATTTTTGCTTGACAATATCGTTCTAACGTGTTAGAATAATGCTGTACTAATGCATTAGAATATGCAAAAAGGGGAGATTATATATGGCAACGCCCAAGATTTTTGAAAGTGAATACCGCTTTTGTCTGATTTTATGGGAAAATGAGCCGATAAGCAGCAGGGAGCTTTCCGAATTGTGCAAAGAAAAGCTCGGCTGGTCAAAAACAACAACCTATACGGTCATCAAACGCCTTTCCGACAGGGGCGTGCTTAAAAACGAAAACACAATTGTTACCTCGCTTGTTTCAAAGGACGAAGCGCAGGTTTCCGAGATTGATGAGCTTATGGAAAAGAAGTTTGAGGGCTCAATTCCCGCATTTATCGCAGCTTTTGCGCGCAGCCGCAAACTGTCCGATAAGGAAGTTGAGGAAATACGGCAGATTATAGAGCAGGGGGGCAAGTAAGATGGGCGCTTTGTTCGTTGATTTTCTGAACATAAGCATAACCGCAAGCTACATAATTTTTGCCGTCATTTTAATTCGACTGATATTCCTGAGAATTCCGAAAAAATTCATCTGCATTCTTTGGGCAATAGCGGGCATAAGGCTTGTTCTGCCGTTTTCAATCGAAAGTGTTTTCAGCCTCATTCCGAGCGCGGAAACAATTCAGCCTGTTACGGGTAATCATCGAGGTGTAATAATAAATTCCGGTATTTCGGCTATTGACACACCCGTTAACGAATATTTGGGCGACAGATATTATGAGGGTGTGACGGTTTCTGCGAATTTGAAAGACATAATAACCTCTGTTGCCGCCATTGTATGGGTTATCGGTATAGCTGCAATTCTTATTTACGGCATCATCAGCTATGTCCGCGTTAAAAAGACAGTTATTGGAGCAGTTAGGTTAAAAGATAATGTTTGGCAGAGCGAAAATGTGATTTCACCATTTATTCTCGGTATTTTCAAACCGAAAATTTATATTCCTTTCAACATGGATGCAGAAACGGCAGGCCATGTTATCGCCCATGAAAACGCGCACCTAAAACGCCGCGACCATTGGATAAAACCTCTCGGATTTCTGATTTTAGCGGTCTATTGGTTTAATCCGCTTGTATGGGTGGCTTATATTCTTTTGTGCAAGGATATCGAGCGTGCGTGTGACGAAAAGGTTATTTCTCAGATGAGCGAGGGCAGCCGCAAAGAGTATGCTTCGGCCTTACTTGAATGTGCCGTTAACCGCAGGCGAATTGCCGCCTGTCCTCTTGCTTTCGGCGAAACAGGGCTGAAAGAGCGCGTTAAAGGTATAATGAACTATAAAAAGCCTGCGTTCTGGGTGGTTATTATTGCGGTTATTGCCTGTGTGGTTGCGGCTGTCTGCTTTTTAACAAATCCAAAAACCGATAGCGAATTTTTTGAATCGGGTCATCGCCTGAAAGTGCAGACCGACACTTATCACGCCTCAACCCAGCTTCCCGACGACACGGATTATATTTCTGTTGATCCAAAAATCGGCATTAAGAAAAAGCTGTCTAACGGAACCAAATTCAAAATCACCAATGTCAATTTGCAGACGGGTGAGGTGACTGTTGAATTCAGCGGCAAGCCGATTTACAGCAGCTTTGATGACGAAAAATCGCCCGAAAGCATTGTTGTGAACTATGGTGAAAGTGTTAAGCTTGTGTCAAAAAATCCTTACAAGGAAATAACATTTAGCCTTGAAATGACGCAAAGCATTGACGCAGCCATAACCAATGCGATAATTGCTCATAACAGGGGCAAATATATGCTCGGCACTTATTACGGCGAGGATCATGTTATTTTTGCAACCGAAGCAGCGGGCGGTGCGTTAAGAAACAGTAAAATAGAAACAGTCACCGCTTATATCGGTGCGAACTACGGTGAATTCATTAATTACGGCGGTACGGTGCATTGCGTTGGCGGCTGCGCCATGCCTCTTGCGCTGACCTTTGAATGCATTGACGGCACATATAATCTTATTGAATATTGGGAGCCTGAAGACGGCACACGCAACAACGAATCAATCCGCGAAAAATTCCCCAAAGATGTTGCTCAGGAGGCAATAAAATATAAAGCGGGAAAGGGATTGGAGAAAAAAGCAACCGCATTTTATTATAACAATCAAGAAACCTATGCAGCCACGGATTGCGACGGTGTAAACGTTAATGTTCTCGGTTTTAAGACTAAGGGTGATAATGCCTATATAAATCTTGAATGGAGCAACGAAACTGATGACTATCTGACCTATGGCTACGGCTTCGGAATTCAAAAATTCAATCCTGAAAGCCTCGGTTTTGAGGACTATGCGCCCATGGAGCAAATGTATTTTACAACTCCTGCGCTTCTTGTTGAGCCGGGTGAAGCAAGGCAGCAAAGCTACAGCCTGAATAAATACGATTTTTCGCAGGACGGATATTACAGGTTCATTACCTCTTTTTACACCAACGCAAAGGTTGGCGAACGCACCGTGATAGTTGATTTCACCGTTGGCGATATTGAGATGGATTCGGATATGCCACTCCTCACAACGCATGCCGTGACACAGCCTGCCCAAATGGTCAATTTAAGCCCTCTGCCGATTCGGCGGCGGTTGCACCCGTAACCAACGGTGCGGTGTTTATTAAACAGTAAAAATAAATTGCGGCTTGCGTGGGTAAAAATCCCATGCAAGCCGCTCAGCTTTTATTTGCAGTAATGTTTTTCCAGCTTTTCATATTCTTCGTCTGAGATTTCTATTATTCCTCCGTGTTTGAAGCCGTAGGGGAATGAAAAGCTTTCGGTTGCCCGTTTAAAGTTGCTGTCTCCGGGCTTTGAAGAAACAAAAGGAACATATCCCATCTTTTCCTTTTCGCAGCCGAAAAAGTCGAGCATGAGGCACCAGCGTCCGTCGGGAAGCGTGAGTGTGGTCGGGCCTTCGTATGAACCCGGCTTTTCAAATGTTGCCATATAGTCCTCAAAAGCCTTGTCATGCTCATAGGGGCCGTATAACTCCTTGGATGTGGCATGCATGTTCATTGGCGGGTGTTCCGCATTTTTATAGAAAAGATGATATGTGTCGCCAACCTTCACAAGATGAGTATCAAGAATTTCATTATCCTTTGTGAAAAACAGTTTCGGTTCTGAAAAGCTTTCAAAATCCTTGGTGGTTGAGCAATAAATTGACATGTGTGTGTAGTTATTCTCTTTGACCGTTGAACCCCAATGGATTAAATATTCTTCACGTGCTTCGTCATAGAAAACCTCCGGTGCCCAGAGGCATCCGAAATCGTCTCTGCCGAAATATATTCTTTTCTGTTCCGAAAAGTTTATCAGGTCGTCGGATTTCCAAAAGCAAAGGCATTTGCTGCCGGTTGAATTAACTTCCTTCCAGTTTACCTGATAGTTTTCGTCCATTCTGTATGCTATTGATAAATCGGTTGTGATAACGGCAAAACCGCCTGTATGGAGGCGGATAACCTCGATGTCGCGGCAGCCTTTTTCTCCCATTGTGCTGGTGAGAACGGGGTTGCCGCCGTTAGTCTGTTTCCAGTTGAAGCCGTCTTTGCTGAGTGCAAAGTATACCTGTTCACCGTCGGGAGTGATTTTTTCTTTAAAATGACCGAAAAGATAAGGCATATTACCCTCCGTTTTGTATTGTTTTTTTTATTTTATTTTATCATAATAAAATAAAATTTCAATATTTACTAAATATTATCTTTTTGATATAATAGTAATTAATAAATTAAGAAGAGGTGTAAAAATGAAAAAAATCATCGCAATCATTATGGTTTTTATTCTTGCATTTGCCTATCCGGCAAGCGCAGGAGCGATTTCGCTTGAGGGAGGAATTGAACCTCTCAAAGCGCAGTTTGAGGCAGGCGAAGGCCCGAAAGCGGGAGACTATTCAATTGATTACCGTTATTACTCCCCGGTGAAAGAAAACGATAGCGGGAAATATCCTCTTGTTGTTTGGCTTCACGGCATGGGTGACGGCGCAGAGGAGGGCAAGCAGGTTGCAAAGAGCAATATTGCTTTTTGGGCGAGCGATGAGTTTCAGGCACGCTTTAAGCCCGCAGGAGGCGCGTTTATTCTTGCAGCCCGTTCGCGCGAAGAGAAGGGCTTGTTCTGGAGCAATGAATTGCTTGAGCCGCTGCGCGCAGCAATTGACGATTTTATTGCTGAAAACAAGGCTAACATTGACTTGAGCCGAATCTATGTCGGCGGTTATTCAATGGGCGGCAAAATGACTCTTAAAATGGCAATTGCTTACCCCGAAATGTTTGCCGCAGCATTCCCGATTTGCCCCGCATGGTCTCCGACAGAGGAGCTTATTGAAGAGATTTCAGATATGCCGATTTGGATAACCTCAAGCACCAGAGACCCTCTTGTTAATTATTACCTTGCTGTCACTCCAACCTGGGAGAAGATAGCTGAGGCTTCTTCAGTTCCTGAAAAATGCAGATTTTCAACCTTGACCAAGGTTTGTTATCAGGACGGTGCAAAAACAGCAAGCAGCCATCACGCATGGTTTGCGGTCAATTATGATATGTTTTCGCAGGAAAACGGCGATTATCACTATATGTCAACCGTTAACGGCTTGGGCGAAACAGTTAAGCTTTCCTATCCCGAAGGCATGATTTCCTGGCTTTCTCAGCAAACCTCCGATTATGACGGAACTCCCTGCAAGGGAACAGGTAACATAACCCCCGAAACAAAAACCGATAATCTTATTGATGTTGATAGTATATGCGGTTTCTTCGAACTTCTTTTTGAAGCAATAAAGAGTGTTATTAAAAACGGAATATAAACAGAAAAACCTACGCAATGTTAATTGCGTAGGTTTTATTTTGTTATATTTCCGGTTTGAAGCTCGGCATAAGCTGCAGCTTAAACAGATTGTTTTTATGCATTCGGTCGATTTTGGCTTTTGTTTCAGTATTTTCGATTTCACCCGTGCGGATATATCTGTCAAGCACGGCATAAGTGAAGCCGAGGTTATCCTCGTCTGTTTTGCCGCAAAGGCCGTCTATCGGAGTTTTATCAACAAGAACATCGGGCAGGCCGAGAATTCTGCCGATTTCTTTGATTTCGGCAACGGTAAGATGGCACAAAGGGCTGAAATCGCCGGCGGCATCTCCGTAGCGGGTGGAATATCCAACCCAATCCTCTGAAAGGTTGCAGGTATTTGCGACTCTGCCGTTAACACTCTGGGAAACCGCATAAACGGTTGCCATTCTTAAACGAGGGGGAAGATTTGTTGTTGCCTGAGTATTGATTTCAACTCCGCTTTTCTGAAGCTCATTCATAAGCCCGTTATAAGCATCGTTTATGTTAACGGTATAACTCTGGATTCCGAGGTGTTCTACAAGTGCCTTTGAAACATCAATATCAAACTGCTCTCCTTTTGGCATTAAAACACCAACAACATTTTCCTTGCCCAAGGCTTCCACAAGGAGTGCGGCAACAACTGAGCTGTCCTTGCCGCCTGAAATACCCAAAACGCCTTTACAGCCCTTGCCGTTTATTTCAAACCAACCTTTAATCCAATTTACAATATCGTTTTTTACTTTTAATGCATCAAATGACAAAAAAATCATTCCTTTTCTAAATGCTATGTGTTTATTCTATTATTATTTTTCTCTTTTTTCAATATTTTTCTTCAAATAACTTGCAACAGAGTGCAATTATTTATATAATTATTGTATATGGCTTCTTGGAGGTAGGG
>JAZRIG010000050.1:0-18137 GCA_045645145.1 Acutalibacteraceae bacterium
GCCATGGAATATTGGGGATTTTTTCGCCGATAATTTTTGCCATTTTCTTGCCTCTTTTCTATTTGATATGTCTCATACTGTCAACATCCTGCCACTTAACCTCAAATCCTGCCCCGTGAGAACAGAACACGGATGACGAAGGATTTTCAAGGTCTCGTTCTTTTTCATAGCCGATTGTTGCGATAATCTCTTCTGCATTGTGGCATGGTCGGTATCCGTTTTCGCGCATTGAGATAACGCCCTTGCCGCTTGTGTAGGATATTATTTCTTCGGGATAATCTATAAATTTTGAAACAGGGCCGCAGCCTTTTATAATCGCTTCGGTTTCGGTTATTTCAGGCGGGTCAAACTCGCCGCAAAGCCGCTGTATATCTGAAATTGCTCTGCCCATTGCCGTTGACGGAACGCGAAGGGTAAAAGAGTAATAAGGCTCAAGCAATATATTTTCAGCCTTTTCAAGCCCTTGTCGGATAGCACGGTAGGTGGCTTCTCTGAAGTCGCCGCCCTCCGTATGCTTAAGATGAGAGCGCCCTGCGGTAAGAACGATTCTGACGTCGGTCAGCGGTGAACCCGTTAAAATTCCGACATGCTCCTTTTCCTGTATATGGGTGAGAATCAGATTCTGAAAATTGGAATCAAGCATCTCAAGGCTGCATTCGTTGCCGACTGATATTCCGCTGTCTCTCGGCGCAGGTTCAATGCGAAGCTGTGTTTCGGCATAGTGCCGAAGCGGCTCATAGTGACCGTAGCCCATAACGGGAGAAGCAACCGTTTCTTTATAAAGTATGCGGCACGGCCCAAAATCAATTGACATTCCGAAGCGTTCTTCAACAAGGGATTTCAGGATTTCAAGCTGAATTTTCCCCATAACTTGAATTTGTATCTGCTCTTCATTCGAAAAGTTGCAGATTCGAACAGAAAGCTCGGGAAGCTCTTCTCCGATAACGCAAAGCTTTCTGAAAGCCGTATGTATATCTGTTCCGTCAAGCAAAAGCACTTGGGCGGAAAGCAGAGGCTTTAGCTTCGGGGCGCTGCCGTGGTTTTCGCCTTGTGCGGTTATCTTTTCGCCGGGATATGTGGCTGCAAGACCTGTGACGGCACATACACTTCCTGCGCTTATTTCTTTTATTGTTTCAAACTTTTCGCCCGAATAAATTCGGATTTGGTCGATTTTTTCGCTGCCGAGAGCCGCTTTAACTGAAAGACATCCTCCGGTTATTTTTAAAAAGCTGAGACGGTTGCCCTGATTATCATGCAGTATTTTATAAACCTGCGCGCTGAAAGCATCGGGATATTCCTTGCAAAGAGTATATTTTTCAATTGCTTCAAGCAGAACGTCCACTCCGTCGCCCTGCAAAGCCGAACCGAAAAAGCAAGGAAAAAGCTTTTTGTCGTCAACTGCCCGTGCAATGCTTTGAATCCAAAATGCTTCATCCGAGTTCCCGCTGAGAAATGCGTCCAGCATGTCCTCGCTGAGCATCGAAACTTCTTCAAGCAGGGTGCTTTTTTCCTGAGTGAAATCAACACATTCTTCCGAAAGCTTCTTCTTAAGCTCCGAAATCAGCGAAGCTTTATCAAGCCCGTCTCTGTCCATCTTGTTAACAAAAACGAACACCGGAATTTTATATTCCTTAAGAAGCTCCCAGATGGTTTCGGTGTGGCTTTGAACGCCGCTTGCGCCGTCAATAACAAGCACGGCATAGTCCAGAACTCCGAGAGTGCGCTCCATTTCCGCCGAAAAATCAACATGACCCGGAGTGTCTACAAGAGTGAAACTTTTTTCGTTAAGCCTGAACGGATTCTGCTTTGAAAAAATTGTTATTCCGCGTCTTCTTTCAAGCTCGTGCGAATCAAACCATGAGTCTTTTTTGTCAACACGGCCAAGCCGACGGATTGCGCCCGCTTTGAAAAGAACAGCTTCCGTCAGCGTTGTTTTGCCCGCATCAACATGGGCAAGAATTCCGATTATGCTTTCGTTTGCCTGAATCATTTAAACCTCATAACAATAAATATACAATCATTATATCAAATCCGGCTCTATATATCAACATCGGATTTCTGAAGCTTCTCCATTCTCTTCCAGTTAATAAAGCCGTAAAGGTCATTTATGAGAAACATAACAAAACAGATTATGACGGAAACATAAGAAATATCTGTTATCGATGCCATCAACCACAAGATAATCAACACAATGTCGTTGGCGGCATAGGCGATTGCATAGTATGCGCTGCGCCTGAATGTCAGATAAACCGCAATAAAGCTGGTTGTGACGGAAAGCGTGCTTGGTATCAGGTTTGCGGTGTTGAAAAAATCCAGAATAAAATAAAAAATCGCTGTAACCGCCGCCGTCAGAAGCAGCATAAAAACAATTTCTTTTTTTGACAGGTTTTTATTGACTCGAACCTGAGATTTATCGCCGCTGTAAGGATTTTTAAGCCATGAAATCAGAGCAAAAGCCGACATCGGTGCAGTCATTCCCAGATAGGTAATCATTTCGCCGTAGTATGAAAAAGTGAATGAAATGATGCCGTAAATGATGCTGAAAACAATCATCAGAACCTGGCCTATGGGATTGCCCTTGGCATTAAAAATCAGCGAAGTAACTCCTATCAGGGAGGCAACAAGTGTTAAATAGTTTTCTCTGTCAAAAAAAAAAAAAAGGAAACAACAATAAGCAATGAAGATATGCTCCACAAAGCAATTTCAGCCTTTGTAAAATAATTTATCCGTTTACCCATAAAAACCTCCAAAAAAGCACCCGTTTAACATATCTTCAAAGACCTAACGATATGTTAACGAATGCTTTATCTGCATTTCACTACCCGGTGGCAGTTATATTTTTAGTTTTGCAGTTCACCCAAACTGTTTTTATTTAATATTTTTACCGAAACGCTTGATTTTCTGGGTGGTTGTTTTTTCAAGCGCAGAGGAAAGAACCTCAACGATTTTGATGTTTTTGTATTTGGGAATTTTGCTGTTAACCTTTTTAACAGCGCCCTGCACGGCAGAGTTGATTTCTTCATCCTTTGGTGCTCTGCCAAATTTTTCTTTAAGATACTCAAGGTTGGGCAAAATCTTTGCTTTAACGAAGGACTCACCGTTTTCCTTTGCACCGAAAACAAGCACTTCGCCGATTTCCGGGAACTCCGAAAGCCTCGTTTCAAGCTCTTCGGGATAAATATTTTTGCCGTTTTCAGTAACTATAACGTTCTTTATACGCCCTTTTATAAAAAGGTCGCCGTTTTCATCCATATATCCCAAATCGCCCGTGTGGAACCAGCCGTCCTTCAAAACCTCGTCTGTTGCGGCCTGGTCATTGAAATATCCGAGCATGATGTTTTCGCCTTTAGCGATGATTTCGCCGATGCCCTCTTCGTTGGGATTATCAATTTTCAGCTGAACATCAGGGATTGCAACGCCCGTTGAAGCCGGATTCAGGTGGAAATCGTTGTTGCCTGCAAGCAAAGGAGAGCATTCGGTAAGGCCGTAGCCTTGCAGAGTGCGTATTCCAAGAGCTGCAAAATCGTCAACAAGCGAAGTGTCAAGCTCCGCAGCGCCAACGATGAACAGCCTGATTTTTCCGCCGAGTGATTTTTTCACCTTGGCGCAAATAACCTTTCTGATAATAAAAGGTGTTTTGCTTAAAGCACTTGCGAGCGATTCGTTTTCAAAATATGCTTTGTATTTTTTTGGGCAATCTGCAGCAATTGCCTTTTTGATACGCTTGCTGAGAACCTTAAGCAAAGCGGGAACCGCAACAAGAACCGTGGGGCTGTATTCGGCAAGATTTTTCTGCACCTTAGTTAAGCCGTCACAATATGTGATGCAGGCTCCGCGGGTAAGGAACAGAATAAAATCGAGTGTGCATTCATAAGTGTGGTGAAGAGGAAGAATGGACAGGGTTTTGTCTGTTTCCTTAACCTTAACCATCTGAACGGTTGAATGGATATTAGAGCAAAGGTTATATTGAGAAAGGCAAACGCCCTTTGAGTTACCGGTGGTGCCGGAGGTGAAAATCAGAATTTGCATTTCATCCTTGCGGATTTCAATAGAATCAACAGCATTTATATCCGTGCTTTCGTTTGCAACGGTTCTGATGTCATCAAAAGAAATGTATTCGATTTCGCGCGCCACAACTTTTTTCAAGGCATCGATTTTTGCGTTATCCGTACAAACGGCAACACATTCGGCTGCATCGAGAAAATCGTTAACATCCTCTGCCTGAAGTTCTTTATCAATGGGAACAACAACGCCCACCGTTGCCGCGCAAAGGTATGAGAGCGACCACTCAAAGGAGTTTGCACCGATAACGGCTATCCTTTTTCCTTTGAAGCCCATTTTAATAAATTTTGTGCAAAGTCCGTAATAAAGCTTTTTAAGCTCCGAGAAGGTTATGTTTTCATATTTCCCCTCGGAGATTTTGATTTGAAAAGCAGTATTTTTTGCAAAACGGTCTGCGGAATAGTTGATTATTTCCCTGAAATTATGAAATCTTTTTTCTATATAAATGTTTGCCATTTCAACCTCCGTTAAATGTCGGAATTTCGTACGATTATAGCATTTTGTCTGAACTAAATCAATTAATTATTTCTTAAGATTTGCTTAATGTTACGAAATGAAAAACAATATTTTCCAAAACAGCCAAGAACGCATTAGCGCAGACTAATCAATTTGTGAGGATTGACAAAATTAAAAATTCAATAAAAAAATGCAAAACAAATTATTGACAATGGTTGAAAAATCCGTTAATATATTTTCGGTTAGTATTTGCTAACCATAGTTTGTTTTACATAGTCAACATCATAAACAAGGTGATTTTATGAATTTGAGTTTTGCCGAGGAAGGCAAAGAATATATAATCAAAAGCATTGAAACCGAGGATGAAGAGCTGGATGCTTTTCTCTTTTCTCTGGGATGCTACAGCGGCGAACCCATTACAGTTATATCTCATCTCAAGGGCAGCTGCATAGTATCAATTAAAGACGGCAGATATAACATTGACAATCAGCTTGCAGAAGCAATAATTGTTTGATAGAAGCAATAATTGTTTGATAAAAGAAAGATAGTCGGCGAAAGCGGATTATTTTTTAGCACATAGGTTAGCGAAAACTAACCAAACGGCATTTTAACAGCAATACTGTCAAGATAAATTCTCTTTCCATGCAAAAAGGAGGAAACAAAAATGAGAATTGCTTTGGCCGGCAATCCCAACAGCGGCAAAACAACAATGTATAACGCTCTCACCGGCAAAAACGAAAAGGTCGGCAACTGGGCGGGTGTTACCGTTGAAAAGAAAGAACACTCAATCAAAAAAAGCTTTTACGGCGGCGAAGAACTGATAGCGGTTGACCTTCCCGGTGCATACTCCATGTCTCCGTTCACATCAGAGGAAAGCATCACAAGCTCATATATCAAAAACGAGAAGCTCGACGTTATCATCAACATCGTTGATGCAACAAATCTGAGCAGAAGCCTGTTCTTCACAACGCAGCTTCTTGAACTCGGTGTTCCCGTTGTTGTTGCTCTTAACAAAGCTGACATCAATAAAAAGAAAAGCACAAAAATCAACGTTGCTGCTCTTTCCGAAAAGCTCGGATGCCCCGTTGTTGAAACTGTTTCAACCTCCGCTAACGGCTTGACAGAGGTTGTAAAAGCCGCTGTGCAGGCTAAAGGCAAAAGGCAGACGGCACCTTATGTTCAGGGCAATATCGACCTTACCGACAAAAAGACCGTAACCGAAGCGGACAGAAAGCGCTTTTCTTTCGTTAACAAAATTGTTGCAGACGTTGAAAGCCGCAAGATTCTCACAAACGAAAAGAATTTTCAGGATAAGATAGACAGAATTCTCACAAACAAATGGCTCGGAATCCCCATTTTTGCGGTTGTTATGTTTGCCGTTTTCTGGATTTCGCAGGCAGGTCCCGGTGTTTGGATTGCAGACCTCCTTACAGGTTGGCTTGAAAGTGGTCAAGCAGCTCTCGGCGAGCTTTTCGCCGATGCAAACCCGCTTCTCTACGCTCTGCTTATTGACGGCGTTATCGGCGGCGTTATTGCCGTTATCGGCTTCCTCCCCCTTGTTATGGTTATGTATTTCCTTATCGCTCTTCTTGAGGACTGCGGCTACATGGCCCGCGCCTCCGTTGTCCTTGACCCCATATTTAAAAAGGTTGGTTTGAGCGGTAAATCAATTATTTCCTTTGTTATCGGCACAGGCTGCGCTATCCCCGGCGTTATGGCTTGCCGCACAATTCGCAACGAGCGCGAGCGCAGAGCAACCGCAATGCTTGCTCCGTTTATGCCCTGCGGTGCGAAGCTCCCCGTTATTGCACTTTTTGCAGGCGCGTTTTTTGAGGATGCATCATGGGTTGGTCCCATCATGTATTTTGCAGGCATTGTTATCATTTTCTTCGGCGCACTTGTTATTAACAAAATTACCTGCTGCAAGGCGAGAAAATCCTTCTTCATCATCGAGCTGCCCGAATACAAGGTTCCCAGCCTTTGGAGAGCTTGCAAATCAATGTGCAGCCGTGGCTGGGCTTACATAGTTAAGGCCGCAACAATCATCCTTCTGTGCAACACAGCCGTTCAGATTATGCAGACCTTTGACTGGAGCTTCAATGTTGCAGAATCGGCAGACACATCAATCCTTGCTTCCATTGCAGGCCCCTTTGCTTATGTTCTCATTCCCGTTGCAGGCGTTCTTTCATGGCAGCTTGCAGCAGCCGCTGTCACAGGCTTCATTGCCAAAGAAAACGTTGTCGGCACCCTCGCCGTTTGCTTTGTAGGCCTTGAAAATCTTATTGACACCGAAGAGCTTGCTCTTATGGAAGGCGCTGGCGCAGAGGTTGCGGGCGTTATGGCAATCAGCAAGGTTGCAGCCCTTGCATATCTTATGTTTAACCTCTACACACCTCCCTGCTTTGCTGCAATCGGTGCAATGAACAGCGAAATGAAGAGCGCAAAGTGGCTTTGGGGCGGCATCGCATTCCAGCTCGGCACAGGCTTCACGGTTGGCTATCTTGTATATCAAATCGGCACTCTTATCACAACAGGCACTTTCGGTGCAGGCTTTGTTCCCGGCCTCATTGCCGTTATCGCTTTTGCAACTGTAATAGCCGCCCTTTGCATCAATTCTGACAAAAAACTCAAAAAAGAAAATGCGCTCAAGAGCAAAAAAGCTCCCGCAATGAGCGGTAAAAAATAAAAATCAGGAGAATACAGATGGAAAATATCATTATTATCGCAATATTGCTTGCAATTGTTGCTTTTGCATCTTTGTATATTTACAGGGCAAAGAAAAAAGGCAAAAAATGCATCGGCTGCCCCGACAGCGGCTCATGCGGCGGCAACTGCTCATGCGGCTGCTCACTTGAGAATAAAACAAAATAAGCAATATTTTTTTAACGGTATTTTTATATTCTGTCAGCAAAAAAGCTCTGCAAGCCTCAACGGCTTGCAGGGCGTTTTATATTATACTCTTGCAGAAAATACGCTTAAGGGATATAATATAATCGGAAATAAACGCATCGGAGGTGACAAGAATGAACGAAAGGCTGCCCTATCTTCGCAAAAAATCCATGAGCCTGCCCCTGACTCCCGGAGTCTATCTGATGAAAAACAAAAAGAATGAAATAATTTATGTCGGAAAGGCAAAGGCTTTGAAAAACAGAGTCAGTTCCTATTTCGGTTCGCAAAACAACCACACGGTCAAGGTTCGCAAAATGGTTGAAAACGTTGAGGATTTTGACTATATTATGTGTGACAGCGAATTTGAAGCGCTCATTCTTGAATGCTCGCTGATTAAACAGCACTCACCCAAATACAATATTCTGCTGAAGGATGACAAGGGCTATCACTATATCAAAATCACCTCAAACGGTTGGAAAAACATTCTTGCCGTCAAACAAAAGCTCGATGACGGCGCGGAATACATCGGCCCCTACACCAACTCATACGGGATAACAAATGCAATTGATACGGCAAAAAAGATTTTTCTTTTGCCGCAATGCTCAAAGGTTTTTCCGAGAGATTATAAAAAAAGCCGCCCGTGCCTTAACCATTTCATCGGTCAGTGCGCCGCCCCATGCGCAGGCAAAACAACAGCCGAAGCTCACGCGGAAGCAATTGACCAGGCGATTGATTTTATCATCAACGGTTCGGGCAAGGCAATTGATGCTCTGACAGAAAAAATGATGGCTGCTTCGGAAAATCTTGAGTTTGAAAAGGCCGCAAAAATCAGAGATAAAATAAATGCAATCAAAAAAGTTACCGAAAAGCAAAAGGTTGTTGCCGCGTCGGTTGAGGAGCAGGATGTTTTTGCAACCGTCTGCTCGGATTCAAAGGCTTGCCTTTCGGTTTTACGCTTCAAAAACTCCCGTCTTTATGACAGCGAATATTTCATAATCGACACTCCCGAAAACCTGCCGGAGGCAAGGCATGAGCTTTTGAGAAGCTATTATTCAATGAGAGATTTTGTGCCGCGCAGAATCGCGATTGACGGCGATGTAAGTGACGGCGAGGTGCTGTGCGAATGGCTTTCATCCCTTGCAAAGAGAAAAGTCAATATTGTTGTTCCTCAGCGCGGAGAGCAGCACTCACTTGTTGAAATGTGCCGCTCAAATGCGGCTCAGAAGCTTGCAATTTATCTTGGCAAAACAGGCAAGTCTACCGCTGCGCTTGATGAGCTTGCAACGCTCCTTGGGCTCAAAACTCCGCCCGAATTCATTGAATCATACGATATTTCGCACACTGCAGGCAGCGAAAACGTTGCGGGCATGGTTGTTTTCAAGGGCGGTGCGCCGCTCAAAAAAGCATACCGCCGTTTTGCAATAAAGGGCTTTTCAGGGCAGGATGACTATGCTTCGATGGCTGAAGTTATTGAACGCAGAATTCTGCGCTACTTTGAAGAGAAAGACAGCGGCGAAGGCTTCGGCAGGCTGCCGGATTTGATTTTGCTTGACGGCGGCAGCGGCCAGGTGAATGCGGTAAAACCCGTGCTTGATAAATACAACCTTAACATTCCTCTTTTCGGCATGGTCAAGGACTCTCACCACCGAACAAGAGCCATTGCCTGCTCGGGCGATGAGCTGTCGCTCACCTCAAAAAGAGCGGCATTCACTCTTGTTTCCACAATACAGGAGGAGGTTCACCGTTTCTCGGTTGAATATCACCGCAGCCGCAGAAAAAAATCATCTCTTTCATCTTCTCTCACCTCAATCGATGGCATCGGAGAAAGCAGATGCAAGGCGCTTCTGAAACATTTCAAAACGGTTAAAGCTGTTTCACAGGCAAGCATCGATGAACTCGCTGCAGTTAAGGGAATGAACAAAAATGCAGCTAAAGCGGTTTTTGAAGCTTTTAACGGTAAAAATATACACAGCAAGGATTAATTTTACAACTTTTTTTCCTTTTGTTAACATTTTATCTTGACATTCAATCATAATTAATGCGATAATAAAGTGATAATACTCTTCGGAGGATTTATAATGAGAGTTATAACAGGTTCAGCGAGAGGCATGACCCTCAAAACGCTTGAAGGCACCGACGTCAGGCCCACAACTGACAAGGTAAAAGAAGCAATTTTCAGCGCCATTCAGTTCGAAATTGAGGGGCGCAGAATTCTCGATTTGTTTGCAGGTTCGGGTCAGCTTGGCATTGAAGCCCTCAGCCGAGGCGCCGAAAGCGCGGTTTTTGTTGATGCAGATAAAAACGCAATCCGCGTTATCAAAGAAAACCTTGCAAAAACAAAGCTCGACGGCAACGCTTTCGTAGCTCAGACAGATTCGCTTGCTTTTTTAACCATGACGGATAAAGTTTTTGACATAGCTTTTCTTGACCCGCCTTATGCAAACGGCTTGCTGCAAAAAGCTCTTGCCAAAATCGGCTCACATATTGCCGAGGGCGGCATTGTTGTTTGCGAGCATCCGTTCAAAGAAGAGCTTGATGATGAAGTTGCAGGCCTGACCAAACAAAAAGAATATAAATACAGCAAAACGGCCGTAACTGTTTATCGGAAGGGATGATACAATGAAAACGGCAATTTGCCCGGGAAGCTTTGACCCTGTCACAATAGGCCATATTGATATTATCCACCGCGCCGCAAAACTTTTTGACAAGGTTATTGTTGTTGTAATGATAAATTACCACAAACCCGCCAGTTATTTTTCCGCTGAGGAAAGGGTTGAGCTTTTAAAGCGCAGCCTCGGCGATGTTGATAATATCGAAATTGATATGCACAGCGGTCTGCTTGCCGAATATGCCGATGAAAAAGGGGCATGCGCCGTTGTTAAAGGCCTTAGGGCGGTTTCCGATTTCGAATATGAATTCCAGCAGGCACTAACAAACAAAAAGCTCAATCCCGAGCTTGAAACGGTATTTTTAACCGCAAACGCCGAAAATATGTATCTTTCGTCAAGCGTTGTTAAACAGGTTTGCGAATTCGGCGGCGATATCAGAGAGTTTGTTCCATCAGAAGTGTGTGAAGATATAATCAAACGAATAAAAGAAAGGAATAGGTTTTCAAAATGAACATTGAAAGTTTACTTGACCAGATAGAAGATATTATAGAGGCCGGCTCAAAGGGCCTGCTTTCCAGCAAAGTCAGCGTTGATGCAAATGCCATCAAAACAGCAATTGAGGATATCCGCCTTAATCTCCCGAACGAAATTACACAGGCAAGAGCCATTGTTGCAGACAGAAACAACCTTCTTGTTAAGGCTAAAAACGAAGCTGTCAGTGCAGTAACAGGCGCTCAGGAGAAATCACGCGCGCTCATCTCTGCCGCTGAGGATAAGGTAAGAGCTCTTGTTTTGAAAACCGAAGATTATTCCAAAAATAAGATTGCCGAGGCTGAGGCTCAGGCAAAGCAGATTATCAACACCGCTAATGAGGACGCAAAAATAATCAGAGCAAACGCTCAGCTTGAAGCCGCCGCCATGGTTGACAACAGCGAAATCGTTGTTCAGGCAAAAGCAACTGCCGAGTCAATCAGCAAGGCCGCTCAGGACGATGCCGCTTCAACAATTGCAGGCGCAAAGGCTCAGGCAGAAAATATTGTTAACGCCGCTTCCGAGCAGGCTGAAAGAACCATCGAAGATGCAAGACAGCGTTCCGACGAAGCTATTGACAAAGCCAACAAATGGTCTGCCGAAATCAGAATTGCAGCAGGCGACTTTATTGAGGACATAATGAAAACCGCCGATGAGGCAATCGCCAACAGCCTGAACGAAGTCAGAAACGCCCGTAACAACATCAAAAACGTAACAGGCAAAATCGAAGCCCCCTCTTCAGAAGCAAATCAATAAAAAAAGCCCCCTGTTATATAAACAGGGGGCATAAATTTGCAATATTCAGCAGCCCTTCACTTCTTTGATGAGTTCGTTATCCTTATAATATATTTCCTCGGCTTTTTTGATAATCTCTGCCTTTCGGACGCTGTTTCTGAAAAGCATTAAAAGCCTCTTTTCACTCGGGGTTACCTCAAGAAGTGTTTCCTCCCCTTCGGGAGCAGAAACAGCAACAACCGCAGAGGGCTCCGGGGACTCAACGAAAAACGAACTCATAAAATCATCAAGCGATATGCGGTAAAGCACAGAAAGCTTTAAAACAACATCAATCTCGGGCTTGCGCATTGTTTCATACTTTGCATAGGTTGAACGGTCAATTCCGAGATATTCCGCAACCTTTTTCTGAGTCATTTTATTGGTTTTTCTGTATATTTTCAAAACATCGCCAAATGTTTTGTCATCAACTTCCAAAAAAGTTCGCATTCGTCACTTTTCACCCCTTTTTTACAGATATCAACATTATTATACAGGTATTTTTCAGCAATTTCAGC
This sequence comes from Acutalibacteraceae bacterium, assembly GCA_045645145.1. GTDB lineage: Bacteria > Bacillota > Clostridia > Oscillospirales > Acutalibacteraceae > CAG-177. The sequence goes on from JAZRIG010000050.1 coordinate 11,837, forward strand.
AATTGTTCCAAATCGGCACAAAAATTTTTAATATGCCATTTTACAAATAAAAATCCCGTTTTTAAGGAGCTAAAACATGAGCAGCAATATTTTTCAAAACACCAAATATTTTATAATTGATATGGACGGAACTTTTTACCTTGACGGTAATATTATTGACGGTTCCAAGGATTTTATTGAAAAGGTGAAGGAAAGCGGCAGAGACTTTTATTTTTTCACCAACAATTCATCAAACAATGTTGAAGTTTGCCGCGCAAAGCTTGAAAAAATGGGATTTCCCGTTGATGAAAACAGAGTTATCATTTCCTCACACGTTGCAGCAGATTATCTCAACAAAAATTATAAAGGCAAAAAGGTTTTTCTTCTCGGCAACGAAAGACTGACAGGTGACTTTGAAAAAGCGGGAATCAATCTTGTTTCGGAAAATCCCGACATTGTTGTTCTCGGATTTGACACCACCCTCACCTATCAGAAAATGTGGGATGCTGTCAGATATATTGACGGCGGTGCTGTCTATCTTGCAACTCATCCCGACCTCAACTGCCCCACGGCAGACGGTTATATGCCCGACACAGGCTCAATGATTGAGCTTTTTGCAGCTTCAACAGGCAAAAGACCCGTTGTTCTCGGCAAACCCATGACTGCAACCGTAGACTATATAACCGAAATGCTCGGCTGTGAGAGAAACGAGCTTGCATTTGTCGGCGACCGCCTCGCAACGGATATTGCAATCGGCGCAAACCACGGCATTCCCTGCGCATTGGTTTACAGCGGAGTCACAACCCCCGAAGAATATGAAAAATCAGATATAAAAGCAAGCGTAGCCGTTGAAAATCTCAAGGCTCTTGCCGAATATCTTTAATTATAGATAGAGCAAAAATGTCAGTTCGAAACCTTCCTGACAGGCGCCTGCTCGGTGCCAAACAAAACTAAAGGCGCTGCATGGCAGCAAAAGGAGCATCAAAAATGAATAGAAAAAAACTCACCTATCTCGCTCAGGGAGCGATGATTGCGGCAATCTATGCTGCCGCAACCTACCTTTGCGCAGTTTTCGCAATCGCCTACGGCAACATTCAATTCCGTCTTTCCGAAGCGCTCACGATTCTTTCGGTGTTCACCCCTGCCGCAATCCCGGGATTAACCGTTGGATGCATTATCGGCAACATTACAAGCCCGTTCGGAATCTGGGACATTGTTTTCGGCTCACTTGCAACCCTGCTTGCGGCAATCACCGCAAGAGCATTGAGAAATGTCAAATTCAAGGGTTTCCCTGCACTGTCACTTATTATGCCAGTTATTTTTAACGCTTTGATAGTAGGTGCGGAATTAACCTTTCTTTTGCCGACGGACAAAACAAGGCTTGCAACATTCATAATCTATGCGCTTGAGGTTGGTGCAGGCGAGCTTGCGGTTTGCCTTGCAGGCGGAATACCGCTATTCTATGCAATAAGAAAAACAAATATATTTAAATAATACTTGATAAACACAAAGCGGACCGAAATAAGTCCGCTTTAATTTTTAACTGTTCTTATTCGCCTTGTTCCGGAATCGGGTTCTCTCCGCTCTCCTCAATCTGCATCGGGCGTTCCGTTCCTATGTTTTCAAGGCACACAAAGTCGCCGCTGTAAAAAGCGGCATTTTTTCCGTTAAAACCTATTTCTGACTCTTCAACCTCAAGATAGCGGAATTCTTCGCTGCTTTGTTCAAAAAAACGCAAAAAAGCCAACAGCTTTGCCCTTTCGGCAGAAAGCTCAATCTCGCCGCTTTGGTAACCCGTCTGCGTGCATTCGGTTATGCCGACAGGCAAAGTTACTCCGTTAACATAAACCTCACTTCTCTCTTTGTAGGCATCTTCAGTCGGCATTCTTCCGAGCGGTATGGAGAAAAAAAGAAAATGGAGAATATAGCTCTTTTTTTCAGAAACAGCTTTGGCTGCATTGATTCGTAACGGCTGAGAAACAGAAACGCTTCTTTTTGTTCTCGCAACAACATATCCGCCTGCCCTGCAAAAGCTGACGGTTAAATCCTTGTTCTCTTCTATTCCGCTTATCAGCAAATCGCCCTTTAAAACAGGGTTGCCTATGAGCTGCTCCTGTGTGCCGTTGAAGGGGCGCAAAATCACAATCTGGCCGTCCCTTGCCGCCACTATATCTGACGGCTCATCATCCTTATCAAGGTCAGGAGTCTTAACCGTTTCGCGAACCTCGATTCTTGCGGCGCTTCCCGCAATATTAATATTAAGCCATGAAAGCTCGGGCAGCCTTTGCAGGGCGGCGATTTCCGTTGCGGTTATATCTATCCTTGACCCTGCCGTTCCCTTTTTCACGCCCAAATCCTCAAACACGCCGAGAATTGTTTCCGCAGGCACTCTGACATTCCCCACAACATCAATGCTCCATATTCTTGTTGAAAGAATCAGCAGCACCGCAGCGCACAGGCAGGCGCCAATCAAAACACCTATTCTGCGGCTGTGACGTTCAAGAAAAAACGGCAGACCGTGCTTTTTGCTTATCCGCACCCGCATCCCCGATTTTCGTGCGACGGAGCGAATTTTTTTATATCCTGTGCAGTCAACACATGCACTTATAACGGAATCCCTGCTTTTAAGCTCCCAAAGCAAAATTTTATTGCGGCGGCAAAGATTGATAAATCTTTCGGGGAACCCTCCTCGGGCAGTAAAGCTGACATAACCGAAAACAAACCTTAACAGCTTCAGTATGAGCATAAAAACCTCCTAATTGCTGTAATCAAGGGAGGTAATTATGCCTTTGATTATCGCCTGCCCGTTCTGCATGGAAACAATAGTCAGCTCACAGCCGCACAGACGTACCGTTAACCGCCCCGTATTCAAAGCTATAACATTGTCGCTGTATTCCAAAACTCCCCGGCAGCCCTCAATTATCACTTCCCTGTTGCCGCAAAGCTCAACATGAGCATAGCCTGCCACCGTATCCTGAGGCAAGTCAAGATTGCGGCTGATTGATTCTATTATTCTTTCGCCTCTGCCCGAATTGCGGCAGTTCTTCTTTCTCATACCATTCCCCCTGTGTCTATGTTATGAAAACAGGAAATAAAAAAGAACAAGTCTTTAACGGGCAACTTCGGCATAGAGTTAACCGAGGTGGTCTGCTTGAAAAAATTCCGTTCCTTTACTTTGATTGCAGGGGTTGCGTTGTTTATTTTTCTGTTTGCCTATGCCGAACAATTTACAAAAGGCTTCAGCTTGGGTCTTACCAGCTGCTCACAAATAGTAATTCCGTCCCTTTTCCCATTTCTTGTTGCTGCCTCGCTTACGGGAAGCGGAGAAATGCCTGCCAAGGCAAAAAAAGCCGTAAATCCGATAATACAACGCCTTTTCCGTCTGCCGGCAGAAGCACTTCCCGCAATTATTATTTCACAGCTTGGCGGATACCTTGCCGGCGCAAAATCGGCACAGTCGCTGTATCATTCGGGCGCATTAAGCAAATCACAGTCAAGCAGGCTGATGCTTTTTTCTGTGAATGCAGGAATAGGTTTTTCCGTCAATGCCGTGGGGCGAATACTTCTCGGCTCTGAAAAAACAGGAAAAATTATATTTCTGTCGCTTTGCATTTCTTCGCTCCTGACAGGTCTTTTAACCCGTTTCTTGCCTGAATGCAAGGAAGATATCAAAAGGCTTGCTCCAAGGCATATATCGTTTTCCAACGCCGTTGTTGAAAGCGTGGCTTCAAGCGCCGCCGCCATGCTTACCGCCTGCGCTTTTGTTGCTTTTTTTTCGGGAATCACCTCGATAATCGACTCTTACATAAAGAACGAAGGCATACGGCTTGCCGCAGAATGCCTTCTTGAAGTTACCAACGGATGCGTAAATTCGGCAGGCAAGCTGCCAATACCGATGCTTGCCGCCGGTTGCGCCTTCGGCGGCATCTGCGTTCATCTGCAGATTTTCAGCATTGCAAAAGATATTGGCATAAATATGCCTTCTTTTTTCTTTTTTCGCATACTTCACGCGTTTTTTGCATTCATTTCCTGTTCGGTGCTTCTTAAACTGTTTCCGATTGAAGAACAAACCCTTCTGACCCTCTCTGACAATGCCGCTTTATGGTCATTTTCGGCGCCTGCTTCGCTTTCTTTGCTTTTTTTATCGGCACTTCTCATATTAGACCTTGATAATAAAACCGAAATATGTTAGAATTTGAAGGAAAGGGTGTTGAACTCATGAAAAGCAAGCTTCTTGAAAAGAAAAAATATCCCGCAGCATGTGAATATTGCAAGCACGGACGTTTGTCTCCCGATGAGCAAACGGTGCTTTGCATCAAAAAAGGGCTTGTTGCGCCCGACGGAAAATGCAGAAAATATTCCTATGACCCCTTAAAGCGCAGGCCCAAAAAACCGCTCATCATTCAGCAGGCAAATCCTGCCGAATTTGAACTATATAGGTTAGAAGATTAAGGTGAATATAATGAAAACAATTATTAAAGAACTCATCTGCAACCCCCTCCCCACTCCGAACTGCCACGCATCAACCGTTCTTCCCCTGCCTGACGGCAGCGTTCTGGCAGCTTGGTTCGGCGGAACGAAGGAAAGCACGGCAGACGTTGATATCTGGTATGCGCGCCGCGATGAAAACGGCTGGTGCGAACCAAAATCGGTAAGCTACAACAAAAACCTTCCTCACTGGAATCCCGTTCTTTTTCTTCGCAAAAACGGAGATGTCATGCTGTTCTTTAAAGTTGGCAGAAACATCCCCTCCTGGCGCACATTTGTGAGTGTTTCAACCGATGGCGGCCGAAGCTTCGGCGCTCCGCAGGAGTTGGTTAAGGGCGACAGAAGCGGCGGCAGAGGCCCCGTTAAGAACAAGTGCATCAGGCTTTCAAACGGCGATATCCTTGCCCCTGCATCAACGGAAAACAGAGGATGGAACTGCTTTATTGATATTTCGGCCGATGACGGCGAAAGCTGGCAGAAAGCCGCAAAAATCAAAACAGAACAAGCTGTTCCCATGTTCAACACACAGAATAAATACACTTCAAATCTTATCCCGATGATTCAGCCCACTCTGTGGGAATCCGAACCCGGTAAGGTTCACGCTCTCACCAGAACCCCCGTGGGCAGAGCATACAGAACCGATTCCGACGACTTCGGCAAAACTTGGTGCCAAGCTTATCCGACCGATTTGCCCAACAACAACAGCGGACTTGACGTTATCCGCGTGCCGAGCGGTGAGCTTTATCTGATTTCAAACCCTGTTGAAGAAAACTGGGGCGAACGTTCACCCCTCACTCTTCAAAAATCCTCCGATAACGGCGCAACCTGGGAAACCGTTCTTGTTCTTGAAGAAGAAAAGAAGGACAGCGAATTTTCCTACCCCGCAATTGAATATATGAACGGCTCGCTCTATATAACTTATACTTATGAGCGCCTTAACGTTGCGTTCTGGAAAATTGAGATTTAATCTCATTAACACAAAATTCAAAGAAACAACATTAAAACGCCATAAACATCTGATATTATTTCGGATGTTCGGAAATAATAAAAAAACCTAAAGGAGTCCAAACATGAAAAAACTTATTTGTCTCATTCTTGCTGTTTCAATGGCATTTGCTCTTGCTGCATGCGGCAGCAACGGCGGCGAAAACGCAAACGGCGGTGAAACCACTACACTTGCCCCCGCAGCTCTTACCGGCACTCTTGAAGAAATTGCCGACCAGATTTACACTAACGCAACCGCAATCGAAATGGCTATGGGTCCCGCAACAGCAATCGACCTTGCAGATGTTGATGCCGCTAACTATTATCTCGGCGTTGCTTCAACAGATTCAATCGAAAACGCTGTTTTCTCAGAACCCATGATCGGCTCAATTCCCTATTCATTATGCCTTGTTAAGGCAAAGGAAGGCGCTGATATCGAAGCTCTCAAAAACGAGATTCTTAACGGCGTTAATGCAAGAAAATGGCTTTGCGTTGCTGCTGAAAAGATTGCCGTTGTTAACTGCGGCGACATCATTATGATGGTTATGGCTGAGGAAGCAATTGTTGACGACGTTTGCAAGGCATTCGCAACAGTTTCAAACAACACCGCTTCAGAGCCTCTCACCAAGGTTGGCGAAGTTCAGGAAGAAATTCCCGTTGACGACGGAATCGGCGGCATGGATATGCCTGCTGACATGCCCGCTTATGACGGCGAAGAAATCCCCGCTGAGGATGGCGTAGTTCTCGCATAACAAAGAATATTTTTCAGGGGGCTGCCCTTTCGGACAGCTCCCGTTTTTTTGAGGAGAAACACCATGCTTTTTTCAAGCTTAACTTTCCTGTTTGCTTT
>JAZRIG010000051.1:0-17692 GCA_045645145.1 Acutalibacteraceae bacterium
TGCTCCGCTTGCCCCATGGCTAAAAACTGCGCTCTCATCGCCAAAGGCGAAGCTTGCGAAGAAAAGAAGGAGGGCACTGCTGTATGACAGGTTATTTTGCAATTCTTCTCACGGCGATTCTCACCGCCAACTTCGTTCTGAGCAAATTCCTCGGTATTTGCCCCTTCCTTGGTGTTTCCAAAAAGTTGAACACCGCAATGGGTATGTCGGCAGCGGTTATCTTTGTTATGGCTCTTTCAACCGCAGTTTGCTATCCCATCAATAATTATATCCTCGTTCCCAACGGTCTTGAATATCTGCAGACAATCGTTTGCATTCTCGTTATTGCCGCTCTTGTTCAGCTCGTTGAAATCATTCTCAAAAAGTTTATGCCTCCGCTTTATAATGCGCTCGGCATTTATCTGCCCCTGATTACCACCAACTGCGCCGTTCTCGGTGTTGTTCTTCTCAACTTCACAGAGGGTTACACTTACCTTGAATCCCTTGTGAACAGCATTGGCGCAGGTCTTGGCTTTATGCTGGCAATGGTTCTTTTCTCGGGCGTTCGTTCAAGACTCGAAAGCTGTGACGTTCCCAAATTCCTTCAGGGTCTTCCCATCGTTCTCATCGCAGCTTCAATTGTTTCTCTTTCCTTCATGGGCTTCACAGGTCTTGTTGAAGGACTTCTCGGTTAAGGAGGTAACACTGAATGAATCCTATTTTATTTGCAGTAATCCTTCTTGGCGGTATCGGTCTGATTGCCGCTATCGGTCTTACGGTTGCTTCCAAAGTTTTTGCCGTTCCTGTTGACGAAAAAGCAGAGGCTATCAGAGAATGTCTGCCCGGTGCCAACTGCGGCGCCTGCGGCTTCTCGGGTTGTGACGGCTATGCCGCCGCTCTTTCAAAAGGCGAAACAACCGACACCGCTCTCTGTGCCCCCGGCGGAAACGACGTTTCAAAAGCTATCGGCGAAATCACAGGTCTTGCAGCAGGCAACGTTAAGCCCTCTGCAGCTGTTGTTCTTTGCCAGGGTCATAACGTAAACGCCGCAACAAAACTTGAATATCAGGGCGTTCACAGCTGTCGTATGGCTGCCCAGATTTTCGGCGGTCCCAAAGAATGCATTTACGGTTGCCTCGGTTACGGTGACTGCGCCGCAGTTTGCCAGTATGACGCAATCAGCATTTGCGACGGTGTTGCAAGAATTAACCCCCATCTCTGCAAAGCCTGCAAGATGTGCGTTAACACCTGCCCCAACGCTCTCATTGAAATGATGCCCCTTGAAGAAGTCAAAGCCGCAGTGCTTTGCAAAAACCACGATAAGGGCGCTAACACCCGCAAGGAATGCACAGCCGGTTGCATCGGCTGCATGAAATGCGTTAAAGCTTGCGAAGCAGAAGCTATCAGCATTGACCGCTTCTGCGCAAAGGTTGACTATGATAAATGCACAGGCTGCGGTAATTGCCACAGCGTTTGTCCCGTTGGCTCAATCGATTTGATTGACCTTGCGGCTAAAGCATAAGGAGGATAAAACAATGGCAAAATATCTTATTGTTAATGCAGACGACTACGGTATGTGTAACGCGGCAAACGCCGCCGTTGCAGAGCTTTTTGAAGGCGGTTTTCTTAAATCAGCAACCGTTATGATGCCCTGCCCCACTGCCGCTGACGCTGTTAAATTTTCAATTGAACATCCCGAATATCCTATCGGTATTCACCTTACAATGACAAGCGAATGGGCTAAATATCGCTGGAAGCCCCTCACAGACGGAAAAACACTTATCGATAATGAAGGCTTTATGTGGCACGAAAGCGATGACGTTGAAAAGAATGCATCCTACGCTGACCTTGAAGCTGAAATCAAGGCACAGATTGACCTTGCTCACAGCATGGGTATGAAGCCCTCACACGTTGATAACCATATGGGTTCACTCTACGGTCACTATACAGGCAGACTCGGCCTTGCAAAGATGACTCTTCGCATCTGCGGCGAATACGGCTATGCTTACCGCCTTTACACAAAGCACGACAAGAGAATCTGCCCCAACGGTACACCCTATTTCCTTTACAGCGCAATCACCCTTCTTTCAAAGAAGTGGGGCAAGAAATATAACGTTGTTATTCCCGATTATCTTCTCTTCCCTGATTGGAATGACGCAATGCGCGTAAACTATGAAACATACAGAGATACCATTCTTAAGATTTGGACCGATTTGCCTGACGGTGTAACAGAAACATTCATTCACCCCTCGGTTGAGAGCGATGAGCTTAAAGGAATCACCTCCAGATGGCAGGACAGAGTTTGGGAATATCAGCTCATGAAAGACCCTTATACTCACAAGTATCTCAAAGACCACGGCATCGAGCTTATCAGCTACCGTGAGCTTATCAAAATGAAGGGCGGCACAGTCCGCGGCTAATATAAAAATCCTCCGTTTATCAGAAACGGAGGATTTTTCAATATATGCCACAATTTAATTGATGTTATAACTTGCCGAATACTTGAATAAAAATAATTATTATGTTATATTTAAAAAGATAACTGCCATTCGGCAGTCAGGAGGAAATATGTTATGTGTAATTGTAATGGCCCTCAGAGTGATTTTACTTTAATTGCCGATATTCTCTCAAAATACGGCAGCTCTCCGAGCAACCTTATCACAATTCTTCAAAAAGCACAGGATATCTATGGCTATCTGCCTAAGGATGTCATGTATCATATCGCGGAAAAAATCGGAGTAACCCCTGCTGATGTTATGGGCGTTGCAACGTTTTATTCCCAGTTTCGTCTTTCGCCCATCGGAAAATATCTTATCATGTCCTGCCAGGGAACAGCCTGCCACGTTAACGGCAGCGAAAGGGTGAGCGCGGCAATTGCCGAATATCTCGGCATTCAAAGCGGAGAAACCACCGCTGACGGGCTTTTTACTCTTGAAAATGTTGCATGCCTCGGCTGCTGCTCGCTGGCTCCCGTAATTATGATTAACGGCGAAGCTTACGGCAATCTGACCCCCGATTCAGCCGTTGCCGTTCTCAAGGAAATTCAGGCGAAGGAGGGCAAATAAATGCGTATAATTATCGGTGAAGGCTCCTGCGGCGTTGCTGCGGGCGCTGCAAAGGTTCATTCTGCAATTGCTGCTCTTATGAACGGAAACGAAAGCTTCACTCTCGGCAGCACGGGCTGCATAGGCATGTGCTACCTTGAGCCTATTGTTGATATTTATGACGGAAAAGAGCTTGTTCACCGCCTTGTCCGCGTTTCTGCGGATGATGCGCAGGCTATTGTCAAAGCTGCTGAAACAAACGATTTTTCGCTTGTTGAGCATATTATTATATCCGCTGATGACGAGGAGTTTTTGAACCGTCAAACCAGAATTGCTCTGCGCCATTGCGGCTTGATTGACCCCGAATCAATTGAAGATTACAGAAGCACGGACGGCTATCAGGCCCTTGAAAAGGTTCTCAAAACAATGACCCCTGAGCAGGTTATTGAAGAAATCAAAATTTCGGGCCTTGCAGGCAGAGGCGGCGCAGGTTTCCCGACCTGGTTCAAGTGGAACGCTGCCCGTCAGAGCGTGAGCGAACAGAAATATCTTATATGCAATGCCGACGAGGGCGACCCGGGCGCATTTATGGACAGAGCGCATATTGAATCTGACCCTCACAGTCTTATCGAAGGCATGCTTATCGGCGCTTATGCAATCGGTGCGAGTGAAATGATAGTTTATGTCAGAGCGGAGTATCCGCTTGCAATAATTCACCTTGAAAAGGCGATTGAGCAGGCAAAGGCGGCAAATCTTCTCGGCAAAAACATTCTCGGCACGGGCTTCTCCTGCGAAATGAGAATAAAGGCGGGCGCAGGCGCATTTGTCTGCGGCGAAGAAACCGCTCTTATCGAATCCCTTGAAGGCAAAAGAGGAATGCCGAGGCTTAAGCCTCCTTTCCCTGCGCAGAAGGGATATATGGATGAACCCTCAAATATTAATAACGTTGAAACCTTTGCCAATGTTGCGTGGATAATGAACAACGGCGGAGAGGCTTTTGCTGCCATGGGAACCGAAAACAGCAAGGGCACCAAGGTTTTTGCTCTTACGGGCAAAATCAAAAAGGGCGGCCTTGTTGAAATTCCCATGGGCAAAACTCTGCGCGATGTTATCTACGGCATCGGCGGCGGAATAAAAGAGGATAAAACATTCAAAGCGGTTCAGATGGGCGGCCCTTCGGGCGGCTGCATCCCCGCGCATCTGCTTGACACCGTTATTGATTACAAGGCTCTTGCCGCAACGGGTGCAATCATGGGTTCAGGCGGCATGGTTGTTATGGACGAAAGCACCTGTATGGTCGGCATGGCAAAATTCTTCCTCGATTTCACGGCTCTCGAATCCTGCGGCAAGTGCGTTCACTGCCGCATAGGCACGGCAAGAATGCAGGAAATCCTCACACGCATTGTTAAGGGCGAAGGCAAAGAGGGCGATATCGAATTGCTCGAAGAGCTTTGCGAAGCCATCAAGGACGGCGCACTCTGCGGCCTCGGCCAGACAGCTCCGAACCCTGTTCTGACAACAATCCGCTATTTCAAAGATGAATATGAAGCTCATATCAAAGAAAAGAAATGCCCTGCCAAGGAATGCGTTGAGCTTCTCACATATTCGATTGATGCCGATAAGTGCAAGGGCTGCACGCTCTGCGCCAAGAAATGCCCCGCAAAAGCCATCAGCGGCGAGGTTAAAAAGGCACATGTTATTGATTCAAATATCTGCATCCGCTGCGGTCAATGCGTAAATTCCTGCCGCTTCGGAGCTATTATTGTAGAATAAAGGAGGCGGCAAAATGGAACAGATTAAAATTACAGTCAACGGCAAAGAAATTGTCGGCAACAAAGGCGAAACCATTCTTAACATTGCCGCCAAAAACGGCATTGAAATCCCCAATCTCTGCTATAACGGCAATTTGAAAATATACGGCGCATGCGGACTTTGCGTTGTTGAGGCCGAGGGAAGCCCCAAGCTTCTGCGTGCATGCTCCGCAATCGCTGCGGACGGCATGGTTATCAGCACAAAAACTCCCAGAGTTATGAGAGCAAGAAAAATTGCGCTTGAGCTGCTTATGAGCGACCATGAGGGCGACTGCGCAGGCCCCTGCCATCTCAACTGCCCCGCACACACCGATATTCAGGGTTATCTCAAACAGATTGCTCTCGGCAATGACAGCGAGGCTGTTAAAATCATCAAAGAAAAAATCTCAATTCCTGCTTCAATCGGCAGAGTATGCCCGCATCCTTGTGAAAGCCACTGCAGACGCGCGCTTGTTGAAGAACCTGTTTCAATAGCGTTCCTCAAGGCATTTGCGGCTGATAATGACCTTGCATCGGGCAATCCCTATGCGCCCGAAATTGCTCCGGCAACGGGCAAAAAGGTTGCAATCATTGGCGGCGGCCCTGCAGGCCTCAATGCGGCTTATTATCTGCGCCTTGCGGGTCACGATGTGACAATCTATGAAACAATGCCCGAAATGGGCGGAATGCTTCGCTACGGAATTCCCGAATACAGGCTTCCCAAGGCTGTTCTTGCAAAAGAAGTTGAGCTTATTGCAAAAACAGGCGTTGTTATGAAAAACAACGTTAAAATCGGCAAAGATATTTCATTTGACGAAATCAAAAACGGCGCGGATGCGGTTCTTGTTGCAATCGGCGCATGGAAGGGCAGCGGTGTCGGTTGCCCGGGCGAGGAGCTTAGCGGCGTTCTCAGCGGAATTGATTTCCTGCGCGATGTTAACATGGGCAATATCCCCGATGTCGGTAAGGGCGTTGCCGTTGTCGGCGGCGGAAACACCGCCATGGATGCCTGCCGCACGGCTGTCCGCTGCGGCGCTGAAAATGTTTATGTTATTTACCGCAGAACAAGGGCAGAAGCTCCTGCGGAGGATATTGAAATTGAAGAGGCAATGGAAGAGGGCGTTCAGTTCCTGTTCCTTACCAACCCTGCTGAAATCATCGGCGAAAACGGCAAGGTCAAGGCAGTTAAGCTTCAGATTATGGAGCTTGGCGAGCCCGATGCATCGGGCAGACGCAAGCCCGTAGCCGTTGAGGGTGCATTCAAAACCATTGAGGTTGACACCGTTATTGCCGCAATAGGCCAGAAGTGCCTGCCCGCAGGTCTTGACGAAATAGGTCTTTCCAAATGGGGAACAATCGTTGCGGATGAAGTTACGGGTATGACGAATATTGAGGGTGTGTTTGCTGCAGGTGACGCCACCAACAACGGCGCATCCATCGCAATTGATGCAATTGCGGAGGCAAACAGAGCCGCAAGAGCAATTGATGCATATCTTATCGGAATGCCGCTTGATTTCCACGAGCCGTATTATTCGGAGAGAAAGGTTACGGCTGAAATGCTTTCCGACAGGGAAAAAGCTCCCAGGGCCGTTATGTCTGTTAAAGACCCCGAAATCAGAAAGGGCAATTTTGATGCGGTTATCAACGGCTTCACCGAGGAGCAGGCAAGAAGCGAAGCAAAGCGCTGCCTTGAATGCGGCTGCCACGATTTTGCGGACTGCAAGCTTATCCGCTATGCAAATCTTGACCCGATTAATCCCGAGCGTCTCGCAGGCGCAAAGCATGAGTGCTTTAAAGAGGAAAGGCTTGTTTCGATTCAGCGCGACCAGGGCAAATGCATTCTTTGCAATCTTTGCGTTCGCACATGTAAGGAAGAAGCAGGCAAAGGAATTCTCGGCCTTGTCGGCAGAGGCTTCAAAACCGTTATCAAACCCGAATTTGAGGGAACGGATGCAATTGCAGGCTGCAAGGACTGCCTTAAGTGCGCAAACATCTGCCCGACAGGCGCTTTGAAAATAATATAACAATGTTTTTATATACGGCGGGTATTGCTCCCGCCGTATATTTTATGTTGTTTGAATTGTTCACAAAAAGTTCATAATTTTCTTGCAGGAATCGACGGATTTATTTCGTATTAAATATTGAAGGGGTGAAAAATGATGAATACTATCAGAGAAAACACCTGCGCAAGAGAAAAGCAGGTATTATCGCCTAAAGCGGCTTTTGCAAGCGAAAGCAAGGGAAGATTGCGCCCTGAAGAGGAATGCCCCGTTCGCACCGCGTTTCAGCGTGACCGCGACAGAATCATTCATTGCAGCTCTTTCCGCCGCCTTAAGCATAAAACTCAGGTTTTTCTTTCACCCGAAGGGGATTACTACAGAACACGCCTGACCCACACCCTTGAGGTCTCTCAGATTGCTCGAACAATTGCGGGCGCGCTTATGCTCAACTGCGACCTTACCGAAGCGATTGCTCTCGGCCATGACCTTGGACACACTCCGTTTGGCCATGCAGGCGAAAGGGCGCTTAATGCTGTGTGTCCCACAGGCTTCAAGCATTATGAACAGAGTCTCAGAGTTGTTGATTCTCTTGAAAAGGACGGCAAAGGGCTTAACCTGACCTTTGAGGTGCGCAACGGAATCGAACGCCACACAAACGGCGAGCAGGCTGCCACTCTCGAGGGCAGAATAGTCCGCCTTGCAGATAAAATTGCTTACATAAATCATGATATTGACGATGCCTCCATCGCGGGAATAATGCGTGAGGAGGATATTCCTCTTGCTATCCGCCACGAACTCGGAACATCCAAGAGCGCACGCATCAACACTCTTGTTCTGAGCTGCATTGAAAACAGCGGCGACGATATTTTAATGGAAAAGGGAGTTCAGCAGGCCTTTGATGAGCTTCACAGCTTTATGTTTGCAAAGGTCTACACAAATCCTGCCTGCAAAAGCGAGGAGAAAAAGGCGATTGACCTGATTCAGAAGCTCTATTACCATTTTGTTAAAAAAACAGAAAATCTTCCGCCGCAATTCAGATTGATTGCAGAGCGTGAAGGTATAGGCACGGCAGCGTGCGATTTTATTGCCGGAATGACGGACAGATATGCAGTCAGAGTGTTTAACGAGCTTTATATTCCCAAAGCATGGAGCGAAACAAACGATGCATTTCTTTAAAATTTAAGGAGTTTAACCGAATATGAATATAAAAAAAGCGGCCCTTGCAATGCTGTGCGCCGTTCTGCTTTTTGTGAGCGGAATTGCGCCCAATGCATTTGCAGATTGGTATGACGATATCAGCTCGGGCCGATATATTGAGATACAGGGCAAAAATTTCATTGCGGACACCTTTTACGGCGTGAATGCGTATTACAACGAGGACGGAAGTATATATCATTGCGGAGAGGTTGTTGAGCGCTTCTATAAAGAGGCTTACGGGCTTGAAGTTTCAATAGGCAGCTCCGGCATAAGAATGGATACCCAAGGATATAAATTTGTTACCCCAAAAACGCCGAAGCCGGGTGACGTTATTTATGTCAGCGCGGAAATGCGAGGAACAACCGACCATTGGGCGCTTGTTAAATATTGCGAGGACGGATATCTTGTTCTTTTTGAACAGAATGTTGTATATAAAGGGCGTGCGGGAGTTGAGCGAAAGCTGAAATATCCTTCAAACTCATATCACATTTACACTCCCGTCAGCACAGGCGAAAAACCTGACCCTGTTTTGGGCGGAGCAAAAAATGAAGAAACAACTGCTCAAACAACAGTACCGACAACAAAAGCAACAACAACGGCAAAGCCAACTACTACAACAAAACCTACAACAACCGCAAAACCGACCACCACAACAAAACCCACAACAACCGCAAAACCAACTACCACAACGACAAAACACACTACAACCACCAAGCCTGTAACAACAAAGCCTGTTTCAACAAGGGCAACAACAACGATGATAACCACCACCGCACAGGCTGTTACATCGTCAGAAACAACGCAGGAAACAATAGCTCCATCCGTTGCTGGTGTAACATTCATGCATGTTGAAGTAACCGAAAACTATCTGATGAGCACCGTGCCTGAAACTTCGGTCTTGTCAGCGAATAATGCGAGGGACAAGTCTCCGGTTGTGATTGGAGCTGTCTGCGCGGTTCTTGCCGTCGGCGTTGCGGCATTGGTTGTTGCGATTATAAAGAAAAAATAAAACCGAGAAAGGAGGGCGGAAACATGAGAATAAGCGAAAGATTTATTCAGGAATTGCAGGATAAAATTGATATCGAGCAGGTAATATCATCTAACATAAGTCTTAAGCGCAGGGGCAAAACTCTTGTCGGCCTTTGCCCGTTTCACAATGAAAAAACTCCGTCCTTCACGGTTTATCCCGAAAGCCGCTCGTTCTATTGCTTCGGCTGCGGCGCAGGCGGCGATGTTATCAGCTTTGTGCGCAGAATGGAAAATCTTGACTATATTGAAGCGGTCAAGGCGGTTGCGCAGATGGCAGGCATGTCAATGCCTGAGGACGGATATGATGACACGCTTTCAAAGCAAAGAAGGCGGCTGCTTGAAGCCAACAGAGAAGCGGCGAAATTTTTTCATGCGTGCCTCATGAAGCCTGAAAACCGACCTGCGCTGGACTATTTTCTTAACAGAGAGCTTTCAATAAACACGGTTCGCCACTTCGGCCTCGGATATGCCCCCAACGATTGGCGCGAGCTTATAAAGCACATGCGTGAAAAAGGCTTCACGGAGCATGAGCTTGTTCTTGCCAACCTTGCAAGACGTTCGGATAAGAACGGCAGGGCCAATTACTACGATAATTTCAGAAACAGGGTAATGTTTCCAATAATCGACCTGCGCGGCAATGTGATTGCCTTCGGCGGGCGCGTTATGGATGACTCAAAGCCCAAATATATCAACACATCGGACACTTTGGTTTATAAAAAGAGCAACGGTGTTTTTGCTTTGAATTTTGCAAAGAACGATAACGGCGGCAAGCTGATTCTTGTTGAAGGCTATATGGACGTTATCGCGCTGCATCAGGCAGGCTTCACCAATGCCATCGCATGCCTCGGAACCGCATTCACCAATGAGCAGGCCAACCTGCTGTCACGGTATGCGGATGAAATAATTATTTGCTACGATAACGATGAGGCGGGCAAAACCGCAACCGCAAGGGCGCTTGGAGTTTTGGGCAAAACGGGGCTTAAGCTTCGCGTTGTGCGTATGGCGGGCGGCAAGGATGCCGATGAAATAATTCGCAAATACGGCAGAGAAAGATTTGCGGATTTGCTCAAAGAAGCTTCCAACAAAACGGAATATAAGCTTCTTGAAGAGCGCGGAAAATACAATCTTGAAACGGATGACGGAAAGCTGCGCTTCCTTATGGCGGCAACGCAGGTGCTTGCTTCATGCGGCAGCATTGAGCAGGATATTTATGCAACGCGTCTTTCAAACGAACTCGGAGTCAGCGTTGAAAGCATAAAAGCCCAGCTTAAAACAGCAGCTGCAAGGCAAAGACGCATTGAAGAATCAAGAAAACGCACGGAAACCGAAGAAATGCTGATAAAAAGCAGCGAGGATAAGAATAATCCCGAAAGAGCAAAAAATCTCAGGGCAGCAAAAGCGGAGGAAGCACTCATTTCTTCGTTTATGCGAAACCCCGATTTTTATAATAAATTAAAAGAGCGGATTTCACCCGATGGTTTTGTTACTGCATTTAACCGCAGGATTTTTGAGTGCCTTATAAGTGGACTTGAAAGCGGCGCAGAGCCGAATCTGAGCATGTTTTCGGCTGATTTCAGCCCTGAAGAAATGGATTCGGTAACAAGAATATCGCTGATTTCCGTAAGCCTCAGCAACACATTGAAAGAGTGTGAGGACTGCATCAATGTGCTTATGGAAAGTGCAAACGCCAAACCGACGGATGCATCTTCCGTAAGCGATGAGGAATTTTTAAAGCTGTTTAAGAAAAAATAAAAATAGGATGTGATCGAATGGAAGCAACAGAAAAGAAAATGCCTTTCAAATCATTGGTAGAAAAGGGAAAGGCTGCGGGTAAGCTGACAACTCAGGAAATCGATGCCGTAATTATCGAAATGGATCTTGATATTGAGGAGCTTGACAAGCTTTATGAAACGCTTGAAAGCCAGAATATCGAAATTGTTGACGATTTATCCAGCGCGGCGATTGAGAATTTTGACGTTGATTTGCCAAAGTCTCTTGATATAGGCGGCGGTGACGACAAAGGCATTGCCGTTGACGACCCTGTTAAGGTTTATCTTAAGGAAATCGGCAGAGTTCCTCTTCTTACTCCCGAGGAAGAAATTGAGCTTGCCATCAGAATCTCCGATGATGACCAGCATGCAAAGCAAAGGCTTGCCGAAGCAAACCTGCGCCTTGTTGTAAGCATTGCAAAAAGATATGTCGGCAGAGGCATGCAGTTCCTTGACCTTATTGAGGAAGGCAACCTTGGCCTTATTAAAGCTGTTGATAAGTTCGATTATACAAAGGGCTTCAAGTTTTCAACCTATGCAACCTGGTGGATAAGACAGGCTATCACAAGAGCAATTGCTGACCAGGCAAGAACCATCCGTATTCCCGTTCACATGGTTGAAACCATCAATAAGGTTAAAAAGACAAACAGCCAGCTTCTTCACAAGAACGGAAGAGACCCCAGCGCGGAGGAGATAGCTGCGGAGCTTGATATGCCCGTTGAAAAGGTTCGTGAAATCATGAGAGTTGCGCAGGAACCCGTTTCGCTCGAAACACCTATCGGCGAAGAGGAGGACAGCCATCTTGGCGATTTCATTCCCGATGACGATGCTCCCGCTCCGGCAGATGCAGCCTCCATGCTTCTTCTGAAGGAGCAGCTTGAAGAGGTTCTTAAAACTCTTACCCCGAGAGAAGCAAAGGTTCTTAAGCTGCGCTTCGGCCTTATGGACGGCCATCCGCATACTCTTGAAGAGGTTGGCAGCGAATTCGGAGTAACCCGTGAAAGAATCCGCCAGATTGAGGCGAAGGCTCTCAGAAAGCTGCGCCACCCCAGCAGAAGCAAGAAGCTCAGAGATTTTCTTGATTAATTGAAATAAAAAATCCACAGTACTAAAAATTCAAAGTACTGTGGATTTTTATTTATATAATATTATTTAATTTAAAACAATAATATATCCCATCGGAAACGGCTCAACCTCAGGGGAGTCGGTAAGAGTTTTAAGCACATGATAGAATTCAAATTTTCGCGCCTCTTTGCCGTTGCGAGTTTCCCAATCGCGAAGGTATATTCCGCTTTTCAGCAGGGTTATCAAATCACCGTTTTCATCGGCAAGGGATTGGGTGTGAATATAATCAAAGTCGGGCAGACGGTAAAGCTCCGCATAATCCTCGCGGGAGTAGCCGCTCGGAATGACGGCGCCCCTATCGTTATCGAGAACCCATAACGCTAACCGCTTTTTGAATTCTCCTTCGCTCAAAATATCCGAAATCATTTTTCAATTCCAAGCTCCTTGCAGCAATCGTCAACAATTTTCTGCATTTCGGGGAGCTTCTTTTCGATATCCGCAACAAGTGCAAACTGGGTGCGGCATCTGACAAGGTTATGTTCGGGATAAGCGGTTTTGAAATATACGTCACCGTTTATGAAGTCGCCGAGGAATCTCATTCCGCATTCAAGAGTCATGAGTTTTGAGGAGAATGCAAGCTGATTGATTTCCTCTTTTGTCAGGCTTTCACCTGCGGTTGTGAGATATCCGAGAGTGTAGGCTTTGAAATATTCAAGGCTCAGTGAAACCTTTGAAACGTCTTTTTCATCCTCCGCTGCTGTGTTGGCGCCGAAACGGATGCTGTCACCGAAATCATAAAGAGAAAGGCCGGGCATAACGGTGTCAAGGTCAACAACGCAAATGCCTTCGTTTGTTTCGTTGTCAAACATAACATTGTTGAGCTTTGTGTCGTTGTGGGTAACTCTGAGGGGCAGCTTGCCTGCATTGAGAAGGTCAATGAGAACGGAGCAGTCATTTTTTCGCTCAAGAACAAAGTTGATTTCTTCTTCAGCCTGCGATGCTCTGCCCGAAAGATTATCTTCAACTGCTTTTTTGAAATCTGCAAAGCGCGAAACCGTGTTGTGGAAGTTAGGTATGGTTTCGCTCAAGCTGTCAATGGGATAATCGGCAAGAATGCGTTGGAAGTTTCCGAAGGCTTTTGCCGCATTGAAGAAAACCTCTGCATTCTCGACGCATTGGCAGGAATGCGCACCGCTTATGAAGTTATAGCATCGCCAGAAACGGTTTTCGCCGTCAATATAATAGGGCTTTCCGCTGATTCCGGGAATAACATAAAGGCATTCCCTTTCAACATCGCCGCCGTTTTTGAGAACGTGGTCATGCATATATTTTGTTACACCCATAACATTTTCCATCAGGGCTTCGGGCTGCTTAAAAACAAAGGTGTTCAGCTCCTGAACCAGATATTTGTTCAGCTTTCCGCTTTCTTCGCGAAAATCGAATATATAGGTGTTGTTTATGTGGCCGTCATGCAGCTGCGAGCTTTTTTCAAAGCTGCCCTTGAACTGAAACGCATTAAGAAGCTCAGCAATGTTGCCGATTGAATTATCCAAAAAAGTCACGCCTTTCTAAACTTTATATCGCCGAAGAATTCGGGACGGTGAAAATCGGGTTTTTCGGTGTTGACAGGAAAAAATGTTCCGAAATGAGGGCTTTCCGACAGTTCGGCGCATTTGTAAAAATTGCCTTTTATTGTTGTTTTATGCACGGTAAAATCTGTTTTGTAGAGGGCAGAAATAAAGCTTTCGGAAAGGATAATTTCATATCCCCAGGCCTTTTTGCCGTTTTCTTCGATTTTTATTGTGTCTATAACAGGCTCAAGGTCTGTTAATTCTTTAATAAAAACTCTGTCGCTGCGGCAGGTGCCTATTTCTGAAAGGTAAACGCCGTTTTTGTTGACCTCAAAATTAACATACCGATTGTCACCCTCAACAGGCATAAGGAAAAGCTCAAGGCAGCTGTCTGTATAGACGGGGTCATCGCGTTTTGTGCATTCGCAGCGAACGTTTTCTTCAAACGACCATAAAACGGCATGAATTCCTTCGCCCTCAACGGCAAACATTGCCGCATAGCTTTCCGGATGGCTTTCGCCGTTTTTCTCCCACGGATAGCATGCAATTTTGCCAATGGGAAAGTCCCGTGCATCTGTTATATTTTTGAAAATCGGAGCAATGTATTCCAGAAATATCCCTCCGTATTTTATTTGCATTATTAAAATATTATACTATAATGAGCCTTATTAGTCAACGAAAAAATAAAAACGGGCACGGCTGACCGTGCCCGTTTGATATTACATAGCTTCAACGATAGCCTTTGTGTCTCTTGCGATAACAAGCTCTTCGTTGGTGGGAAGAACATAAACCTTAACCTTTGAGTTTGCGGTTGAGATTTCGCCTTCCTTGCCTCTTCTCATGATTTCGTTTGCTTCTGCATCAAGTTCAACGCCGAGGTAGCTGAGATTGTTGCAAACATCAGCACGAAGGTCAATGGTGTTTTCGCCGATGCCGCCTGTGAATACAATGGCGTCAACGCCGTCCATGGCTGCAACGTAGCTGCCGATGAGCTTGCGAACCTGATATTTCTGAATGCGTCTTGCAAGGTGTGCTCTTTCGTTGCCTGCTGCTTCTGCTGCAGAAACGTCTCTGTCGTCGCTGCCTACGCCCGAAATGCCGAGAACGCCGGATTTCTTGTTAAGAATGGTGTCTGTTTCAGCGGGAGTCCAGCCTTCCTTCTGCTGAAGGTAGGTGATAACGGAGGGGTCAACAGCGCCGCAGCGGGTGCCCATGATAAAGCCGTCGAGCGGAGTAAGACCCATGCTTGTGTCGATGCATTTGCCGCCTTTAACAGCGGTGATTGAAGAACCGTTGCCGAGGTGGCAGGTAACAATCTTGAGGTCTTTGATATCCTTGCCCATAACCTCAGCGCAGCGAGCGCTTACGAAGCGGTGAGAAGTGCCGTGGAAGCCGTAACGGCGGATAGCATACTTCTCATAGTATTCATAAGGAATGGGGAAGATATATGCCTCTGCAGGCATTGTTGAATGGAATGAATTGTCAAAAACGGTAACCTGAGGAACATCCTTGCCGAAAACGTCAATACAAGCGTTGATGCCCTGAATGTGAGCGGGGTTGTGGAGGGGGGCAAGGTCGCAAAGACTTTCGATGCCTTTAATAACCTCATCGGTAACAAGCACGCTCTCATTAAAGAGTGCGCCGCCCTGAACAACTCTGTGACCTACAGCTGAAATTTCGCTCAGGCTGTCAATAACCTTTGCGTCGCCTTCGGTAAGAACCTTTTTAACCTCAAGGAAAGCCTTTGTATGGTTTTCAAAGGGAACTTCATATTCGAACTTGCGTCCGTCAGCTGTTGAACCGCCGATTTTGCCGTCAACGCCGATTCTTTCGCAGTTGCCTTTTGCAATCATTGTTTCGGTGTCCATATCAAAAAGCTGATATTTGAGGGATGAACTGCCGCAGTTGATAACAAGAATTTTCAATTTTAACACTCCCAATAGTGAATATTTGCTTGATTTAAGCTCATAACTGTTATATTATATACTTGTTAATAAAAATTTTCAAGTATTTTATTACATTAATTCTACCGAAAGGCAATAAATATGAAGGTTGCGGGAATAATAGCCGAATATAATCCGTTTCACAACGGCCATGCTTTTCTTGCCCAAAAGGCGAGGGAGGCGGGCTTCACCCATGTTATAGCTGTTATGAGCGGCAATTTTGTTCAAAGAGGTGAGCCTGCTTTGATGCACCATTCAGTGCGGACAAAAGCAGCGCTTGAATGCGGAATTGACCTTGTTTTGCAGTTGCCGAGCGTTTATGCAGTTTCATCGGCTCAGAGCTTTGCGCGTGCGGGAGTCGGGATTCTTGACGGCTTGGGCTGCGTTGATTCACTTGTGTTTGGCAGCGAATGCGGAGATGCTCAAAAGATTGTTTCGGCGGCAAGGGCTGTTTACGGCGAAGAGATAAAGCCGATTCTTGCAAAGGAGCTTGAAAAGGGAATTTCTTTCGCTTCTGCAAGGGAAAATGCGCTCAGAGTGTTTTGCGCCGAAAGCGCCGATATAATCCAAAGCCCCAATAATATCCTGGGTGTTGAATATGCTGCGGCTCTTGAACGTATAGGGAGCAAAATAAAGCCTGCAACATTCGAACGCACGGGAGCGGAGCATGATTCGGAAAGCTCGTCTGAAAACATAGCTTCAGCCTCATTGATAAGGAACAGAATTCGCGCTGCACAGACATGGGAGGCTTTTGTTCCGAAAGAGGCGGCGGAAATATATGCGAAAGCAGATATTTCCGATATCTCACAAATAGAGAATGCGATGTTATACAGAATGCGCACGGCGTCGCCGCAAGAGCTTGCCAAGGCGCCTGATATCAGCGAAGGAATCGAAAACCGAATCATAGCGGCGGCAAAGCAGGCAACAAGCCTCGAAGAGCTTTATGCACTTGCAAAAACAAAAAGATATTCTCACGCACGAATAAGAAGAATAATTCTTAATTTTTTCTTAAACATCAAAGCGGAGGATTTGCAAACCCCTGTGCCTTATATAAAAGTTACGGGCTTCAATGAGAAGGGAGCGCAGCTTCTCAGGGCGGCAAAGGAAACCGCAAAGCTGCCGGTTATAACCAAGGCTGCGGATATCTCAGGCTTGGATGAAAGCGCGCAAAGAATATTTTCTCTTGAATGCACGGCGGGTGATATCTATGCTCTCTGCTTCGATAAAAAATCATCCTGCGGAACGGAAAAAGAGTTCAAACCGATTATCTTATGATTATTTATAAACAACAAAAACCGTAAAAAGCGATTTTTACGGTTTTTGTTTTTGCCTTAACGAAAAATCTGTTCCAATCTCAGCAAAATATACAAACCCGAAAAAATATTGAACAAAAATATCATTGAAAAATCTTGAAATTTCGTATGAATGCACAAATATTAAAAACCCTTAAAATAAAATTAAAAATAAGGCTTGACTTATTGAAAAAATTGACATATAATGCTATCCTGCATATTATGATGGAATTTAATGCCCTATAATTTAAAGAATATTGCGCATAAATAATTATTTTAAGGGGCAAATTTCAGGTCAAAAACGGTTCCACACGAAATTGGAAATTTAAAGAAACGGAGTGATTTAGCCTAATGCTGAAAATGAATCCCGTTAAACGCGGAAGCTGCACACGTATGAGCTTTGGAAAAATCAATGAGGTTATGGATATGCCCAACCTCATCGAAATCCAGAAGGCCTCCTACCAGTGGTTCATTGAAACAGGTCTTAAGGAGGTTTTCCGTGATATGGCGGATATCACGGATTACACAGGCAACTGGGTGCTCAGCTTTGTTGATTACCGCATGGATGACAAGCCCAAGTATACGGTTCGCGAATGCAAAGAGCGCGACGCCACTTATGCGGCTCCCATGAGAGTAACCGTGCGTTTGCAAAACAAAGAAACAGGCGTTATCAAAGAGTCGGAAGTTTTCATGGGTGATTTCCCCATAATGACCGAAAGCGGAACGTTCGTTATCAACGGCGCAGAGAGAGTTATTGTTTCTCAGCTTGTTCGTTCCCCCGGCGTTTATTACGGAATGACCCACGACAAAACCGGTATCGAGCTTTACACAAGCACAATCAACCCCAACAGAGGTGCATGGCTTGAGTATGAAACCGATGCCAACGACATCTTCTATGTCCGTATCGACAAAAACAGAAAAATTTATATCACTGCGTTTATCCGCGCTCTGGGTCTTAGTTCAAACGACGATATCCGCCAGTTCTTCGGCGAGGATAACAAGCTTGAAGCTAC
>JAZRIG010000052.1:0-3053 GCA_045645145.1 Acutalibacteraceae bacterium
TATCTCAAAGAAGTAATCAGCATTCTTTCAAATGAATTTGATTATGTTGTTATCGACGGAGAAGCAGGCATTGAGCAGATAAACCGACGTGTTATGGAAAAGGTTTCCCACCTTCTTCTTATTACCGATGCAAGCAAAAAGGGGACTCAGGTTATTTCAACAATCAAGAGTGTTGCCGATGAGCTTGTAATGTATAAAAAAATCGGTGCAATCGTCAACAGAATTCCTGATGAAAGCGTTATACCCTATATTGATACAAACGGTATACCCGTTTTGTCTTACATACCAACCGATTCAAATCTTGCGATTTACGATATCGAGGGCAAGGATATTACCAAACTGCCCGACGATTCAAACGTTGTTGAGGGCGCAAGAAAAGCGCTTGTTGAAATGGAGATTTTAAAGTGAGAGATTTAAAGCATCTTTATGAATTTGAAAACCTGCTTCAGGAAGCAAACAACGCTCTTGTTCAGCAGGCAAAAAACGAGGGCGGTATTGCACTCGGTTACACTTGCTACCATATTCCGGAAGTTCTTCTGAATTGTGGGAACTGTTTTTCGGTAAGACTCCGTGCTCCGAGAACGGGGTCAATGGATATCGCAACATATTATATGAGCAATTTCCTTTGCGGCTATTCAAAAGCAATTCTTGAGCGTGCCATCGAAGGCGGATACAACTTTCTTAACGCTCTGCTTGCATCCGAAACCTGTTCTGAGATGAACAGAACCGCAGAACACTTTGAATTGCTCAATCTTGTTGAGAATGATAAATTTTTCCTGACTTTCCTTGATATGCCGTTCAAAATTGCCGACCACACGGTGAAGCATTATGTTACGCAAACAAGAAATAAAATTCTTAACAAAATAACCGAGGTTTATGGTGTTGATACTTCGGATGCGGCGCTTCTCAAAGCAGTTGAAGAGCATAACGAAATCTGCCGTCTGATGACGGAAATAGGGGAGTACCGCAAAGAAGATAACCCCCGTATAACAGGCTATGAATATCATATTTTGAGCCTTGTTACATACTGTTGTCCCAAGGCACTTATTCTTCCTATGCTCCGCGAAACAGCAGAGGAGCTTAAAACAAGAGAACCCGATGCAAAGAAGAATTTCAGAGCGAAAATCGTTGTTGTCGGTTCTGAAATGGACGACCCCGATTTTACCGCACTCATCGAAGACAGCGGCGCACTTGTTGTTGCGGACAGATACTGTTTCGGTTCGATGCCCGGCAGAGAAGAAATCAAAATCAATCCTGATGAGGATGTTTTAACACAGATATGTCTGCATTATCTGAAAACAAGCCAATGCCCCAGGTATATGAGCCATGAAAAGGTGCAGGAGCGCAGAGATTACGTCAAGCATCTTGTTGACGAATATCATGCAGACGGCGTTATGTATGAACAGCTTAAATTCTGCGAATATTGGGGCTACGAAAGAGCGCTTGCGTCTTATGTTATGAGCAACGATTACGGTGTGCCGACTGCGGCGGTTGACCGACAGTATACCGCATCTGCTTCGGGACAGCTCCGTACAAGGGTTCAGGCTTTTGTAGAAAGCCTTGAAATCAAGAAAATTCAGAAGGAAAGGCAGGCGAAGGGAAATGGCTGATCTCGGCAAGCTTTATTCAAAAGACCGTAAAGCGGTTCTTAAACACAGAGAATGGCGCGGATTCAAAGACACGATGTATGACTATTATCGCTGGCTTGTAACGTGGAAGGATATGATTGTTATGGTGCTGAAAGCGCCGATATCAACCGTTAAAGGTCTTTGGCGTTACCGCTGGATGGCATCATATCTTTCAACGCCTTCGTTTATTGACAGACACACAGCAGGTTTGAGAGGTGCGCATCTTCGTATTGTTCACCTTCATTTCAATATGATTGTAAAGCACGCAACGGGTCTTATTAACACATCTTTCGTTGCGGATGAAAAGATCAATCCCAGGAATAAGCTTTCAAAAAAGATTGTTCTTACCGATGAGATTATTCCCAACGAAATTTTTTCGGGATTTCCGAATCTTACCGTTATTCCCTTGCAGACAATTCCCATTTTCCTCACTTCAATGGTTGACCAACAGATAACCCCGCCTTACCTTGAAGTTACGGAAAGTTTTGGTGTGCCTGCCGATGTCTGTCCGCTTCCGAGTGCCGAGGCAGGCGTTGCCATTGAGGATGATTATCCCAAAATGGGTTGCTGTATGGTTGCAACCAATATGCCCTGTGACGGTTCTGTTATGAACTCAACATTCCTTGACAGACGTCTCAATCTTCCCGTTCATCTTTTCAATATTCCGCTTCGTTATAACGATGAGGATGTTCAGGAATATGCGGTTGAAGAAGTAAAAGAACTTATTAAATTCATCGAAGAGCAGACAGGCGAAAAGTTTGATTGGGATGTTTTCTTTGAAGCTCTAAGAAACTCAAATAAACAGCTTGAATACGAGCTCGAAAAATGGGATATCAACAAAACGCCCTATCCGCAGATGACAGGTGCGGCATTCTGGCTTTACAGAATCTATTATTTCAACCTTTCGGGTGGCGTTGATAAGCGCTTCCTCAAGGTTGATAAAAAAGTCAATAAGCTGATGCTGAAGGCTTACGAGAAGAAAGCTCCCGTTTCAAAAGAAATGCGCCACCGTGCGGTTGTGTGGAGCTGCCCCGCAAACTACTACACAAGTTTTGCAAACTGGCTTGAAAACTGCTGGGGTATGAACGTTGTTATGGATATGGAAACAATGATTTCTTATATCAAATATAACACTGAAGATAAAGAACAGGCTCTTAAAGACGTTGCGAAAACCTATCAGCGTTCAATTATGCGAAAGCATACAAAGGGCGGTTACAGAAACGTTGTTGATGAGCTTTGGAGAATCGTTGAAGAATACGATGCAGATACTGTTATTATGTACGACCAGATTTCTTGTAAGGGCATGGATGGTCTTGCTGGTATCTTTGATGACCAGGCAAGAGAGCGCAATGTTAATTTTATCTGGGTCAAACAAGATCTTATGGACCCCAGAACAATCTCCAGAAGAGATATGCGTGAACAGGT
>JAZRIG010000053.1:0-5993 GCA_045645145.1 Acutalibacteraceae bacterium
TTGATACTTCCTGAAAATTTAGAAAACACATATAAAGTAATTGATTGGATTTCCTCTACCTTTAAAAAGGGCGAAGTACTTTTTTCGCTTATGAGCCAATACACCCCTTACCGTGAACTGCCTTTTGACGAGCTTAACCGCAGAATGATAGAAGCCGGCATTTCTTCCGCAGTCGGCGACCCTGAGAGGCTTATTGCTCAGGCGGGCGAGGTGCTTGCGGATTTAACAAAATGCGCTTGCGTTTCAACCGCGCCAGGCGGCGATGCAATGATAATCCGCAGAATCGAGCTTGTTCCCGTCGGCGTTCATTCGGCAATGCTTGTGTTGCTGACTTCCAACGGTATTTTGAAGAGCCGCCTTTGCAGGCTTGACTGTGAGCTGACCGCAAAAATCTGTGAGCAGTTTTACAACATTGTTCAGTCCTGCATCATCGGCAAGCCTGCCAACGATATCAGCGTTGCGGATATGCAGACGGTTGCCGCTTCAATTGATGGCGATGTGTTTGCGATGCTTCCGCTGATGGCTGCGGTTTGCGAGCTTGCAAGAAGCACCGCAAGCTCCAAAATAATGCTTGGCGGCAGTTCAAACCTGTTTTCACATAAGGGTTACGGCACGGATGCCTTGGAGCTTCTCGAATTCCTTAACAAGAGGGAGCCCATAACTGCGGTTATCAACGAAAACAAGGAGCCTCTCAATGTTAAAATCGGCAAAGAAAATCTTTACCGTCAGCTTGAGAATTCAAGTCTTATTATTGCAAAATATTCAGTCGGCGGCGATAATTCAGGCACAATCGGCCTTATCGGCCCCACAAGAATGGATTATGAAAATATAATTCCCAGCATAAAATATTTAACCGACCTTGTCGGAAGTCTTATCACTCAAGCGATTGAGGAATAGAAAGGAATCAGCAATGAAAAAAGAAAAAAACAAGCCTGAAAACACCGAGGAGGTCAACGAAACGGCGGTTGAGGAAACCAATGAAGAGCAGCTCCAAAAGGCTCTCGATGAAAAGAGTGACCAGTTTTTAAGGCTCTATGCGGAGTATGATAATTTCCGCAAACGTTCACAGAAGGAAAAGCAGGATATTTATTCATCCTCAAGGGCGGATGTTATTAAAGACCTGCTCCCGATTCTGGATAATTTTGACAGGGCAGCCAACAATAAGGACGGAAGCCCCGAGGACTACAAAAAAGGAATTGACCTTATTTTCAATCAGTTCGTTGAGATGCTCACAAAGAACGGCGTTGAAGCCTACGGCGAGCGCGGCGATGTGTTTGACCCGAATATTCATAACGCAGTTATGACGGTTGAGGATGAGGAACTCGGTGAAAATCAGATTGCAGCCGTTTTTTCAAAAGGCTATAAACTGGGCGACAGAATAATCAGAGAAGCTGTTGTTCAGGTTGCAAATTCATAAATAAATTCTATTTATTATAGGAGGAAAATAAATTATGGCAAAGGTAATCGGTATTGACTTAGGAACAACAAACTCATGTGTAGCAGTTATTGAAGGCGGCGAACCCGTGGTTATCGCTAACGCGGAAGGCGCAAGAACCACTCCTTCTGTTGTTGCTTTCGGCAAAACAGGCGAAAGAATGGTTGGCCAGGTTGCAAAAAGACAGGCTATCACAAACCCCGACAGAACTGTTGCTTCAATCAAAAGACAGATGGGCACAGACTATAAGGTAACAATTGACGATAAGAAGTTCACTCCGCAGGAAATTTCTGCAATGATTCTTCAGAAGCTTAAGACGGATGCTGAAGCTTATCTCGGCGATAAGGTAACAGAGGCAGTTATTACTGTTCCCGCTTACTTCACCGATTCTCAGAGACAGGCAACAAAGGATGCAGGCAAAATTGCAGGCCTTGAAGTTAAGAGAATCATTAACGAACCCACAGCTGCAGCTCTTGCTTACGGCATTGACAAGGAAAATGACCAGAAGGTTATGGTTTATGACCTTGGCGGCGGCACATTCGACGTTTCAATCATTGAAATGGGCGACGGTGTTCAGGAAGTTCTCGCAACTGCCGGCAATAACAAGCTCGGCGGTGACGACTTTGACCAGAGAGTTATCAACTGGCTTGCAGACACCTTCAAGGCAGAGCAGGGAATTGACCTTCGCGGCGACAAGATGGCTATGCAGAGACCCAAGGAAGCGGCAGAAAAGGCAAAGATTGAGCTTTCCGGCGTAACAACATCAAACATCAGCCTTCCTTTCATCACCGCTGATGCAACAGGCCCCAAGCATCTTGAAACAACTCTCACAAGAGCAAAGTTCAACGAACTTACAGCTGACCTTGTTGAGGCAACAATGGGTCCCGTTCGCCAGGCAATGAGCGATTCAGGTCTTAAACCTTCAGAAATCAACAAGGTTCTCATGGTTGGCGGTTCTTCAAGAATCCCTGCTGTTCAGGAAGCAATCAAGAGATTCATGGGCACAGAGCCTTTCAAGGGCATCAACCCCGATGAATGCGTTGCAGTAGGCGCCGCTCTTCAGGCGGGCGTTCTCGGCGGCGAGGTTCAGGGTCTCCTTCTTCTTGACGTTACTCCGCTTTCACTCGGCATTGAAACCATGGGCGGTATTAACACAAAGATTATTGACAGAAATACAACAATCCCCGTTAAGAAGAGCCAGATTTTCTCAACAGCAGCAGATAATCAGCCCTCAGTTGGGGTTCACGTTCTCCAGGGCGAAAGAGAATTTGCAAAGGATAACAAAACTCTCGGCGTGTTCCATCTTGACGGCATCATGCCCGCACGCAGAGGCGTTCCCCAGATTGAAGTAACATTTGACATTGATGCTAACGGAATTGTTCACGTTTCCGCAAAGGATCTCGGCACTCAGAAAGAGCAGTCCATTTCAATCACTTCCTCAACAAACATGTCCAAAGAGGATATTGAAAAGGCTGTTGCAGATGCAGAACGTTTTGCTCAGGAAGATAAGCAGCGCAGAGAAGATGTTGACACTCGCAACGGAGCTGACCAGATGGTTTATCAGTGCGAAAAGCTTCTGAGCGAAGAAGGCGATAAGTTCAGCGACGATGAAAAAGCTGCTCTCAACGAAAAAATTGACGCACTCAAAGAAGCTCTTAAGGGCGAGGATATCAACCTCATCAAGTCCAAGCAGGAGGAACTTACTCAGAAGTTCTACGAGGTTTCAGAGAAGCTTTATAAGGCAGCTCAGGAAGCTGCGCAGGCTCAGCAGGGCGGCGCTGCACCCGAGGGCGACGGCTACACCGAAGCAAACTTTACAGATGCTGACGATAATCAGTAATTAAGGAGCAATTCTCTTGGCAGATAAACGAGATTATTATGAAGTCCTCGGTGTTTCCAAAGGTGCAAGCGAGGATGAAATAAAAAAAGCATACAGAAAAAAAGCAAAAGAGTATCATCCGGATCTTCATCCGGGTGATGCTGAGGCTGAAGCGAAGTTCAAAGAGGCCAACGAAGCCTATGAGGTGCTTTCCGACAGCGACAAAAAAGCCCGCTATGACCAATTCGGCCATGCAGGCGTTGACCCTAACTACGGTGCGGGCGGCGGAAATCCCTTTGGCGGCGGATTCGGCGGCGGAATGGATTTTGACCTCGGCGACCTGTTCGGCTCATTTTTTGGCGGCGGATTCGGCGGCGGCAGACAGGCTAACCCCAACGGCCCGCGCAGAGGCGAGGATGTTCAGGCAAGAGTTACAATTTCATTTGAAGAGGCTGCCAAGGGTTGCAGAAGGTCGGTTGATATTAACCGCGTTGACACTTGCTCCGAATGCCACGGTTCGGGCGCTAAAGCGGGCACTTCGGCCAAAACCTGTCCCGATTGCGGCGGCAGAGGCTATGTGAACGTTCAGCAGAGAACAGCTTTCGGCGTTATCTCAACGCAGAAGTCTTGTCCCAAGTGTTCGGGCAAGGGCAGGGTGATTGATGACCCATGCCAGAAGTGCCGCGGTACGGGCAGAGTTTCAAGCAGAGCTTCGGTTGAGGTCAACATACCCGCAGGTATTGATGACAGGCAGATTTTCAATGTCAGCGGTGCAGGCAATGCAGGCGTTAACGGAGGACCGAAGGGTGATCTTAAGGTTGCCGTTTTTGTCAGACCGCATTCGCATTTTGAACGTGACGGCTATAATGTTTGGCTCGAACAGCGTATCAGCTATACGCAGGCAGCTCTCGGCGATAATATACGCATTCCCACACTTGACGGCGACGTTAAATTTGATATCCCCGCCGGTACTCAGTCGGGAACCGTGTTTAAGCTCAGCGGCAAGGGCATTCAGATTCTTAACGGCAGAGGCAGGGGCGACCAGCTTGTGCGCATAATCGTTGATGTTCCCAAGAGTCTGAGTAACAGACAGAAAGAAATTCTTATGGAGTTTGAAAAAGAACTCGGTGTCCAAAGAGGTGCACCCGTCGGCAGCGGCAAAAAGGGCAGCTTCTTTGATAAATTCAAAAACTGATAAAATAAAAGCGTTGTGTCATACGGCACAGCGCTTTTTGAGGTATTATTATGAAATACGGTGCAATCATTTTTGACCTTGACGGAACATTAACCGATACTCTTGAGGACTTGAAAAACAGTGTTAATTATGCCCTCGGTGAATTCGGGTTTCCGAAAAGAACGCTCGATGAAGTTCGCAGCTTTGTCGGCAACGGAGTAAGGCGGTTGATTTGCCTTAGTGTCCCCGACGGCACATCGGAAGAAATAACTGAGCAATGCCTGCATGAGTTTAAAGAGCATTATAAAAACAATTCTCTTATCAAAACCAAGCCCTATGACGGCATAATTCCGATGCTTGAGAGCCTTAAAAAACAAGGCATCAAGATTGCTGTTGTAACCAATAAAATGCAGGAAGCGGCGGTTGATATTGTCCGCATATTCTTTGACGGGCTTGTTGAGGTTGCTGTTGGCCAGATTGACGGCGTTGCGCAAAAGCCGCAGCCTGACGGCATTTATCTGGCTCTTGAAAAACTTGGTGTGCCAAAGGAAAAAGCGGTTTATGTCGGCGATTCCGAAGTGGACTGCATCACGGCAAAAAATGCAGGTGTTCCGTGCATCGGTGTAACGTGGGGTTTCCGTGAAAGAGCCGTTTTAACTGAAAACGGTGCTGATTTCATAATTGATGTTCCGAATCAGATATTTGATTGCATAAAATAAGGGTCGGTTGGGGTACCTTCCATAAGGAAGCTACCCCAAAGTGGCTCTTGCAGTAAAATTAAATAACTGTAATTTGAACGGTATACTACTTGAACAAATCTAAAACAAGTTGTATAATAAACATATATTTATAAAATCACTCATACCGAGGTGAGATAATTGAATATACTGCATATGAAGTATGCCGTTGAGGTTGCGAAGGTTGGCTCGCTCAACAAGGCAGCAGAAAGTCTTTATGTTGCTTTGCCGAACATAAGCCGTTCTATCAAAGAGCTTGAAGCGGATCTGGGCATATCGATTTTTGACCGCACGGCAAAAGGAATGGTTCTCACTCTCGAAGGAGAAGAGTTCATCAGCTATGCAAAGGATATTCTCAAGCAGATTGACCAGGTTGAAAATATGTATAAAAGCGGTCAGGTGAAAAAACAGAAGTTTTCCATTTCTGTGCCCCGTGCTTGTTATATTTCCGATGCGTTTGCAGAGTTTTCCAAAACGCTTTCAAAGGATGCCTGCGAAATTTTCTATAAAGAAACAAATTCGCAGAGAACAATCAACAACATACTCGATCACGACTATAAGCTCGGCATTATCCGTTATGCAGAGAATTTTGATAAGTATTTCAAATCAATGCTTGAAGAAAAAGCGCTCAGCTACGAAATGGTTACGGAGTTTTCCTATTGCTTGATTATGAGCGCGGACAATCCTCTTGCAAAGAAAGAAGAAATCACTTTTGATGATCTGACGGACTATATCGAAATTGCTCACGCTGACCCTTATGTGCCTTCACTTCCGCTTGCAAAGGTAATCAAATCGGAACTTCCCGATAACATTGATCGCAGAATTTTC
>JAZRIG010000054.1:0-14455 GCA_045645145.1 Acutalibacteraceae bacterium
GTCCATGGCAATACCAAAATCATAGCCATCTTTTATTACCATATCGCTCAAAGTGCTGAGCGTCTGCTCTGTAGGAGCGGGCATTACACCGCCGAAATACGCATCCTTGTTGAGGTTTATCGTGTCAATGGTGCAGCGTGCGGTATAAAAAATAACCTGCAACGGATATGCGCCGGAGCCGTGCATTGTGTCAAACAAAACACGCAGTCCGCGCTCACGCAGAGCCTTCATATCAAGCAAATCAATAATATCATCAAGGAACTTATTGAACGGATTGCGCAAATAAACAATTCTTCCGTCACTTACGGCATCATTAAATTTGCAGTATTTAACCTCTTTCAGTTCTTCGATGATTTGCTCAAGCCTCTGTGTTGTTTCAACAGGCGCATCTCTGCCCTCATCAACAATAAGCTTGATTCCGTTATAGTTTGCGGGGTTATGGCTTGCCGTTATTTCGATTCCGAAATACAGCTCTTTATCCTTAACCGTATGCATTATCAAAGGAGTAGGCGCAGAACGGTTAAGAAACCAAACTGTTATGCCGCCCTCTGCAAGAGTTTCCGCAACCCATTCCGCTGCGCTTTCCGACAAAAACCTGCGGTCATATCCTATTATAATCGGCTTGTCCGTTTTGTTTTCTTCCTGTGCAAGCTTAACAACAGCTGCGGCAACACGCCTGATATTTTCACAAATAAAATCTTCTCCGATAACAGCTCTCCAGCCGCCCGTTCCAAACTTAATCATACTTCAGCCTCCCCTTCCTTTTATCATTTTAGCACATATTTACAGCATATTCTTACACTCAAAGCCGTTATATTTATAATTTCGGCTCATTTTTTATTGCAAATTCAAACTTAATATGTATAATTATATATATAAATGCTGTGGAGGAAAAAATGGAATATACAAGAACGGAGCTTAACAAAGCCCTGAAAATAGACGGGATATATACGATTCACTATTTTGAATACACAAAAGATTTTGCTTATTCGGGTGAATTCCACGATTTCTGGGAAATAGTTTATGCTGATAAAAAAAGCGTTGTTATCACCGCCGGGACAAAGGAAATGACCTTAAAAGCAGGGCAAATGTATATTCATAAGCCAAACGAGTTTCATAAAATTCGCTGTGACGGCTCAAACGCCGCCAATTCTGTTATTATTTCCTTTGACTGCCAATGCAACGAACTTATAAATATTGCAGGAATAATTATTGACTGTTCCTCAGAGGAAAAAAGGCTCATGGGGCATATAATAAATGAAGCCTCTGACGCTTTTTCTACTCCTCTTGGGATACCGTATACATCTGTTCTTGAAAAGTCAAAAAAAGGCAGTTTCGGCTGTGAACAAATGGTTCAGAATTATATTGAGCAGCTCTTGATACGTCTTATAAGAACCAACAGAAGCCAACGCACCGCCGCTAAAAATACAAGCGGAGAAGTTTTGCTTATCAAAATCTGTGAATATCTTGAAAGCAACGTTGATAAGCCTCTTACTTTTTCCGACATTCAAAAGGAATTCAACACTTCGGCATCGGTTATCAAAAGGCTTTTTCACAGCAACCTCAACTGCGGAATAATGGAACATTTTCTTCGTCTTAAAATAGATGCGGCAAAGCAGATGATAAGAGAAAACGAATATAATTTCACGGAAATCGCAGAGCATCTCAGTTTCAACACACCTCAATATTTCACAACTGCTTTCAAGAGAATTTCCGGAATGTCGCCGTCCGAATACGAAAAATCCGTTAAGGCTAATTTCAATTTCAAATAATAAAAGACCGCAAAAATCGTTTTCGCGATTAATGCGGTCTTTTTTATGTTATTCTTCGACGGCCTTGAAATACTTGATAAAGCTGTCGCCGTCATCGTTACGCAAAGTTGTGAACGCAAGGCCTGCATTCATAAGCAGCGCGCCCGAATATACCTCATCGGTATCCTCGTCAATATAATACTTATCTGGGTCAAGACCTTTAAGCTTGATATAAAATGCTCTGTCGGCAGGCTCTCTCATAATTACGCTTGTGAGCAGAACCTCCTTTTTATCCTCGGAAACAAATTCCCATGCAGCTCTGTAGGGATTTTCAAAAGGAGTAACCAGCCTGTAAAGGTCACCGAAATGGATAACATCGTAATATTTGTGATACTCTTTAACCTGACGTTTAACAATTCTCTTTTCTTCATCGGTGAACTTATTCGGGTCAAGCTCATAGCCAAATGAACCCCAAAGCGCAACGTTACCCTTTGTGTCATATCCCGTGCGTCTTGATGCCGAAACATGAGCACCCATGGCGGATGCAGGATAGCACAAAGAAGTGCCGAACTGAATGGTGAGACGCTCAATCGGGTCTGTGTTGTCACTTGTCCAAATCTGGGGAGAAAAATAGAGAGTTCCCGGGTCAAAACGTCCGCCGCCGCCCGAGCAGTTTTCAATCAGCATATCGGGGAAAGCTTTGGTGAGCCTGTCCATAACGTCATAAGTTCCGAGAACAAAACGGTGGAATACTTCTTTCTGCTGCTCAGCAGGAAGAAGCGCCGAACCGACCTCGGTGAGATTACGGTTGAAATCCCACTTAAGATAGTCTATTTTGCAGGTTGAAAGAACCTTATACATCTCGCCGAACACATAATCGCGGACATCCTGCCTTGAATAATCAAGAACATACTGGTGCCTGCCGATTGATTTTTCTCTGCTCGGAACATGCAGGCACCACTCGGGATGCGCACGGTAAAGATTACTGTCGCGTGAAATCATCTCCGGCTCATACCAGATTCCGAACTTGATTCCGAGATCGTTGATTTTGTTAACGAACTCAGCAAGAGTTCCGCCGAGTTTTTCTTCATTAACCTGCCAGTCGCCCAGACCGCTGCGATCTGAATTCCTGTCACCAAACCAACCGTCATCCATAACAAGCATTTCAATGCCGAGTTCCTTTGCTCTTTCCGCAAAGGTTACAAGCTGATCGCCTGTGAAATCCATGCCTGTTGCTTCCCAGTTATTAATAAGAAGCGGACGTTTGATATCCTTCCATTTTCCTCTGATAAGGTGCTTTCTGTAAAGTCTGTGTAAAATTCGGCTCATTTCGCCGATGCCGTCGGGAGTATAAACCATAACAACCTCGGGCGCATTGAAGCACTCACCTGCTTTGAGCTGCCAGCCGAAGCCGTCGGGATTGATACCCATAACAACTCTTGTGCCCGAATTCTGATTAACTTCCGCTTCAAAAACGAAGTTGCTGCTGTAAACAAAATTAAAGCCGTAAGCGTTGCCGTAGTCCTCGGTTGCGCCCTTATCAACAATTGCAGCAAACGGATTGTGATGATGGCTTGACGAACCGCGCTTGCTTGAAACAAGCTGTCTGCCATGAGCAAGGGGACGTCTTTCAAGACTTCTCTCCTTACCCCATCTGCCGTAAAGGCTGAGCATTTCAAAATCGCTTGTGTGGAAGTCCACACAAGTACTCATAACCTTTTCAATTTCAACCGTTTTATCGGAACTATTAATAATTTTAACGCTTCTCGTCATCGCTCCGAGCTTTTCAAAAACAGTATAAAACAGAACAGCCTGAACACCGGTAACTGCATCCTCGGTAAGCACTTCAAGTGTCGTTGCCTCTGAATCATCCTCAACATAAAGAGCGGGAAGTCCCTCAATCGCAGGCTTGCCGGAATAAATTTTGTGGGACTTATATCGCATGTCGGTCACGTTGTTGCCGTCTGCATTCTTAACGGAAACAGCCGATGTTCTGAAATCGCCCGCACCATTCCCCGAATATTCAAACGGATTGATATCGGGAGAAAAACGCCAGTCATCAACTTTTATGTTATTGGGGCTGAATGAAGCAAATCCGCCTGTATAACGAAATTCACTTAAGTTATAATCAGGGATTTTTGCACCGTAATAAAGATGAACAAGATAATTCTGTTCGTAGATTTCAAAAATATAGCTTGAAGTTGCGGTATCAAGCTTGAAAATCTTTTTTTCGCTGTCAAAATAAATCGGCATTTCAGTTCTCCTTAATCATTTGATTTATCTTTTCTCTTGTTTCAAGCAACCATTCATTTTCATGCGGATATTCCATGAATGTAAGCGGCTTAAACAAGTCTTTTTCAATAAACTCAAGCACTTTTTCCCTGCCGATTTTTTTCTCAAGCAGTCTGAGTGCCATCATATCCTCAAAGCCGTCATAAAAAACCTTAAGACGCAATGATTCAAGTGCCTCACCGTTCTTATGCGGATAAACAACAAAAGAGTCGCCGGAGGGGAAAGCACCGCCCGCATCGGTAACTTTATAAGGGTCTATTGCTTTTATTGAATACTGTGTGTTGTAGAAATTATAGCCCCACTGAAGGAAACCTTTTATATCATATTTATACATGATAATGCCGAGAATTCTGTTGCGAAGCGAGGGCATTGACATAAAGCGGTTCGGAGCATATTTCTCTCCCTGACAGCAGCAATAATAGGTCCAAAGCTCAGAAACATTTCTCACAAACGGTTCGATATGGTCCTCAGAGGGAATCGGATTTTCAACCACTCCCTTCTCATAAAAATCAAAATCCGAAAGAGCATCAATAACCTTGAAGCCCGGGAATATTTCTCTTATCAGCTTTGCTCTGCGCTTATAAATTTCAAGCTGCTTAAGGCTAGGTTCATCCGAAACATGCAGGAAGCATTTTTCGCGAATTCCCTCGCTGTCAACAACTTTCATAAAAGCAGCCGCAAACTGGCGAAGAAAATCGTCATAAGCCTTGCTGGATGTTCTTGTTGACCAGCCAAAAATCTTTTTCTCCCTGCCCTTACGGTCTAACGCAACGATTTTTGGCGCATGCTTTGCACCCCATTGAGTAAAGAAGTGGCTCATTTCAAAATATTCGATTCCGCATTCACGGCACATTGAAATCCATTTTCTCAAATTATGGAAATCAAAATAGTACTTGCCGCCATGATGACGGACTTTCACAAGCTGAACGGTCTTTCTTTCTCCGCCAACTTTTGTATCAAGAGGCGGTGTGAAAAGAGGAGTCAGGATGCAGTTCATACCGTGTTCTGCAGCGGTTTTTATGAAGTTTTTGTTGATGCGCCAATATTCGTCGCTAAATGGCTCAATGCCGTAATAATTACATATACAGTCCGAATGATACCAGTTGGTATAAATAAGCTCCTGTTTGGGAAGCTCGGCATCGATAACCTCAACTTCAACCTCGGCATGTGCCGTTTCATCGCTCTTTATATCAACATTCAAAACAGACTTGCCGCAAACTTCACCTTCGGGAGAAATCTCAATCCACAGGCTATACCACTTATCTTTTTTAATCTTCGTTTCACCGTTAACGGGAACAAGGCAGTCCGGATAATCACCGGAAGCTTTGCGAAGATAAAAGTCATCTGAGTTTTCATAGCATGCAAGACCAACAGGAACTTCTTTAACGATATAAGCTGATATTTTTGATGCAAGCTTTCCGCTGAACTCAAAGGAAACAGATGTATCCTTTTCGGAACAAAAAGCTATTTGAAAAGATGCTTTTTCATTTTTTAACATAGAAAAGCTTTTAAATTCGGGTGCATTGCTCTTTTCATCCGAAAAAACTTTTTCAAGAGAGCTTAAAACCAAAATTTCCATTGCTGTCCTCCAATAAAACTTATTTGCCGCTGCTCATCAGTTTGTCCTTTGCAACCGTTTTATCAATTGCAGTGATAACCGAGCTTTCAAAACCCGTTTCTTTAAGGCTGCAAACACCTTCAACGGTCGTTCCGCCCGGCGAGCAAACATTTCTGATAAGCTCACTTACGGATTTATCGCTTTCAAGAAGCATTTTTGCGCTGCCGAAAAGCATCTGCGCCGCAATATCCTGCGCCTCTTTTGCGGGCAAACCGTATTTGACCCCCGCCACGGCAAGTGCATCGGCAAACATATATGCAAAAGCAGGTGCGGAGCCTGCAATTGCTGTAAAAGCCGAAAAGTATTTTTCTTCAAGATAAACGGATTTACCGAAGCAAGTGCAAAAATCAAGAACAAATTCTCTTTCAGCATCAGAAACAGAGTCTGATACGCTGACGGCAGTCATTGACTCACCGACAGCAGCGTTAATGTTCGGCATTATTCGGGCAATCTTTGCCTCAAAGCCGAAAAACGAAGCTATTTTTTCTATTTCCGTGCCTGCGGCAGTTGAAATAATCAAAGGGTTATTTTCTTTAGCTTCGCATTTGATGCTGTCTGCCAGAGCTGCAAAATCCTTGGGTTTAACGGCAATAACAATATTTTCGCTTGTTGCCGCAACTTCATTTGCAGAGCCTGCGGTGCAAACCGAAAGCTCATTCTTAAGTTCTTCCAGCTTTTGTCTGTTTACATCAAAAATAATTATCTCAGACGGTTCAATTCTTCCCGAACCGACAACACCTCTGAGAATCGCACTTGCGAGATTTCCTGTTCCTATAAAACCTAATTTCATCGGAATTCTCCTTTATTTAACAAAAGCGCAAAGCATCACGCTCTGCGCTTTTATTGAAGATTGACTTATTTAAGCTCTGATGTGCAGTTGGGGCATCTTGTTGCGCCGATTGCAATTTCGCTCTTGCAGTAGGGGCATTCCTTGGTTGTGGGCTCTGCAGGAGCAGCGGGTTCTTCATTCTTCTTTGTCTTTTCAGCAATTGTGTTAATTCCTTTAACAAGAAGGAAAACAACAAATGCCATGATGAGGAAGTTAAGAATTGCACTGATGAAATTGCCGTAATTAAGTGTTGCGGCACCTGCTTCCTGAGCAGCTGCAAGGGTTGCATATTCGTTGCCGTCAAGAGCGATGAATAAATCAGCAAAGTTAATTCCCTTGGTTGCAAGGCTGATTACAGGCATAACAACATCGTCAACAAGTGACTTTACAATTGCCTGGAAAGCGCCGCCGACGATAACACCGACTGCAAGGTCAATAACATTGCCTCTCATAATAAACGCTTTGAATTCACCGAAAAATCCTTTTCCTTTTGCCATAATGACAACCTCCTGTTTTTATTTACAAGATACAATTTAACAGAAATTTCATAAAAGGTCAACACCTTCAAGGTTAAAATTTGGAATAAAACTTTCGGTTGATGAATCTTTGCCCTGAAAAAAGCAGTTTTCAAAACCGAAAGAAAGAATTTTCTCCTTAACAATTGAGTATTCCCTTGAAGAGAGTTTTCTGTTTATAGGCGGCATCTCCTTAGCCTTTCCGTAAGGAGTATATTGCCGCATAACGCTGATATAAGTTTCGGGAGGGAAATGTTCACGAACCCATGAAAAAACCTTGACCGCCTGAGATATGTTGCCGGGCAGAACCATGTGCCTGATTATTATTCCGCGCTTGGCAATTCCGTTTTTATCGGTCTGAAGTGTTCCGACCTGGCGAAACATTTCAAGCACGGCCTTTGAAGCAAATTCAAAATAATCCTCTGCACCAGAATATTTAAATGCCGGTGCGCTGTCATAATACTTTAAATCCGGCAAATATATGTCCACAAGCCCTTCAAGCATTTTGAGAGTATCTGCTTTTTCATATCCGGAAGAGTTATAAACTATCGGCACGGGCGAATTATATTCTTTCAGCGCCTTTGCAAGCATCGGCGCATAGTGAGTAGGCGTTACAAGATTGATGTTGTGAACACCTTTTTCCACAAGAGAATCGAATATAGTCATCAGCTCTTTTTCGTTGACTTCTTTTCCGAAGGCATTGTGACTGACTTCATAATTCTGGCAATAAACACAGCCGAGATTGCAGCCGGAAAAGAAAACCGTGCCCGAACCGTTGCTTCCGCTGATGCAGGGTTCCTCCCAATGATGAGGGGCGGCCCTTGCAACCTTGAATTTTTCACCGACCGTGCAAACTCCGGATTCTTTTTTTCTCTCCACCAAACATTCACGCGGACAAATTGCACACTTCACGGCATTCACCTCCTGCCACAAACAAATCTATAAAGTTATTATAATGATATTTTTATTAAAAGCAAGGTTATTTTCATTGCATTATTAATAAATATGTTGTATAATATATTTAAGTTTGTCCGAAAGGGTGAGTTTATGCTTCTGACAATAGACATCGGCAACACCAACATAACCGTAGGTGTTTATAATAAAGACAATCTTCTTTTTGTTTCACGCCTTGCAACAGACCGTTCAAGAACTCCCGACCAATATGCAATCGAGTTCAAGCAGATTTTTGCTTTATATGACACTCCGCAAAACAGCTTTGAGGGCGCAGCAATCAGCAGCGTTGTTCCCGAGCTTTCTTCTGCAATAAGCGAGGCGGTTGAAAAAATAACCGGATGCAAGCCGATGATTCTCGGCCCCGGCATCAAAACCGGCATGAACATTCTGATCGACAACCCCGCTCAACTCGGCGCAGATTTGCTGGCAGGCTCCGTTGGAGCAGCAGCGCTTTATCCCCTGCCCTGCCTTGTTATTGATTTAGGAACTGCAAGCAAAATCAGCGTTATCGATAAAAACGGCGCCTTTTGCGGCTGCACAATCACCCCCGGCATCGGCATTTCGCTTGATGCTCTTTCGGCAAGAACCTCTCAGTTGCCCAGCATAAGCCTCAAGACTCCGAAAAAGGCAATCGGAAAAAACACGGTTGACTCCATGCAGTCAGGAACCGTTTTCGGCTATGCAGCAATGATAGACGGGCTTTGTGAAAAGCTTGAGGAGGAGCTTGGCGATGAGGTTAAATCCACAGTTGCCACAGGCGGCCTTGCAAAGGATCTTATCAAAAGCTGTAAGAGAGATATAATTTACAATGGTGATCTCATTCACTACGGTTTAAAAGTTCTTTACGAGAAGAACAAAAAGAACTAACTTTTATTTGTCAAATTTTGCGCTGCATCCGGCAGATTAAGATCGGAGCAGCAGCAAGGAGGAATATATATGTCAAAATCATCCACCATGAAAAAAAATCTCAGCCTTGCACAGCTGGGAGTAATGAGCGCGCTCATTATAGCAATGACCTTTGTGCCGTATATCGGATATATCAGCTACGGAGGGCTGAGTATCACGCTTATTCACATCCCCGTTATTATCGGCGCCTGCGTTTTGGGCGCTAAGGGCGGCGCTGTTCTCGGCACGGTTTGGGGCGTTTCCTGCATTATCAAGGCTCTTTTGGCTCCACCGTCACCGCTTGAGGGAATAATCTTCAAAAACCCGATTGTCGCTCTGATTCCGCGAATCATCGCCGGCGCAGTTGCAGGCCTTGTTTTCTCGCTTGTTGCAAAGAAAGATAAGAAAAAACACATTGCTTCCGGCCTCGGTGCTCTGTGCGGCTGCCTTTGCAACACAGTATTCGTTATGGGCAGCATTTATTTGCTTTACGGCGAATCACACGGTGCAGAGCTTGGAATCACATCCGTTAACTTCGGCGGCCTGACCAACTACATTCTTGCAGCCTTCGGCGTTAATGCCATTATTGAAATAATTGTTGCAATTGTTATTGCAATCCCCGTCAGCCTTGCGCTGAGAAAAGTTAAGACCAAAATCTGAAAACACGAAAGACGGTGACCCAATGCCTATCAAAATCGCAAACGAGCTGCCGGCTCATCACGCTCTGGAATCGGAAAACATATTTGTTATGACCGAGGACAGAGCCGTAAAGCAGGATATTCGTCCTTTAAAAATCCTCATACTTAATCTTATGCCTACCAAAATCGAAACCGAAACCCAGATTTTAAGGCTTTTAAGCAACTCCCCCCTGCAGGTTGAGGTTGAGCTTTTGCAGGTTAAATCACATAAATCAAAAAACACCTCCGAAGAACACATGCTTAAGTTCTATAAAACGTTTGATGAAATATGCGAAAAGAAATATGACGGTTTAATAGTCACGGGGGCTCCCGTCGAACACCTTGAATTCAATCAGGTTGATTATTGGGACGAGCTTTGCGAAATCTTTGAATGGAGCAAGAAGAACGTTTATTCCACTTTCCACATTTGCTGGGGCGCACAGGCCGCTCTTTATTATCATTACGGAGTGCCTAAATATCCGCTTGAAGAGAAGCTTTTCGGCGTTTTCCCTCACAGATGCCTGGACTCCTTCCACCCTCTTATGCGCGGAATTGACGATGAATTCTATGTTCCGCATTCAAGGCACACGGAAAATCGCCGAAGCGATATAGCTCTTGTTAAAGATTTGCAGATTCTTTCATATTCGGAGCTGGCGGGTGTTCACCTTGTTTCGGATATGGATTGCAGAAACTTTTTTGCAACGGGTCACTCGGAATACGACCGCGAAACGCTCGCAAAGGAATACTTCCGCGATGTCAATAAAGGGCTTGAAATAAAGGTTCCTTACAATTATTTCCCCGATGATGACCCGTCTATGATGCCCCGAATGAGCTGGCGCGGCACCGCAAACCTGCTTTTCACAAACTGGCTCAACTATTTCGTTTATCAAAGAACGCCCTATGATTTAAGCACACTCTAAAAAATTTGGCGGGATGCTCTCGCATCCCGCCATGAAACTACATCAGATTAAAGTCTCCGAACAAAACAACGCAGGCAATCGCCGCATGAAGTGCTATTTCAAGCGGCAAACCTATCATAAATTTTTTATGCTTCGTCTTATGTCTTATTGTTTTCATTGTCACATACATCGGCAGCGCACCGCCGAAAAGCCCTATGAGCATAAGTGTTGCTTCGGGCACTCTCCACGCACCTTTTTTTGCGGCAAGCTTATCCGCTGCGGTTATTAAAACCGCAACAAGCGAAACGGCAAACAAATAAATAATAATTAATTTTGAAAAAAACGGCATTTAAAACAGTCCTTTTTAATATATTGGGGTTGAAAATTCGGAAAGACGAAAGGAAAAGCACAATGAAGAGAATCATTCCTTTCATGATGATTATTATATGCCTTTTTCTGTCATCATGTCAACTGAATAATCAACAATTAGTTTTAACAACCACTCCGCAGACAAGTGAAAAAACTTCATCATTTTCTTCTGTTACGGAAGAAGAAAGCGCTTTCTCCCACTCACAAAACACTTCAACATCCGGCTTTACACTCAAGCCCTCACAGGCAGCATCCACGGCCGCTCACATACCTGCATTAAAGCCAAACAAATCCACCACAAAGGCATCGGAAGCCTCGCAGGAGCTGCGCGGCGTGTGGATTTCCTGCTATGACCATATCAGCGCTGCAGGAAAAACAAAATCGGAATACAAAGCAGCAACAGATGCGATGTTCAAAGCCATCAAGGATTGCGGCCTGAACACGGCTTTCGTTCACTTGCGTGCCTTCTCGGATGCGTTTTACGAATCCGAAATATATCCGTATTCCTCTTTTATTGCAGGCAAAGAGGGAGCCGATTTATCCTTTGATCCGTTTGAAGTTATGCTGAACAGCGCTAAAAACCACGGAATATCGGTTCACGGCTGGATAAATCCGTTCAGAGTATCAACAAAAGCGGATGTTTCCCTGCTAAGCCAGCAAAACCCTGCAAAGCAAATCCTTGATTCAGGAAATGCCGAGGGTGAAATATGCGTTCTCTCAAACGGAATCTACTATAATCCTTCCTGCACATCCAACCATAAAAGAATACTTGACGGAGTTAAAGAAATCCTCAGCAAATATGATATTGACGGGATACATATTGACGATTATTTTTATCCCTCAACAGAGGAAACCATTGATAAAAAGCAATATTCCGAATATATTTCCGAAGGCGGCACTCTGAGCCTTTTCCAATGGCGAAAAGCTCATGTTGATTCATTTGTATCATCACTTTATTCTGCGGTTAAAGCTGCTGATCCTGCGCTGACAGTCAGCATAAGCCCTGCCGCTGAAATTGATAAAAATTTAACTCAGCTTTACGCGGACTGTGAATTATGGCTCACTTCCGCCGGTTATGCCGATATTATAATTCCGCAGAT
The DNA here is from genome assembly GCA_045645145.1 of Acutalibacteraceae bacterium. Lineage (GTDB taxonomy): Bacteria > Bacillota > Clostridia > Oscillospirales > Acutalibacteraceae > CAG-177. Next base: position 11,890 of record JAZRIG010000054.1, read on the forward strand.
TTATTACGGATTCAAGCATGAAACCTTTGCTTTTCCCGATATGCTCAAGCAATGGAGTCTCTTGCCGAGAAACTCAAAGGTTAAGCTTGCCTGCGGAATCGCGGCATATAAGTGCGGCCAAACGGATAAATATGCAGGCACAGGCTCTTCCGAATGGCGTGAAAACTCAGATATCCTTGCCCGCCAACTTTCCACATTAAGAAGCAATAAAAGCTACAGCGGTTTTGTTGTTTTTTCTTACCGTGATTTGATAAGCGAAACATGCAAAACCGAAATTCAAAATTTAAAAGATACAATCAAAACGGGGAACTGAAAATGAAAAAAAACAAAATTCTGCTTGCCGCAATAATCGGCATTGTTGTTGTGATTATCGCAATAATAGCCGCAATGTTTGCAACAGGCAAATTCGCCGAGCTGTGGAATTACTTTGAGCCTCAGACAACAGCACCTGCAACAACACAGACAACGGAACAAACCGTTGCCGCATCAGGCAGACCCAAAACCACGCAGCCGTCATCAATCGTTGCTGCTATTTATTCGAAATACTCCGAAAACAGCGCGCAAGAACTCGCAAATTTTGAAAAGCTCGGCTTTAACACGGTTATTTTTGACATAAGCGAAGAAAATTCAAGCAGCGTTGCTTCACTTTTGCAAGCCGCAAAATCAAACAGTCTTTATTTCGGAATAAGAGCGGATATTTCGGAAAACTCCGATTATGTAACCGCTTTCATCGAAGAATTCAATGTTGATTTTGTTATCCTTGGCGGGTGCGACGAAACACTTGGCGAATACGGCACAAAGCTGACTCAGGTCTGCAAAAAAATCAAACAGACAGATGTTCTCGTGTCGATAGGTCTTGAACCGGTTTATACTTCAAAAGCATCGGATTCCGTAACAAATTTAATCTCCTCGGGCAATGCGGATTTTGTTTTTCTTTGCCACGAAAGCGGCAAAGACTCTGCTTTCGAAGCGGCACAAACCGTTTGGAATGAAAAACCAAGCCCGCTGTGGCTATGCCATGACCTTAAAGGTCTTTCATCATTCACCGCCGACAAGGCAGCAAAAACTGTTGAGCTGATTTCAAAATCTGCAGATATGTCTCTCTGCAAAGCACTTTCCTTCTATCCTTACGCTGAAATTGCAAACGCCTCCGGAGCAGCTGCAGAAACAGTTATGAACTATATTCAGAAACGCGATACGTATTTACTTGATAAAGAATTTTCAATAACCAATTATTCAAAAACAAACATTACCGTTGAGCAGTCAACCATCACGTTCCGCGGCACAAGCAGCCCTGTTTATGACCTTTTATGCAACGGCAAAAAGCTGAATGTTGCGAAAACCGGCGATTTCTCGGTCGACTGCGAATTGAACGTTGGAAAAAACACCATTAAATTTGAGCACAAAGGAAAAACCTACACATACACGATAACATATAAAATCAAGCTTCTCAAATCCGTTTCTCCGCAGAGCGACATTTCCGTTCCGGGTGAAATGATGATTGAGTTTTCTGCCGTTGCGCTCAAAAAAGCAAATGTTTCAGTTACTTTTAACGGCAAAACATATCCGATGTCTGTTATGGAAAGCTCAGGCGAAGAAGAGGATACATCCCCCGACAAGGAATCGGATTTCGCCACATTCTCCGCCACGGTTACCGCTCCCAAAAGTACGGCATCCGTTCAAAAGCTGGGCAAATACAAGGTGACCGCCAAATACAGCGGGCTTACCGAAAACCTTAACGGAGCAAATGTTTCCGTTGCCGCAAAAGAAATTGTTATTCCGCCTGAGCCGACAACAGCCAAACCAACCACAACAGTTATAACCACCACCGAAAAGCAAACCGAAACAGCAACGTCAACAGAAAACGGTTCTCAGGTTAACACAAGCACTTCCGAAAGCACGGCAACGGACACATCCACATCAACGGAAGAAAAGCCGAGCATTTCGGATTCGGACAGGCTTCAAAAATATTATTACACCGAAAATTACGGCCTCGGCCAAGCAAAAATATGCGAAATTATCGACGATTATGTTGAAACTTATCCGGGCAACACAACCAGCACATTCTCCGTTCCGGACTGTTCGCCTCTGCTCAAAGGCACGGTTGATTATGTTAAATCAACTTCAACCTTTGACAATGAAACTTATTATATTCTTGCTTCCGGAGTCAAGGTTCCCCTGCTTCGCGAGGAACGTCTTGCTTCCGGTTCGGAAGGCAAGGTCACGCATGTAAGCATCAAAGACGGCTATATTATGCCAAAAAACAGCATCAAAGTAATTTCAAGCAAATCTTCAAACGGCAAAACGGTAATAACTCTTGATATGAACAGGCCTGTTGCCTTTAACGCAAAGCTTCTCGGGCAGACCTACGGCTCATATAACGGCAGACCTGTTACCGTTTCTTCGCTCAACTGCACGGGGCTTGAATTCACTTTCAGTGACACGGTAACTGCAGAGGGAAATATTGCCGTTTCCAATTCGGTCTGTACGGGCGGAAAATGGTCATCCGACCAAAGTGCAGCAACCGTAACCTTAACTCTGGAGCTTGCTCAAAGAGGCAAATTTT
>JAZRIG010000055.1:0-3043 GCA_045645145.1 Acutalibacteraceae bacterium
GGTATTCTAGACTGCTGCGGCAAAATAAAAAACAACAAAATCAAAAACTCGGGAGTATGGTTAATCATCACAGCTGTTCTTATGGCTATTTGCGGAATTATCGTATTGAGCGATTCTCCGTTTGCACTTATTTATATCGTAGGCGGTGCAGTGCTGATTAACGTTGTCCGATGTTTCTCAGCAAATGAAGGAGGCAATAAAAATTGAGTTCAAAACGTAAAAAATATAATTATTTCAGCAACTTAAAATTTATGCTGAAAGAGCATTGGGATTTTGATAAATCCTATGTGATTATGCAAATCGGTCTGACTCCACTGGGTGCAGTAAGCTCGGATGTTGCGGCATATCTGCCAAAAATCGTTCTCGACTGCGTCGAAAACAAAACACCTGCTTCGGAGCTTCTTCTCAAAGTAGGTATTCTTTCTGTTGCGCTCATTATATTCGGATATCTGAATAACGTTATGTATAACAAAAGCCATCAGGGACGAATGCTCGCAAGAGATATTATGCTCCACAGACTTATCTGCAACAAAGTTATGAGCATGGACTATAACAACTACACCTACAACGAAACCCGTGTTCTGCGTGAAAAAGCGTGGAATGCAATTCACGGTTGGGACGGAAGCGTTGCAAGATTCATTGAGCTTAACGCAACCGTTGCATCATCGGCTTTCGGTTTCACGGCATTTACGGCAATTATCGTTGAATGCAATCCGTGGTTCATCCCCATTCTCGTTCTCTGCTACGGCATAAGTATGGCAGGTTGGCTGATTTTCAATAAATGGAAAGAAAAAATGAAGGACAAGGTTGCCGAAATCTTTCTTCGTCTGCACTATGTAACCTACCGTTCAAAGGATTTTTCCAACGCAAAGGATGTCCGTATTTACAATATGTCCGATTTTCTTATGAGAAAAATTGACAAACACCTTGACGATGCAACGTGGTGGAACATCAAAAGGAACAACGGTCACTACTTCAACTGCATGCTTGAAGATGTTTTCAAATTCGGCGTAAGCCTTGGCGCATACATCTATCTTATTTATCTGAAACTCAATTCCGAGATGACACTCGGCGATTTTTCTCTCTATTTCGGTGCAATAACGGGATTCGGTCAGTGGCTTGCAAGGCTTGTTGACTCAATTTCGGAAATCATTTCGGGTGCACACAATGTCAGCGATTTCAGAGGTTTTCTCGATATCGAGGATAAAATGAACACCAAAGAGGGCGAAAAGCTGCCGTTGGGCAAGGATTTGCCCTGCGAAATCGAGCTTAAGAATCTTACTTTCTCTTACGATGAAGCAGAAAAGCCTTCGGTTGATAATCTTTCACTCAGAATAAACAAGGGCGAGAGAATTGCAATTGTTGGCGTTAACGGGGCAGGCAAATCAACACTCGTTAAGCTCATCTGCGGTCTGTTCATTCCGAAAGAGGGACAGATTCTTATTAACGGCATTGACAGCAGGCTTTTCAACCGTGACGAATACTATCGGTTATTCTCAACGCTCTTCCAGGATTGTGCGTTGTTGCCTGCAACGGTTGCAAAGAATATCGCACTTTGCGAGGAAAACAAAATTGACCGTGGCAGACTCCGTGAATGTATGAGACTTGCAGGAATACTCAACAAGGTTGAAAGCCTGCCGCAGAAAGAAAACACTTTGCTTGTTCGTGAAGTTCACGAAGGTGCGGTTGCGTTTTCGGGCGGCGAACTTCAGAGACTTCTGCTTGCAAGGGCACTTTATAAAGATGCGCCGATAATCATTCTCGACGAACCCACTGCCGCACTCGATCCCATTGCGGAAAACGATATGTATCTCAAATACAGTGAGCTTACAAAAGACAAAACCGCAATTTACATATCCCACAGACTTTCATCAACCCGTTTCTGCGACAGAATCATTCTTCTTGACGATGCGAAAATTGCCGAAATGGGAACTCACGAGGAATTGCTTGCACTCGGCGGTAAATACGCCGAAATGTTTGAAACACAGAGCAGATATTACAGAGAGGAGGCGATTATATGAAGAACTTTTTTACGGACTTTAGAGAAGATTTTGAGATAATCAGACAAGGCTTGAAACTTGTTAAAATCTATCTCGGCAAAAACTATTTTTCACTCAATCTAATTGTTAAAATTCTCCGTGCCGTTTCGCCTTATATCACAATTTACTGCACAGGTCTTGTCATCACCGCACTAACCGAAAAACAAGGCTTTGAGCAGATATTGAAATACGTTCTCATCGCAACAATCACAACCCTTGTTATTGACGTTATAATAAGAACAATCAACCGCAAAGCCTTGATAATGCTCAACAGCTGTTGGGAAAAGCATTCGGCACTTCTATCCCGAAAGGCTCTTGAACTCGACTATGCAAAGGCGGAAAGCTCATCCGTTCAGGAACTACGCGGCAAAATCGAAGAAAATGCAAATAACGGCAACGGTCTGACTTGGGTTGCCGAATGCGTTGCGGAAATGATAGCCTGCGTTTTCTCAATTATCGTTGCAATTGTTATGATTTCGGGTATGGTTTTCAGCAAATCGCCTGCACCGCTTACGGGATTTATGGCGTTTGTTGATTCGCCCCTGCTCGGTATGTCGCTTGTTATTTTCTCTGCCGTTATGATTGCGCTTTCGGTTAAATATCACAGCCTGAGCGAGAAGAAGCAGTTCAATATTTTCAACAGAGTTGTGAAATTCAACCCGATTCTTGAATACTACAATCAGAAATATCTCAACGAAAACGAAAGCGGCAAGGATGTCAGAATTTTCAACGAAAAAGGACTTATCAACGAAGAAATCACCGAAAAAATCTATAACCCCACCGCAAAGATGAGAAAGGATACTTTCAGAGTCTGGGCAACCATCGGTCAGGTAAGCACGATTTCAACAAATCTGCTCGGCGGTCTTGTATATATTTTCGTCGGACTCAAAGCGCTTGCAGGTGCATTCGGTGCAGGCAAGGTTGTTGAATATTACGGCGCAATCACAAAGCTGATAACCGCCTGCACGGATATTGCCGGCAATGCGGGTTATCTGCACGCAAAC
>JAZRIG010000056.1:0-19479 GCA_045645145.1 Acutalibacteraceae bacterium
CAAGCCTTATGTTGACAGTGTTCTGACATTCGAAGAGCTTCAGGCACTCTTTGACAGTAAGGATATCGATATCACAACTCTCGAAGAAGATGTTCTCGATAACGCATCGTATTTCGGCAGAATTTTCGCAAGAAGCGGCGGACTTTCGGATGCGGTTGCTCAGGCTATGAAAGAACAGAATATTGAGTTCGACCTCAAACCTGCAGTTTGCGACGGCATTGAAGCCTGCAAGCTTGCACTTCTCAAAAAGAGCAAGAATGTTCTTGATGCAAACTTCATCGAAGGTATGGCTTGTGTCGGCGGGTGTATCGGGGGGGCAGGATGCCTCACTCACGGCGAAAAGAACAAATCCGAAGTTGATAAATATGGCAGAGAAGCAATGGAAAAAACAATCTCCGACGCTGTTTCAATGTTAAAATAAATATAAATCTTATTCATAAATATCTACCCCAATCTTTGACAAAAGCACCGAGCGTTCAACTCGGTGCTTTTGTCTTCATATTATGGCATTTGTCTTAGCGAGCAATGGATTTGTACGTACAAATCCGAAATTAAGGGGTTTTAATAACCCCTGACACCCCACAGAAAAAGCAGGAGCAGAAAAAGAAATTCGGGTGCAGCAGGAATCAAATTCCGTTGCACCTGAATTATGTTTTTAGAAATAATTATGCTGTGAAAATCAATTCGTGATTAACAATCTCCCTTGCCCTCGCTTCTATATTGTTCGTACGGGCAACCTATTCTATTTGATTGTCCGCTTTCAGTTGTTCCGTTATGCCCTCATTGACCTTCATCTGTTCTACCAAATGAGAAAACATATCAGATGCCTGTTCATCAACCTCTGCAAGATGAGTCCACAATGTGCCGTTCATTAGCATAATATTGAATTGCACTCGTTTGTGATGCATAATATAATCTTTGCGTTTTAAGCCCCATATGCCGAGTGATTTGTTTTCTTCGTCAGGCAGTGTGATGTCAGGGATTCTGTAATTGCCGACCATTCTGTATGTGCCGCCGTTATATTCAAATGATGATTTATTCATAACCAACCTTCCTTTCAATCAGTAACAAATGTGTCATGCGTAAATTTTGCACCAAGCCGAAAACCTGAAATAAAACTATCGGCTATACTGACTGTCAGAAAATCATTATATGTGCTTGTATATGTTGCAAATAAATCTTTTTCTTTACCACTTAACTTTGAGGTGAGTTTTTCTTCCTTTTCGGTGAGAACACTTAGCTTCTTCTTTAATTCGTTTTTTAATTCTAAACAGCATTCCTGCGGTTCAATATTGCCATAATAAAAGTCTTCAATAAAACCAGACATTTTGTAAACCTCCGTAATAGATTGATAATCCTTACAATTCAATCATTCCGACTGTCTACAAAAGCCGAAGGGAGGTAACTTCCTTATGAAGTGCCTCCCTTTTCCGGCTCTTTTTTTTGCAATCATGAACAAACGGATTGAAAATAATGAAAAACAATATTATAATTGTTTCGGGTGATTTTATGGCAGAAAACAATATTCTCGACCGTCTTTTTGAAATGCAGGATTTGAAATACCGCGATTTCCATTCGCGGCTGATGCCGAATGTTCCGAAAGAGCTGATTATAGGCGTGCGCACCCCCGATTTAAGAAGATTTGCAAAGGAGATTGCAAAAACACCTCTTTCGGAAGCGTTTATAAAAAAACTTCCCCATCAATATTATGAAGAAAACAATCTGCATGCCTTTTTGATTGAATCAATAAAAGATTATGACAGATGCGTTGAAGAATTAAATAAATTTCTGCCCTTTGTCGATAATTGGGCAACCTGTGACATGATGCGCCCGAAAACATTTAAAAAGCATCTGCCCGAATTGCTTGAACAGATTAAAATTTGGCTTGCTTCTGGCGAAACATACACCGTTCGTTTCGGCATGGAATGCCTGATGTGTTATTTCCTTGATGAGCATTTCAGCCCCGAATATCCCGAAATGATTTCAAAAATCCGTTCCGATGAATATTATATAAAAATGATGCAGGCGTGGTATTTTGCAACGGCGCTTGCAAAGCAATATGATGCAGTTATTCCCTATATTGAACAAAACAGGCTTGATGCCGATACGCATAATAAAACAATCCGAAAAGCAATTGAAAGCTTCAGGATAACGCAGCAACAAAAGATATATCTGAGAACATTAAAAAGATAATTGCAATGCAAACTGTACTTTGGTATAATTTATAAAAAAGAAAGGGTGGTTTTTTAATGTATTACAATATAGAAAACGAATTTTTTACCTGTGAAATTGATGATATGGGGGCTCAACTTCATTCGCTCAAAGCAAAGGAAAGCGGAAAAGAATATATCTGGCAGGGTAACCCCGATATCTGGTACGGCCAGGCGCCTGTTCTTTTCCCGATTATCGGTCAGGTTATTGACGATAAATTCCGCTACAACGGCGTTGAATACACAATGCCCAAGCACGGCCTTGCAAGAAAGCTTCCGTTTAATGTTAAAGAATGTTCAGGTGCAAAAGCGGTTTTCAGCCTTGAAAGCGATGAAAACACGCTCAAAAGCTATCCTTTTGAGTTTGAACTGCTTGTTGAATTTGAGCTTTGCGGCAAGTCGCTTGTCAACACAATGACGGTTATTAACAAAACCGACGGTGAAATGTATTTTTCAATCGGTGCGCATCCCGGTTTCAACTGCAATATCGGTGATGTTATTGAGTTTGAATTGCCTGAAACGCTTGAAACGGAGCGGATTGACAGCGAAAATCTTATTATTCCCGAGAAATTCCCCGTTCTTGAAAATTCAAGAGAAATTGAAATAACAAAGGATGTTTTTTCAAAGGATGCGCTTATCCTTTCCGGTATCAAGTCAAAGAAGCTTCGCATCAAGGGAGAAAATGAGGTTGAGTTCACATTCGGCGACTGCCCCTTCCTCGGCATCTGGGCAAAGCCTGGCGCGCCCTATGTTTGCATTGAGCCTTGGTACGGCGTAAATGACGGCAGAGAAGTGAAAAACGATATCTCAGAAAAGAGGGGAATACAGCATCTTAACAAGGGCGGGAACTTTGTGTTCTCATGGGCCGCTGAAATAATTTGAGGTGAACGGCAATGGATAAAGTGCTTGCAATAATTATTTTTATTTTTATGATTCCTTCTTATATTTTCAGCTTTTTGCCCGGCCGTGCTGACAGCGATTTTGATGTTGAAGGCAGCGGATATTTAAACGGCTGCATCGCAGTTAACGGCGAAAATGTTTCTGCCGAAAAAATCGGGGATGCCGCAACAGGCGCGGTTTCGTTTGATTTCGGCAAGGCTAAGTGTGATTGGTTTAATTATTACGGCATCAAATACAAATCCGATGCATATATGAAGGGCGAAATAACCTATATTATTAAGGCGGAAGAATATACAGAAGAATTCTTTCTTGAGCCTGCCGAAACGGCATCAACCTTTCGCAGCTTTATTGATAACTGCCTTGAAAAATATAAGGCTTACGGCCTTTGCAAAATCACTTTTGAGCCGCTTGATAAGGAAACAGCCGAGTTTGAACTGCTCGGAATCGGACTTTTTAATCGCGAAATCCCCGATGAAAATGTTTTTATTCAAAATGGTGAATATAAGCTCGGCGTTGACCTTAATTGGGGCGGCGCGCTGAGTTATCTTGAGGATTTGAATTCAAACGTGCAGGCTGTTGAAAAGGGCGGCAGGATTTATGTTGATTCAAATGCCACAGAGCGTTACGGAGTGAACTCCGTTAACAACAATGTCAATCTCATTAACCGTTTCGACGCAGGCAGGCTTGTTCAGCAGTCATACTACGGCACTGCGGGCGGCGGCTATGAATGCGGCGAATATAACGGTTCGGTATGGAATTATAACCCTGTTCAGGGCGGCAATCAGTTTAATGATTGCAGCAAAATAGTTGACATTGTTGCGGCTGATAACTCGCTTTATGTCAAGTGCCGTCCGCTTGACTGGGCAAAGTCAGCCGAGAATATTACGCCTTCTTATATGGAAGCAACCTACACTTTGGAAAAGGGCGTTGTCAAGGTATCGTGCAGATTTGTTGATTTTTCGGGATATCCGAGTGCGATAACAACGCAGGAAATGCCAGCATTTTATTGCGTTGAGCCGCTTAACAGATTTGTTTATTATTCGGGCAATGCACCCTGGACGGGAGATAAAAACCTCTCCTATGAAAACAAGCTGATTTTCTGGCCTGATGCAGACTATCCGAATTTTTATTCAACCGAAAATTGGTCTGCATTTATCGGTGAGTTTGACGACAGCTTCGGCATCGGTCTTTATGTTCCGCATGATGTTGCTTTTTTGGCCGGTGTATTTTCCAGAGAAACAACAAAAGATAAAGACCCCTCCGTTGACAGCACAACCTCTTATATAGCTGCAGTTGAAATAATGGAATTTGCAAGCTTTAAGCCCGTTGAATATGAATATTGCCTTGCAACGGGAACAACCGACGAAATGCGCGAAAGCTTTAACAGGGTTAAAGGGGATTTTGAAAAATGATTAAAAAATTGATTGCCGTTATGCTTGCCCTTGCAGGTGTGCTTGCAATAACACCTTGCTCGTTTGCACAGGAGGTTTACCCGAAGTTGTATACTTTTTACGGCGACGGAATGCTCTTCAAGCAAAATGAGGATGCGATTATTTCCGGCACGGGGAGAGGCGGCAGCGTTATCACATCGGAGCTTTACGATGCCAACGGCTTTTTGGTTGCAAGCGGTAAAACCGAGGTTAAAAGGAACGGAACTTTTGCGGTTGCTTTTAAAGCACCAAAAGGCGGTTATGATGAATATACCGTAGTGCTCAAAGCAGACGGCAAGGAGTTTGCAACACTCAAAAACGTTGTTTTCGGCGAGCTGTGGCTTGCAAGCGGTCAAAGCAACATGCAATATCCGCTTGCGCAGGCAAAAGGCGGCAGAGATATGTATGCCAAGGCCGAAAAACTCAGCAAATGGCTTCGGGTGCTGCTTGTTCCCGATATTCCCGAATACAAAGGCTCAAAGGAACTTGTGCCTGCCGACCCGCAGACCGATATTCCGGGTGCGGCATGGGTAACCGGCGAAAACGGCTCAATATATGCCATGAGTGCGGTTGCTTATTATTTTGCTCAAGAAATGCAAAAAGAGCTTGATATGCCCGTCGGCATTCTGAACATTCCTCTCGGGGGCACTTCAATTGCTGTTTGGCTTTCAAGAGCAGCCATTGATTCCGATGCGCAGGTTAAAAACGACCTCGCTGTGAACGGTTTGTATGTTGAAAAGTCCGCATGGAACGAAAAAGAAGTTAATGTTTATCAAACTATGACAACAAACTATAACCTCAAAGTGGAAGCTCTCAGGCATTTCAGACTTTCGGGCATGGTTTGGTATCAGGGCGAAAGCGATATAATGCTTGGCTGGAGCGGCGAAAGATACGCAAGAGCCTTTGATTTGATGCAGCGTTCATACACCGAGCTGTTTGAATATCAAAACGGTCTTTTGCCGATTGTTTACACACAGCTTGCGGCATTCAATTATTCGGAAAAGGGATTCAACCTTGCCGATATGAACATTGCATTTGCCGATATTCAAAAGCAAAGACCCGAATCAAGGGCGGTTGTTTCAATAAGCGATGTTCCGATAACCTATATTCCTGAGGCAGGGGTTATTCACCCCGAATGCAAGGAAGAGGTTGGTGACAGAATGGCTTTTGCGGCAAAGGGTCTTGTTTACGGCAAATATGATGACTACACCGCCGCAACAGTAAAAAAGGCTGAAATTAAGGACAGCAGCATATACATAACGCTTGATAACATCGGTGACTGTGTTGCAATGAGCGGCAGCGAGCTATACGGTTTTACGGTTTGCGGAAAGGATGGCGTTTATGTTCAGGCGGATGCCGAAATAATTAATTCGGATACCGTCAGAGTATGGAGCGAAAGCGTTCCTCAGCCCTGTTCCGCAAGCTATGCTTACTGCGTTAACAATCAGCGAGCAAATCTTTATTCAACGCACCGCGGAGAGCTTGTAATGCCCGTCAGCCCGTTTGTAACCGACAAATCCGTCGGCACTCATTATTTTGTTGATAAAATATGGGCAGACTGCGACGATGCAAAAATCTGGCACACCGAGAATGATGAATTTGCAAATTTCTATGACAGTTGGAGCGCCGAGAATGCAGAGGCATCAGTCAGCGCTGAAAATGCTTACGCAGGCATCGGAGGTCTCGGTGTTAAATCAAAGGCGAAGAATTTCTCTGTCAGCCCCGTTTTGGTTTGCGAAAAGAACGGCAAAACAGAGCGGTTCTTTGATACTGATGCCGATTACAGCGGCTACGGCAAAGTCAGCTTTTATCTGCGCAACAACGGAAATGCAGATGTGACCTTTGAGGGCTTCAAGCTTTATAAAAATACTCTTGCATGGTATGCGCCTGCGGTTGAAGGCACAAACGAGCCTCAAACCGTTATTCCTGCGGACGGCGAATGGCATTGTGTGACGCTTGACCTTAACAGTCTTTATCTGTTCGGCAACGAATGCGGTCTTACCTTCTCTAACGATAAGCTTGACAAGGTTGAAAGCATAAAGCTTTGCTTCTCATCGGGAGAAGAATCTGATATAAGCCTTGATAAAATCCGTTTTGCACCGTCAACAGAGAACGTCGGCACAAGATTTGATGCGGATATCAAAAATGCTGATAATTTTATTGAAGTTCTTTCGGCAATGGCGGTAACGGTAATCGGACTTTTTGCTAAACTGTTTATATGACAAAAAGGTATCATGCCAAAAAGCATGATACCTTTTTATGTTATATCATTTTTTCTGCAAATCGGACAGCTGCCATTGCATCTGAGCCGTAGCTGTCTGCATCTATCATTTGAGCGTATTCTTCTGTCATAACCGCACCGCCGACCATAACCTTGCAGTCTGGTGCTTCTGCTCTGAGACGCTTTATCGTTTCTTCCATAGCGGGCACGGTGGTTGTCATAAGTGCGCTTAAGCCCACAAGCTTTGCGCCGCTTGCTTTAACTGCTTCAACAATTCTTTCGGGTGCAACGTCTTTTCCGAGGTCAACAACCTCATATCCGTAGTTTTCAAGAAGAACTTTGACGATGTTTTTGCCGATGTCATGTATATCGCCTTTGACGGTTGCGATAACAATTTTGCCCTTTTTGCTTTCTCCTGCGGGGATTGCGGATTTTATTGCATCAAATGCTTCCTTTGCTGCCTGTGCGCTCATAAGAAGCTGCGGAAGATACACTCTTTTTTCTTCAAAGCCCTTACCAACCGTGTTGAGGGCGGGGATAATCATTTCATTGATTATTTCCATTGGTGTAGTCGTTTTTATCAGTTCGGTTGCCGCTGCTGCCGCCTGCTCTTTAAGCCCGTTTATGATGCAGCCGTCAAGCCCGGTTGCGTTTTTTTGCTCGGCTTGTGTTTGAACCGGTGCAAGAGCCTGCGCAAATTCAATATAGTCGGAGCAGTTTTCATCCTTGCCTGTTAATGCCATGAAGCAATGCCAGGCTTTCATCATTTCGGTTGAAAACGGATTGATTATTGCGCAGTCAAGGCCGTTTTGCATTGCCATTGTATAGAAAACGGCGTTAACATCTGCTCTCGACGGCAAACCGAACGAAATGTTGGAAACACCGAGGCTGGTTTTAATGCCTATGTCATGCAGAGTTTTAACCGCTTTAAGGGTAACATTTGCACTGTTTGAATCGCTTGAAACCGCCATTGCAAGAGGGTCAACTATAATATTGTTTTCGCCTATGCCGTATTCTGCGGCGCGGGCGATTATCTTTTTTGCTATGCCAATTCTTCCCTCGGCCGTTTCGGGAATGCCGTTTTCGTCAAGTGTAACTGCAACAACAACGCCGCCGTATTTTTTAACAAGAGGGAAAACCGCCTGCATGCTTTCTTCCTTGCCGCTGACCGAATTTATAAGAGCTTTGCCGTTATAAATTCTCAAGGCTTTTTCCATTGCAACGGGGTCAACCGTGTCAATCTGCAAAGGAAGGTCAATAACTCCCTGAAGCGAACGGATAACATTAACCATCATTTCCGCTTCGTTGATTTCAGGCAAACCGACATTAACGTCAAGCACGGAAACGCCTTTTTTGTTTTGCGCTATGCCTTCGTTTAAGATATAGTTTATGTCATTTTGGCGAAGAGCTTCTTTGAATCGTTTTTTGCCTGTCGGATTTATTCTTTCGCCGATGATAACAGGCGCGTTGCCGATTTCGACTGCATGTGTATATGACGAAATAACGGTCAGATTTTTCTTTTCGGGGAGCTTAAAGGGAAGACTTTTTGTTTTCTCAACAGTTTTTCTGATATGCTCCGGTGTTGTGCCGCAGCAGCCGCCGATTATTGTTGCGCCCGCTTTGACGATATCGCACATAATGCCTGAAAATTCTTCGGCATCAACGTCAAAAACGGTTTTGCCGTTTTCGCTTCTCGGCAAGCCTGCGTTGGGGTTAACAATAATAGGAACGCTTGCATATTTTGCAAATTCGGGCACGATTTCAAGCATTTGTTTCGGGCCGAGCGAGCAGTTGATGCCGATTGCATCTGCTCCGAGTCCCTCAAGCATTGCAATCATCGCCGCAGGGTCTGCACCTGTCATGAGCTTTTTGTTTTCATCATAAACGCAGGTGATAAAAACAGGCAAGTCGCAGCTTTCTTTTGCTGCAAGCAGAGCCGCCTTGGCATCATAGCTGTCATTCATTGTTTCGATGAATATCAAGTCCGCTCCTGCTTTTGCGCCGATTTCTACAACTTCGGAATATATGTTTACAGCCTCTTCAAACGGTAAATCTCCGAGCGGCTCAAGCATTTTGCCTGTTGAACCGATATCCAACGCAACAAAAGCATCGTGCCCTTCACAAGCCTTTTTTGCGTTGCTTATTGCGGCATTTATTATTTCCTCAAGATTGTTGAATTTAAAGCGGTTCGCGCCAAAAGTGCAGGAAGTGACTATTTCTGCCCCCGCTTCAAGGTATTGGCGATGCATTTCAATTATCTTTTCGGGATGTGTCAGGTTCCAGCTTTCAGGGTGTTCGCCTGCTTTAAGCCCCCATGACTGCAAGAGAGTTCCTGCACCGCCGTCGCAATAAGTTATTCCGCTTTTGATTTTTTCAAGAATTGTCATATTAGTCCTTCTTTTTTATCTGTAAGGGCAGTTTGTTCCGCTGCAAACCATGCATCCGGGTCCTTTACATTTGTTTTTCTCATTACCGACGCCTATTATGGCTGTTACGGATTTAACAGGTGTCATCATCAGACTGTCGGTGAGGCTTAAACCGATGTTTTTGCCTGCATCAAGGAAATTAAGAATATCCTTTTGGCATTCTATCGGCAAATCGCCGTAGCCGGGGCTGAACCTCGGCCGAAGGCAATCGGTGTTTTCAAAAGATAAATTAATTTTATCGCAAAAGGCTTCAATCGCCGCCGAGCCGACACAGTCCGTAACAATTCCCTTAATAGGGGAGATAACGGCATTGCGTTCGATTAGTCGTTGAGCGCTGAATCCGGTTGTTGCGGCGAATACATAAATTTCGCTGCAGCCGTTAAGATTCTTTTTTAGTGATTCACTTTTGACTTTCGTGAACCCCAGGTCGATTTCGTTGCCGATGCAAGCAGAAACCTTCGAAAAGCATGCTTTAAAATCTGCATGTTTCAAAAATTCTTCTATGCATTCGTCAATGAGGCTTTTTTCAATATTGTTTGCTGAATAATAGCCGAGGTAAACGGCGACCTCCTTAGGGTCGATGCTTATCTCGGCTGCCGCTGATTTTATTATTTGTGTCATCCGATTATATCCTTAAGATTTTCCTGTATTTTTGCGGCAACGTCGGGCTTGTTCATGGAATAAACATGAACTGCCTTGATTCCGTTGGAATAAAGGTCAACAATCTGCTCCGTGGCATAGGCAATGCCTGCTTGCTTGAGAGCTTTGAGGTCGTTGCCGAAATGGTCGACCATTCTGATGAATTTGCGTGGGAGAACTGTGCCTGAAAGTGAGCATATACGCTTTATTTGCACCGGATTTGTAACAGGCATGATGCCGGGGATAACGGGAACGGTTATGCCTGCTTCCCTGATTCTGTAAAGGAAGCTGTAGAGAATGCTGTTATCAAAAAACATCTGTGTTGTTAAAAATTCACAGCCGCAGTCAACCTTTTTCTTAAGATTGATTATGTCCTTTTTCTGGCTGTCGATTTCGGGGTGACGCTCGGGGTAACATGCGCCGCCTATGCAGAAGCCTCCGAAATTTCGGATTTCTTCAACAAGGTCGCTTGCATGAGTGTAATCAAGGCTCTTTTCCGTCATGCCTTCTGGCATGTCGCCGCGAAGCGCAAGGATGTTTTCAATGCCCTTTTGCTTCATTTCGCCAAGAATGCTTTGATTTTTATCTTTGCCCGAGCAAACGCAGGTTAAATGAGCAATCGGAGTGACACCTGTTTTTAATATGCTTTCGGCAATGTCAATTGTGTAAGAGCCCGTTGTTCCGCCTGCACCGTAAGTTACGCTCATGAAATCGGGCTTAAGCTCTGCTATTTGAAGGGCAGAGGCTTTGATGCTCTCGTATGTATCGTTTGTTTTTGGAGGAAAAACCTCGAAAGAAAGAGAAGGTTTTTCACTTTTAAGAATATCGGATATTTTCATGTTTATCCCCTCATTCTGCATCCTGATTCAAGTAAAAATCTTTGTACCACTCTGCAAACTTTCTCAGACCTTCGCGCAAAGAAGTGGACGGCTTAAAGCCGAAATCACGTTCGAGCGCTGAAGTGTCTGCGTAAGTAACGGGCACATCACCCGCCTGCATGGGAACAAGCTCCTTGTGAGCTTCAAAATCATAGTCACTCGGAAGAACACCTGCTCTGACAAGCTCCTGCTGAAGAATATCAACAAAATCAAGGAGATTTTCGGGCTGACTGTTGCCTATGTTATAGACTGCATACGGCGGAATCGGAAGTCCGTCCTCACCAATCAGCTTTTCGGGAGCTTTCTGCATAACTCGGAAAACACCTTCAACAATGTCATCAACATAAGTGAAATCCCTTTTGCAGTTGCCGTAGTTAAAAATCTGAATTTTTTCGCCGTTCCTCAGCTTGTTTGTGAACCCGAAATATGCCATATCGGGGCGGCCTGCGGGGCCGTAAACGGTGAAAAATCTGAGGCCTGTGGAAGGTATATTATAGAGCTTTGAATAGGCGTGAGCCAAAAGCTCATTGGATTTTTTTGTTGCCGCATACAGAGAAACGGGGTTGTCCACCTTGTCATCGGTCGAATAGGGAACTTTTTTATTGGAGCCGTAAACGCTTGAAGAGCTGGCATAAACAAGATGCTCAACGCTTTGCGAATGGCGGCAGGATTCCAGAATGTTATAAAAACCGATAAGATTGCTTTCAATATAAGCATCGGGGTTTGTTATGCTGTATCTGACTCCCGCCTGAGCAGCAAGGTTAACAACAATCTGAGGATTGTATTTATCGAACACCGAAGATATAAGCTCCTTGTCCGCAATGCTTCCCTTGATGAATTCAAAATTGTTCTTTTCGGAAAGCTCCGCCAAGCGCCATTCTTTGAGGCTGACATCATAGTAGTCATTCATGTTGTCAATTCCGATAACCTTAACGCTTTTGTCCTCTGCCAATATCTTTTTAACAAGATTTGAGCCTATGAATCCTGCGGCACCGGTTACCAAAACGGTTTTGTCGAATATATTCATAAAATCACCTTATTTATTTTTGAAAATAAACACCTTGCTGAACACATAATTAATAATAATGACAAGAATGCCGACAAGTATTTTTGCGAGAAATTCGTTCCAGACGAGAAGGGTTACCATAACAAACATGCCGAGCATCTCAACCAAAAGCGAAAAAACTCTTGCGCCGATAAAACCCGCAAATTCTTTGCCTGCGATGGCAGGCTTCCAGCTTTTGGATTTGAAAACGAAAAGCTTGTTTGTGATAAAAGCAAAAATAACGCTCACCAGCCAGGCGATGAGTGTTGCGTCAAGATAATCCGTTCCGTTGCCGAGAAGCTCAACGGCTTTTTCCCAACCGGCGGAAGCTATCAGGGAATTGAAAACGCCGTCCCAACCCACAGAAATAAAAATGCGTTTAAAAATATAAAATGCTATCAAGTTAACAGCAGTTGCCAGAACTCCGAAAAATACGTAGGTTATAATTTCTACGGTGAAGAGTTTATCAATCAGCTTACCTATGAAGCTTTCTTTTTTGAAAATTTTGAAAAGCAGTTCTCTGATTTTTTCTATCATTTTTTAACTCCGTAACATAAAAATTTGCCGCAATTATATTTTTATTCTAAAACAAAATAAGAATAAAGTCAATAAATGCTTGCATTTTTAATAGGTTATGATAAAATAATATGAGGTGAATTTATGGGAAACATTTCGGCTACCAAAAAGAGAATACATTTTCTTGATGAAATCAGAGGGCTTGCAGTTTTTTGTATGATATTTTATCATGCTTTTTTTATCCTCGGCGAGTTCTTCAATGCTGAGTGGGCAACCGAACTGTTTATCTTTTTTATGCCCGTGCAGCCGTTTTTTGCAGGGATATTTATATTCATTTGCGGAATGTCATGCACTCTTTCAAAAAGCAATCTCAAGAGGGGAGCGGTTTTGCTCGGCATTGCACTCGGGATGACTCTGGTTACGGCGGTTATCATGCCGAAGCTTGGCTTTTCCGAATGCGAAATATATTTCGGAATTTTACATTTTCTTGCGGTTTGTGTGATTGCTTTTGCCCTGCTTTCAAAAAAGCTTTTTAAGCTTTCGCCGTTTGCGGGCGCAATAATTTGTGCGGTGCTTTATGCTTTCACAAGCGGAATCGAAAGCGGCCACCTGAACTACGGCGAGCTTATAAGCATTGATTTACCGCAAAGCCTTTACGCTTCGGATTTTCTCATGCCTCTCGGTATTTATTCACTTTCGTTTTATTCGGCGGATTATTTTCCGCTTTTTCCCGATATATTTATATTTTTTGCAGGTGCACTTTGCGGCATATATTTTGCCAAGTCGGGTTATCCTGCATGGTGTTATGAAAAGAAACTTGCGTTTTTCGGTTTTCTCGGTAAAAAAGCGCTTATTATTTATATTGCCCACATGCCGTTAATTTTCGGCATTGCTTACGGCATTGATTTTATAATAAATTCAGTTTAAGAATAGGAGATATTTAAATGAGTGAAGCATGCAGCGGCAATTGCTCAAACTGTGCAAGCAATTGCGATTCCAGAAAAGAATCCCAGGATTTAAGAATTCCCTGCGGCCCTTTCAGTAATGTTAAAAAAGTTATCGGCGTTGTCAGCGGCAAGGGCGGTGTCGGCAAATCGCTTGTCACCTCGCTTCTCGCAACCGCAATGCAGAAAAGAGGCAATGCCTGCGCTGTTCTTGATGCGGATATCACAGGCCCCTCAATCCCGAAATCGTTCGGAATCAAATCAAGAGCAAAGGCTGACGAAAGCGGCCTTCTTCCCGAAGAAAGCAAGAACGGCACAAAAATAATGTCCATAAACCTTCTTCTTGAAAGTGAAGAATCTCCCGTTGTTTGGAGAGGTCCTGTTATCTCAGGCGTTATTCAGCAGTTCTGGAAGGATGTTGCATGGGGCGATGTTGACTATATGTTTGTTGATATGCCTCCCGGAACTGGCGATGTTTCGCTCACAGTTTTCCAGAATCTTCCTGTTGACGGAATTGTAATTGTTACTACTCCTCAGGATTTGGTAACAATGATAGTTAAAAAGGCTTATAATATGGCAAAACTCATGAACATCCCAGTGCTTGGCCTTGTTGAAAACATGAGTTATGTTGTTTGTCCCGATTGCGGCAAGGAATTCAAGATTTTCGGCGAAAGCAAGATTGACGAAATTGCAAAGGAACTTGATGTTCCCGTTCTTGCAAGAATACCCATCGACCCCAAAACGGCAGCTCTTGTTGACAAGGGCGCGATTGAACTTGCAGATGATAAATGCGTTGCCGATGCGGTTGACTTCATTTCAAAATTGGATTAAAATAGCGTTGTAAAAAACTTTAGGAGTTGAAAATATGCTTGATATCAGATTTTTAAGGGAAAATCCCGATATCGTTAAGGAAAATATCAAAAAGAAGTTTCAGGACAGCAAGCTTGCTCTTGTTGACGAGGTAATCGAACTTGATGCCAAATCCAGAGCCGTTAAAGGCGAGGCAGACAGCCTTCGAGCAAACCGCAACAAGGTTTCAAAAGAAATCGGCATGCTTATGGCTCAGGGCAAAAAGGATGAAGCTATGGCAGCAAAGTCAAAGGTAACCGAATTTTCAGAAAGACTTGCCGAATGCGAAAAGCTTGAAGCAGAATATGCCGAAAAGGTTACCAAAATAATGATGATTATTCCCAACATCATTGACCCGAGTGTACCCATCGGCAAGGATGACAGCGAAAACGTTGAAGTAACAAAATACGGTGAACCCGTTGTTCCCGGATTTGAAATTCCTTATCACACCGACATCATGGAGCGCTTTAACGGCATTGACCTTGACGCCGCAAGAAACGTTGCAGGCAACGGCTTCTATTATCTCATGGGTGATATTGCAAGACTTCACTCTGCCGTTATCTCCTATGCAAGAGATTTTATGATTGACAGAGGCTTCACCTATTGCGTGCCTCCCTTTATGATTCGCAGCAATGTTGTAACAGGTGTTATGAGCTTTGCCGAAATGGACGCAATGATGTATAAGATTGAGGGCGAGGACCTCTATCTTATCGGCACAAGTGAACACTCTATGATTGGTAAATATATTGACACAATCGTTAACGAAGACACTCTTCCCCACACCCTTACAAGCTATTCCCCCTGCTTCCGCAAGGAAAAGGGCGCTCACGGCATTGAGGAAAGAGGCGTTTACAGAATCCATCAGTTCGAGAAGCAGGAAATGATTGTTGTCTGCAAGCCTGAGGACAGTATGATGTGGTTTGAAAAGCTCTGGCAGAATACTGTTGATCTTTTCCGCTCTCTTGATATTCCCGTCAGAACTCTTGAATGCTGCTCCGGTGACCTTGCAGACCTTAAGGTTAAGTCATTTGACGTTGAGGCGTGGTCACCCAGACAGAAAAAATATTTTGAGGTTGGTTCATGCTCGAATCTCGGCGATGCACAGGCACGCAGACTCAAAATCAGAGTTAACGGCAAGGACGGCAAAAAGTATTTTGCCCATACCCTCAACAACACCGTTGTTGCTCCTCCCAGAATGCTTATTGCGTTCCTTGAAAACAATCTCAATGAGGATGGCAGCGTAAACGTACCTGTTGCCCTTCGTCCCTATATGGGTGGCAAAGAAAAGCTTGTTCCCGTTAAATAAACTGTAAAAAAGCGACCTGCATCGGAAAATTACCGATGTAGGTCGTTTTTTATTGGATTTATGCAACTTTTTATTGAAATCCTGTTGAAAATTCTTTAGAAAACGTATATAATTTGTGACGTTCTGGAACTTTTAGCAAGGAGTGTCAATATGTACAGAGTGGCAAAAACAGTTAAAAGCATTTGCGGAAAAACAGAAACTTTATACGGAATAAGCGACGGTGACAAAATTCTCATTGAATTTACAACTGATAAGAGTAAAGCTGAAAATGCTGTTGATCTCATGAATAAAAACAATGTGGAACCAAATCATGTTTTTGATGTTATTGAAGATCTGTTTTACAGTTAACTTCATTATATATATTTTAAATATTTCTTTTAATAAATAAATCTTGAAAAAATAAATATTATATGTTATTATATCATTTACATCGGTTAGCCGACTAATTCAAACTCCGAGGTGAAGAAAATGATAATGGGCGAATCTGCTGAAAACTATCTCGAAACAATACTTATTCTCAGCAAAAAGAAGCCTGGTGTCCGTTCTGTTGACATTGCAACAGAGCTTGGTTTTTCCAAACCCAGCGTTTGTGTTGCCATGAGAAACCTCAGAGAACACGGTTATGTTGTTACCGATGGTGACGGATTGATTTCTTTGACTGAGTCCGGTCTTAACATTGCAAAAAGCATTTATAACAGGCATGAAACTATTACCAAATGGCTCACAAAAATAGGGGTCAGCGCGGATCAGGCTGCCATTGATGCCTGCCGTATTGAGCATGTCATCAGCCAGGAAAGCTTCGATTGCCTTAAAAAATATACTGAACAAGATTGATTTATAGCGTATGGCTGCGGCCATGCGCTATCAGTTTGTTGTTCATTTTTCATAAAAATACGGCAAACCCAAACATTTTAGCGTGGTAAATCGCTAATTGACTAATACAATAAAGTGTGATATACTGTCGGTATCATAGAGTAACAGGAGAAGATTATGAACGAATTTCTTGCTTCGCTGTCTAAAGAGGACAGCTTAACCTACGAGCTTTCAATGCTCTATAAACAATGGGGCTATAAAGAATACAGAATGGCAAAATTTGAAGAATACAGCTTCTACAGCGATAACAGGGATTTCCTCTCAGGAAAAGGTATTCTTGCTTTTAATAATTCCGATGGCCGTCTTATGGCGCTCAAGCCTGATATCACCCTTTCCATTGTTAAAAATGCCAAGCTTTCCGATTCGCTCACAAAGCTTTATTATAACGAAAGCGTTTTCAGAATGAGCGACAGTTCCATGGATTATAAAGAAATCAAGCAGACAGGCGTTGAGGTTCTCGGTGCGATTGATAATTATCTTGTTACCGAGGTTTTGATGCTTGCCGCAAAGAGCCTTAAAACCATTGACGGCGACTTTGTGCTGTCAATATCACACATGGCATTCATTCCTTCGCTTCTCTCGGAGCTTGAAATCGGCGAAAACACTAAAAAAGATATCATCAACTGCATAAAGGGCAAAAACATCCATGATTTGCGCGCGATCTGCGAAAAATGCGGCATCGGCAGCGAAAAAACGGAGCTTTTGGCAAAGCTTGCCGGTATTAATGGCAAAATTGCCGAAACGATCCCTGCTCTTTGCGCTCTTGCTTGCAACGATGAAATGAAAAATGCTTGCGCAGAGCTTGAATTTATTGCCGAATCTCTTAAAAAGAGTGATTTGGCGGACAAGCTGTTCATTGACCTTTCTGTTCTCAACAATACGGATTACTATAACGGAATTATCTTCCAGGGCTATGTTCAAAAAGCTCCGTCAGCCGTGCTTACAGGCGGAAGATACGATAACCTTGCAGGCAAGCTCAGAGAAAATACCCAGGCCATCGGTTTTGCCGTTTATCTTGATAATCTTAATTTTTATTATAAAAAGGTTCGTGAGTTTGACAGCGATATTCTTATTCTTTTTGATTCATCAGACAGAAGCGTTTCATTGCTTTCTCTTATTGAAAGCTTTGTTGAAAAAGGTTTTTCCGTTCGCGTTGAACACACAATTCCCAACGGTTATAAAGCAAAGACCGTTTACACATTTGAAAACGGCGCATTGAGGGAGGTGGCGGCATGCTGAATATTGCGTTGCCCAAGGGCAGGCTTGGCGATAAAGTTTATGAGCTTTTCGCTTCAATAGGATATGACTGCAGCGAGATTTACAGCGATAACAGAAAGCTTGTTTTTGAAAATCCCGAAAACGGCGTGCGCTATCTTCTTGTTAAACCCTCCGATGTTGCAATTTATATTGCTCACGGTGCAGCGGATATCGGCGTTGTGGGCAAGGATATTTTGGAAGAGGGCAGCTTTGATATTTACGAGTTGCTTGACCTCAATCTCGGCAAATGCAACATGTGCGTTGCCGCTCCGAATGATTACACAGAGGATTTTGATCGCCCGTTAAGGGTTGCAACAAAATTTGTTAACATAGCAAAGAATTATTATATTTCTCTTAACCGAGAAATTGAAATAATCAAACTCAACGGTTCAATCGAAATTGCGCCTCTTCTCGGCCTTTCAGACGTTATTGTTGATATAGTTGAATCGGGTAAAACTCTCAAAGAAAACAATCTGAGAGTATATGAAAAAATAATGCCCATCAGCGCAAGGCTTATTGCAAATAAGTCCTCCTATAAATTCAAAGGCGCTGATATAGAGCAGCTTATGGAAAAGCTTAAAAAGGAGCTTGCAAAATGATTAAGATAATTAATATAGACAATGCGGAAAAGAGTGAAATTCTTACCCGCGACATAAAGCTTGAAAGCGGCGTTGAAGCGATTGTTGCCGACATCATTAAAAATGTTAAAGAAAACGGCGACAAGGCTCTCAAAGAATACAGCCTCAAGTTTGACGGCGCAGATATTGAAAATCTTCGGGTAACTCAGCAGGAAATCGACACGGCTTACGAGAACGAAGATAAAGCGCTGATTGAAACTCTTGAAATGGCCAAGGCAAATATTTGGGCATTTCACAAAAATCAGCTTCGCTCCGGTTTTGAAATCAAGGGCGAAGGCGGCATTGTTTCCGGCCAGAAGATAACTCCGATTGAAAAGGTTGGCATCTATGTTCCCGGTGGCACGGCAAGCTATCCTTCAACCGTTCTTATGAATGCTATCCCTGCCAAGATTGCAGGCGTTAAGGAAATAATTATGGTAACCCCTCCCGATAAGCAGGGCAATATCCCCTCGGCAATTCTCTGCGCGGCAAAAATCGCAGGTGTTGACACAATAATCAAAACAGGCGGCGCTCAGGCCGTTGCTGCTCTTGCTTACGGAACCGAAAGCGTCCCCAAGGCGGATAAGGTTGTCGGCCCCGGCAACGTTTTTGTTGCAACCGCCAAAAGAATGCTCTATGGCCTCGTTGATATTGACATGATTGCGGGTCCGAGCGAAATTCTTGTTCTTGCAGACGGCACCTGCAACCCCGCTTACGTTGCGGCAGACCTTCTTTCGCAGGCAGAGCATGACAAACTTGCAAGCGCAGTTCTTGTGACGGACAGCAAAGAGCTTGCTTATGCCGTTCAGGAAGAGCTTGAAAAGCAGATTCCTCTGCTTCCCAGAGAAGATATTGCCAGAGCTTCGATTGAAACCAACGGCAAAATAATCATTGCAAACGATCTTGAGCAGGGCATTGAAATCGCCAACGAAATTGCCCCCGAGCATCTTGAGGTTTGCGTTGACGAGCCGTTTGCTCTTCTTGATAAAATCAAAAATGCAGGCTCGATTTTCCTCGGCAAAAACACTCCGGAAGCTCTCGGAGACTATCTCGCAGGCACAAACCACACTCTTCCCACTTCAGGCACGGCAAGATTCAGCTCTCCTCTTTCAGTTGACGATTTCGTAAAGAAATCACAATATATTTATTACACCGAAGAAGCTCTCGGCAAGGTTAAGGATAATATTGTTCTTTTTGCAAACCGCGAAGGGCTTCAGGCTCACGGCAAGAGCGCAGCTATCAGATTTGAGAAATAAGGTGAACCCATGAGCAGATTTCTTTCCAAAAACTATGAAAAACTTGTGCCCTATACTCCGGGCGAGCAGGTTAACGAAAAAGTTATAAAACTCAACACCAATGAATCTCCGT
>JAZRIG010000057.1:0-12574 GCA_045645145.1 Acutalibacteraceae bacterium
TGGCGGTATGCCGCAAAGCGGTTTGCAACATAGGGCTTGAAATAGATGATAAGCGCAGCGCCCATGAGTGCAACCGTGCAGATAAGAATGATTGTTCTGATGTCGCCCGAGCGCATGTAGGCAATGAGTATGAAGGTGAAAAAGAAGATAAGCGCCGTTCCGAAATCCTTCATCAGGAAAAGCGCGCCGACGCAGCCAAGCGAAAAGATGATATATTTGGTGAGGCTGACACTTGAAAGCAGCTTTTCAAGCGATACCGCGCCAACCAGAATGAATGCAACCTTAACAAGCTCGGAGGGCTGAATCGAGAAAAAGCCCAGGTCAATCCAGTTGAGGGTGCCGTTTATGTTTTGAGCAAGCACAAGGTTAAGCGCGAGAACGCCAACGGAGCCGACTGCTGCGGGGTAGCGCAAAAGGCTTGCAAAATGAACATCCTTTATCAGCAGAAGCATTATCAGATAAACCGCAAGGCCAAGGCCGATTGCGACAATCTGTTTTATTGCGTATGATTCATTGAAGCTGGCGCAGACCGTCAGCCCGATGCCCGAAAGGAAAAAAGCAATTGCTTCAAGCTCAAAATAATCGTTGCCCGTCACAAGTGTGCCGATGAGCATGTATATCCACTCCGCGGCGATATAGCCGAAAAAGATATAAACCATTGTCAGGCTCAGTTCTTCCTGCCTGCAAAGCACGCATGCAGCGCACACAAGCTGGAACGCCGTCATAAGAGTCATAACGGTTATTTGCTGAAAATGCGGTTTTTTCTGAACGTTGTTTTTCTCCATTGCGCTTCACCTCCCATATCGGTTCATAAAAACATATTACCATAAACATGCTGAAATTTCAAATCATATTATAATCCGAGATTTTTTTAAAATTGTTAACAAATATCGTTATGTTTATTAAATATATGGGGGTAAGATGTGTTAAGTGAAAAGTTAAGGATGTGTGATGCCCTAAACTCTTATTCTTCACTTATGCCCGCTTCTGCATATAATGTTTATGTGAGGGAAAGGTGCAGCGGTTGCTGACTTTAAACCCCGATACTTCCTCTTTTATAAAAAAATATTGCAAGCGAGGAGAAAATGGTGTATAATGTTTTAAATATGATTACTATAATGGGTGTAGTGCCGACAGAGGGGAAGCGTAACTGATGAATGCTTATTTTGATAACAGCGCAACAACGGCGCCGTGCTGCGAAGCGGTCAATGCCGTTTCGGATGCAATGACGCGCTGCTGGGGTAACCCCTCATCTCTGCATCGAGTGGGCAATCTGGCAAACGATTTGCTTGAAAATGCCCGAAAGGATATTGCCGAGCGTCTTTCGTGCAGCCCGGAAGAAGTTTATTTCACTTCAGGCGGAACGGAGAGCAACAACCTTGCCATCATGGGCGCTGCATATCAGATGCGCCGCATGGGCAGAAGAATCGTTTCAACAAGCATTGAGCATTCCAGCGTGGACGACACCTTGAACCGCCTTGAAGCGGAAGGCTTTGAGGTTGTAAAGCTCAGGGTTGATAACTACGGCAGGATAAACGAAAAAGAGCTTTTTGCGGCTGTTAATTCAAACACAATCCTCATAACAATGATGCTTGTTAACAATGAGGTCGGAACAATAATGCCGATTCAATCGGCAAAAAGGGCGGCAATGATGGCTCGCTCACCCGCTTTGATTCATTGCGACGCAGTGCAGGCCTTCGGCAAAATGCCGATAAAGCCCGCAACTCTCGGAGTTGACCTTATGACAGTCAGCTCCCATAAAATCCACGGACCCAAGGGCGTTGGCGCGCTTTATATCCGCAAGGGTGTTAAGATAAAGCCCAGAACCTTTGGCGGAGAGCAGGAAAAGAAGATAAGACCCGGCACGGAAGCGATGCCCGCCATTGCAGGCTTTGCCGCGGCAGCAAGAGCCTTGCCTGACCCCGCAAAGGAGCTTGAGCATATAACCATGCTGCGCGACTATATGGTTGCAAAGCTCGGAGAAATCCCTGATGTGGTTATCAATTCCCCGCCAGACGCGCTTCCTTATGTGACCAACATTTCAGTTTTGGGCATAAAATCGGAGCCGATGCTTAATTTCCTTTCCGAAAGAGAAATTTATGTTTCAAGCGGTTCGGCATGCTCAAAGGGCAAAAAAAGCCATGTTCTTGTTCAGATGGGGCTTGACCGCAGGAGGCTTGACAGCCCTCTGAGAATCAGCTTTTCAAGATACACAACCATTCAGGAAATTGATGCTCTTATTCTTGGCATAAACGAAGGCAAAAAAGCGATAAGGGCGATAAAATAAAATCGGAGTTTAATAATGAAAGAGATAATTTTAATCAAAAACGGCGAGCTTGCACTCAAAGGACTTAACAGAAGGACTTTTGAGGAGATGCTTGTTAAGAATATGCGCCGCAGGCTGGAATCCGCGGGCAAATTCAAATTCACTATTTCGCAGTCAACAATCGTTGCTGAGCCTGAGGACGGCGCAGACCTCGATGAGGCCGTTGAGAGAATTGAAAAGATTTTCGGAATTGCCGCTTTTTCAAGAGCTGCTGCGGTTGAAAAGGATATGGAAACCATTCTGAGAAGCGCCGAAGAATACCTGGCTCCCCAGCTTCTCGGGGTGAGAACCTTCAAGGTTGAGGCAAAGCGTTCGGATAAAAAATTCCCCCTCAATTCCCCCGAAATCTGCAGAGAAACGGGCGGCTACCTGCTCAGAAAATTCCCTCACCTTGAGGTTGATGTTCATAACCCCGATATGGTGGTTACCGTTGAAATCAGAGATACCAATGCCTATATTCACGGCAAACAGATAAAAGGCGCTGGCGGCATGCCCACAGGCTCCGCAGGCAGAGCTGCCGTTCTTATTTCGGGCGGCATTGACAGCCCCGTTGCCGCTTATATGATGGCAAAGCGCGGCCTGGAGCTTATTGCGATTCACTTTGCTTCTCCTCCCTACACAAGCGAACGAGCTGAGCAGAAGGTTCATTCGCTTCTCAGGCAGGTCAGTAAGTATTCGGGCAGAATAACGCTCTTTGTTGTTCCTTTCACCGAGATACAGGAGCTTATCAAAGACAATTGCCCCGAGGATATATTCACCGTCATCATGCGCCGCATGATGATGAGAGTGGCTCAGATAATCGCCCAAAGAGAAAAATCGGGCGCGCTCATAACGGGCGAAAGCGTCGGCCAGGTTGCAAGCCAGACCATGCCTGCAATTGCATGCACGGATGCTGTTTGCGAGATGCCTGTTTTCCGCCCGCTTATCGGCATGGATAAGGATGAAGTTGTTGCGATTTCAAGAAAGATTGAAACCTTTGATATTTCAATTCTTCCTTATGAGGACTGCTGCACGGTGTTTACTCCCAAGCACCCAAAAACCCGCCCCACTCTCGATTATGTTGAGGAATGTGAAAAGGCTCTTGAGGTGGACAGGCTTGTTGAAGAAGCAGTCAAAAACACAAGATTTGTGCCCATTAATGCTTATTAATTAAAAGGAGATTCGATATGTCGGTTTGCGAAATACTTTCCGTCGGAACAGAGATATTGCTCGGCGATATTCTTAACACAAATTCAAGATATCTTTCCGTTGAGCTTGCAAAACTCGGCATATCCGTACTCAGGCACACAACGGTTGGCGACAATCACGAAAGGCTTGCCGCCGCATTAAAAACCGCTCTTGAAAGGAGCGATATCGTCATTGCAACGGGAGGCCTCGGCCCCACGCAGGATGACATAACAAGAGACGTTTGCTGCGAGGTTATGGGCTTTGAAATGAGGCTTGATGACAGCATCGCCGAAAAAATAAAAAGCTACTTTAATTCAAAGGGCATTGAAATGCCCGAAAGCAATCTCAGGCAGGCTTATGTGCCTGTAGGCGGCACGGTGTTTGAAAATAATAACGGCACCGCACCGGGCCTGGGCCTTAAGAAAAACGGCAAATGCGTTGTTATTCTTCCCGGCCCGCCTTATGAAATGGCTCCGATGTATCAGGAAAGCGTTGTTCCCTATCTTGCGGAATATTCCGAGGGTGCAATTGTTTCCCACACGGTCAGAACAATGGGTATCGGAGAAAGTGCAATGGCGGAGCTTGTTGCCGATTTGCTGGAGAAAGAGAATCCCACGGTTGCGCCCTATGCCAAGAAGGGCGAGGCGCTTCTGCGTGTTACCGCCAAAGCAGAAAACGCAGAGGAAGCGGAAAAGCTTTGCTTGCCCGTGCTTAACGAAATCCAATCAAGGCTCGGCGGCTATGTTTACGGCATTGACAGCGAAAGCATTGAGCAAAGAGTTGTTGAGCTGCTTAAGGAAAACGGCTTAACCCTTGCAACCGCAGAAAGCTGCACGGCGGGATATATCCCCAAAAGGATAACCGATATCCCCGGTGCAAGCAGCGTTTTTGAATACGGAGCAATAACCTATTCAAACGAAATAAAACAAAAAATTCTTGGGGTTAAAGAGAAAACTTTAAAAGAGTTTGGAGCGGTCAGCGAGCAGACTGCAAGAGAAATGGCTCAGGGAATCCGACGTGTTTCGGGCGCAGATATAGGCATATCCGTCACGGGCATTGCAGGCCCCGGCAAAGACGGCACGGACAAACCCGTCGGCCTTTGCTACATTGCGCTTGATGCTGACGGAATCCAAATGTGCGAGAAAATAGAAACAGGCAGGAATGACAGGGAGTATAACCGCTATGTTAATGCGTCGCGCGCGCTCAACCTTGTCAGACTTTGCATTGAACAAAAGAAGAAAGGTTGACGGCTATGAATTCAAAAAAAATAACGCTCATACTTTGCCCTGTTTTTGCGGCGATTTCATTGCTTTTCATAGTTTTATCGGTTATAAATTTCACTAAAAAACCTGATGAACAGACTCAGCTTCAAACAAATGCCGCCGAGTTTGTTATGAACGGTGAGGTTGTGTTTGACGCCCCCGCCAAAGCGCTTGAGGCTGTTGTTTCCAACGACATGAAGGCTCAGGCCGAATATCCCGAGGGAATTCTGGAGGAGCTCAAGCAGGCTTATGCAATCAACAACGACCTTGTTGGTTGGCTCTCAATTCTCGGAACGGAAATCGATACTGCGATTGTTCAGGGCGCTGACAACAATTATTATCTTAAAAAGGATTTTTATAAAAGAGCTACTTACGAAACCTCAAACACCAACTACGGCAATCTTTATCTTGACTATCGCTGCGTGAATGACGGCCTTTCCAAGAACATGGTTATCCACGGTCACACAACAGGAAAGTCAGACGGAGTTCCCAAGCAGTCGTTCCGTTCTCTTTATGATTACAGGAGCATGGAGCATTTCAAAAAGAATCCGATTATCAGATACAGCACTCTTTACGGCGAATATACTTATAAAATTGCCGCAGTATTTCTTTCAAACACGGTGCCGAGCGATGATAACGGCTATTTCTTCAACTATATTTACCCTGACATGAGTGACGGCAACATGGTCGGATATATCGAGCAGGTTAAGCAGCGAATGCTTTATGACACGGGTGTTTCGCTTGAACCGACTGATAAGGTAATCACTCTTTCAACCTGCATTTATGACTACGGCAAGAGCGTGGATACTCGCTTGGTTGTTGTCGGCAGGCTGCTGCATGAGGGCGAGAGCGAGAGCATCGACGTTTCACTTGTTAAGGATAACCCCGATTACCGCAGACCGCAGGTCTGGTATAACAGCAAGGGCAAAACCAATCCGTATAAAAATGCGGCCAAGTGGCAGCCCAGCGCTAATTAAGTTGAGCGGAGGATAAATAAATGTCGAAAGATAACATGAACGAAAACAAAAAGCCTTCATCAATCCCTGAGGGGCTCAGCTCAATTGCCGATGATGAGGCTATAACCGAAATAAATTTTAATGAGTTTCTTGAGGAAACCTCAAAGGCTTCGCCGCTTTTTGAGGGATTCCATGAGGATATTGAGAGAACAGAAAAGAGCCTTGAAAACGAGCTTCAGAGCCTCTATGACGATATTATGAGCAGCGGCCCCGAAACAATTGTGCCCAAGCCTCTTTCAATGCTCACCGAGAGTGAAGCGGAGCCTAAAAAGGTTGTTCTTTCAGACCCTGAACTGCCCGAAGAAAATGAGGACGGTCTGGACGGGCTTTGGATGAATCCCGATGACTATTTTGACGATGATATTCCCGTTGTTTCTCTTGATGCCGATGAGGGTGAGCTTATGGAGGGCGAAATCCCCGAAGAAGCGTTTTTTGCTCCCGCTGTTTCATCTCCGTTGCAGGACGAGCCTGTTGACGAAGCAAAGAGCGATATTTTCAGCATGATTGATATGCTCAAGGCAGAAACAGATAATGAAACGGGCTTTGACGATATTCTTTCCGAAATTGAGGCTAACAAAGAGATTGTTCCCGTTGACACCGAGCTTTCTGCAGCTGCTCAGCTTGTTTCGGAGTTTGCCGAGGCTGAGGAAGAAACAGAATTTGAAGAAGACGAAGCAGAGCTTGATTTCAGCGACGATGATTTTGTGTTTGAAGCTCAGCCTGAGCCGTCGGAAAATGATGAGGCTCTGCCCGAGATAGAGTTTGACGGTGCTGTTGACACCTCCTCCGATGATTTTGAAAAGGAGCTTGCAGCGCTTTTGGGCGAATCCCCCGCATTGCAGAAAGAGCCTGCAGAAGAAGCCGCAGGATTTGTTATCAGCATTCCCGACGACGGCAACGACTATGAAAAGGCTGCCGCAATGCCCGAAAAGCTTTATGAATCCGAGCCGATGAGCAGCGCTTCTTTGGAAGATGACCCCGAGCTTTACGAGGATATCCCGGAAGAAGATGACGGAAAGAAGAACCGCAATAAAAAAGAAAAAGAGCCTGCCGCAGGCGGAATAGGGGAGGTAATCAGAAAAATTGTTCTTTCCATTTCGATTATCACCATTATCGTCAGCTGCGGAATACTCGTTAACACATATCTGATTGAGCCTTACCGCTTCAAGAGCGATGCTCAGGATTTGGCAGACCAGATGAGCAGCAACATCAGCCAGCACAGCGACGCAAACGTTGATGCGCAGGTTAAGAGCGAGAATCCCGATGTTGAATTCCCTGAGGGCATGCTTGCGAAATATGCTCAGCTTTATGCTGCCAACGATGACCTTGCGGGCTGGGTTTCAATCCCCGGCTTGGGAATAAATCTTCCCATTGCACAGGCAAGCAATAACGATTATTACCTTAAAAAGGATATTTACGGCAAATATACCCGTTACGGCGTTCCTTTCTTTGATTACAGAATGACTGACCTTAAAAATCTTCACAGGAATACCGTTGTTTACGGCCACAACATGCGATATGATGACCTTATTTTCGGTATGCTTGAAAACTACCGTAAGATTGAGAACGGTTTTGCCGTTGCCCCCGTTATTGAGTGCAACACGATTTACGGCGACCACACATGGTTTGTTTACGGCGTGTTTATAACCAACTCCAAGGAGAAGGACGATAACGGATATGTTTTGCCCTATAACTTCATCGATGTCGGCGACGGAAAATTTGCCGATTATATCGAAGAGATTGACAAGAGAAAGTTCTACACAACAGGCGTTGACATCAGCATAACAGATAAGATTCTGACTATCCAGACCTGCTGCTATGATTTCGACGGCGCCCAGCTCATTGTTGTTGCAAGAGAGCGAAGAGAAGGCGAAAGCATTAATATTGACACTTCAAAGGCTTATTATAACGATAATCCCAAGTATCCTCAGGCATGGTATGATGTTAACAAAAAGACAAACCCCTATGCGGAGGATGCACGCTGGTAAACAAACCGAGTAATTAAGGAACGGTGATTATTATGGAACGAAAGGTGAAAATCTGTACGCTCTGCGCAATGTCGGCGCAGGGTGCGGCGGAGTATCTGGAACAAAGGCTCAGCGCCTGTTCCCTGATGCCCCAAAGTGAGGATTTCAGCGATGCCGCGGCTTTTGCGGCAAGGGCTGCCGACCTTGCGGCCGACGGCGGAATCGTTGTTGCGGCAGCGCCTCTTAACATGTTCCTTAATGCAAAGCTTCGTTTACTTAAAGCCTTTTCGTTCAAAATGGTCAGAAGCAGCACGGTTGCTTCTTTGATGGGTGAAAATGCACCCGAAAACCCCAAAGAGCGTGATTTGCACGCGGCAGTTCCTCAAAAATCAAAGGCTTTCCCCACAAGGGACGGTTTATACTCCGCTTTTGCCGCGAAAGACGGCGACGCACTTGTTGTTTTTCTTCCTCTTGAAAAAGAAACGCTGAATTATCTGTTTGAAACAGGATTGGAGCAGATATTCACAGGTGAGCCTAAAGCGGCGGTTGCTTCGGCGCCGAAAACAAAGAAGCAGGAGCTTAAGGAACGCATTGACAGCGTTATCGCAAGCGGAAAAACCGTTGCGGTATCTCCCTGCGGAAGCTCAAAAATGCTTCTGTCGGCGATTTCCGCTGTTGAGGGCAGCGAGCTTGCTTTTTATGCGGATTCTTATTCTGCCGAGAAAGGCGAGGGCATCAGCGATGCCGAATATATTGCCGAGTGCGCCAGGGCGTCAAAAGAAAACGCAGGCAAGAACCTCGGAATTGCCATTTCAGAAATATATAACGACGGCTCAAACGATGAAGATTTTGTTATTGTCTGCGTTGCGGATTCGGAGAGAGCCAAGGCGGCAAAGGTTTATGCAAAGCCGGGAGAGGATAAAAAACTGCTTATTGTTGCCGCAATAATAAAGCTTTGCCAGATGTTGGACGAGCTTTCGGGCCCTGCGGGGCTGGTTAATCCCAATCCGCCTGTCGCTGCGCCTAAAAAATGGAGCAGAAACCCGAAAACCCCGCTTCTGATTGCCATTATCGGCATAGCGGCGGCAATAATAATCTGTATAATAGTTGCGTTTGTGCTTTCGGGCAAAGAAGATGATGCAACCCTGACCTATGCCGAGCAAAACCCTCATGTTCAGCAGGGCGGCACACTTGCAGATGAGAATAATTATTTTGATTATCAGGGCGGAAGCGCGCTTGAATTTGAAGATTCGGGGGCTATTGTCATCGAACCTGAAACAAGCACGCTGAGTTTTATTTCAACCGTTCCGACAACTCTGTTCAGTCAAACAACCTTACCCAAAACAACACTTACCCAAAAGGTTACAAAGGTTTTAACAACAATTGAAAAAACCACAAAAGCTTTAACAACAAAACCCACAACCACAAAGCCTGCAACAACTGTTTCAACAACGGTTACAACCACAAGAAAACCGACTACCACGGCAACAACTGCTGTGCCTACAACCGTTGCAACAACAGTTGGAACAACAAGCACCGTTTCCGGTGACGGCGGCACCTTTGTTTTCAGAGTTTACGGCTACGGTCACGGCGTCGGAATGAGCCAGGAGGGCGCAATCCAAATGGCCAAAGACGGCAGCACTTATGATAAGATACTGACTCATTATTTCGCAGGCACAACCGTTCAGACAGATTCCGCAACCCCTGCAACAGTCAAATACGGCGGCAAGGATATACCTCTTGTTGAGTATCTTTGCAGAACGGCAAAGCCCGAAATCGGCCCGAGCGCGCCGTTAGAGGCGCTCAAGGCTCAGATTGTTTCGGCATACACGTTTGCAAAGCATTATAATTTTGACGTTATAAAGTCAAAGCATGTTTATGACAGCGGTTATGCTTATGAAGGCACTAATGTCCACAAAGCGTGCCTTGCCGTTCTCGGCATGGAGAGCGATGCGGACACTCCGAGCGCAAAATATATCGATTATAACGGTTCTGCGGCGTTCACCTGCTACTTTGCATCTGCGGCCGGCAAAACAGCCTCTGCAAGCAGCGTTTGGGGCGGCAACCAATATCCGTATCTGACGGGCGGCATTTCAAGCCCCGAAGAAACAGATATTTCAACCGTTGAAATCAGCGCGGCGGATATGAGAAAATATATCGAAGCTTATGATGCGGATAACAGCAGCGTTTCCATAACGCTCAGCGATGACCCGTCCGAATGGCTTGAAATCATTTCACACGACAGCGCGTATAACGAAAAAACAGGCTATGTTAACGAAATCAGAGTCGGCAACTGCAAGCTCAGAGGCAACGCGTTCAGAAGCTATGTTGTTGATTTTAAAATACGTTCTCATTGCTTTGCTCTCGAATACATACCCAAATAACAAACAATCGCCGAACCGCTCGGTTCGGCGATATTTTTATAAAAGACTATTGGTTAGGGGCGATTCACGAACCCCGCGTTATTTATTGAATTTTGCTTACAGCGTTACAACCGCTTCGACGTACCTCTGTACGCCTGTGAAGCGGTTGTTTCTTGTCTTTCGGTCTTTCTCAACGTCATCTCAGTTTGCGAAAAACAAGTTTTTCGACAAGCTGCAAGGCTGCCGAAAGGCAGCCTTTTTGCATAACAAAAACGGCTCAGTTCCGAGGAACCGAGCCGTTAGTTTTATTTAAGGATTAGTCAGCCTTGGGAGCATAGAGGTCCTTAAGACGAAGGAGATGGTCATATCTTTCAACTGCTGTCTTCTCAGCAAGAGCGAAGAGTTCTTCTGCTCTTTCGGGGAAGGAGCGGGTGAGTGATGAATAACGAGCTTCGTTGAGAAGGAATTCTCTGTAGCTGCCTGTTGCGGGCTTGCTGTCGATGGTGAAGGGGTTCTTGCCTTCAGCCTTGAGTGCGGGGTTGTAGCGGAACATGTTCCAGTAGCCGCAATCAACAGCCTTCTTCATTTCGTTTTGGCAGTTGATCATGCCGCCCTTGATGGAGTGCATTTCGCAGGGTGCGTAAGCGATGATGATTGAGGGACCGTTATAAGCTTCTGCTTCAGCAATAGCCTTGATGGTCTGGTTAGCATCAGCGCCCATAGCAATCTGTGCAACGTAAACATAGCCGTAGCTCATTGCGATTTCAGCAAGGCTCTTCTTAGCGATGCCCTTACCTGCTGCTGCGAACTGAGCAACCTGGCCGATGTTGGAAGCCTTGGATGCCTGGCCGCCGGTGTTGGAGTAAACTTCGGTATCGAATACCATG
Organism: Acutalibacteraceae bacterium; assembly: GCA_045645145.1. Lineage (GTDB taxonomy): Bacteria > Bacillota > Clostridia > Oscillospirales > Acutalibacteraceae > CAG-177. The sequence goes on from JAZRIG010000057.1 coordinate 10,989, forward strand.
ATGTTTACATCTTCGCCTGCTGCAAGAACATGGTCAACGCCGCCGAAGCCGATGTCATAAGCCCAGCCGTCGCCGCCGAAGATCCAAACTGACTTCTTGGCAAGATATTCCTTGCTTGCAAGGATTTCTTTGCCTGCATCGCAGCCGCAAGCTCCAAGAGCTGCTACAAGAGCTTCTGTTGCTGCGCTGTTCTTTGCGCCGTCGTTAACTGTGTCAAGGTAAGCCTGAGCAGCTGCCTTGATTTCTTCAGTAGCACATTCTGCTGCTGCAATTGCTTCAACCTTGGAGATGAGGCTGTTGCGGATTGCGTTCTGGCCAAGGAACATGCCGAAGCCGTGCTCTGCGTTATCTTCGAAGAGGGAGTTAGCCCATGCGGGGCCGTAACCCTTCTTGTTAACTGTGTAGGGTGATGTTGCTGCGGGGCCGCCCCAGATTGATGAACAGCCTGTAGCGTTGGAGATATACATTCTGTCGCCGAACATCTGAGTGATAAGGCGAGCATAAGCTGTTTCAGCGCAGCCTGCGCATGAGCCTGAGAACTCAAGGAGAGGAGTCTTGTACTGGCTGCCGATAACGGTGTTGTCAGCAAGGTCAGCCTTAACTGTTACGTTTTCAACCATGTAGTCGAATACGGGCTGCATAGCATCCTGGCTCTCTCTTGAAACCATCTTGAGTGAGTTTGTGGGGCATACGCCTACGCAAACGCCGCATCCCATACAATCGAGGGGTGAAACTGCGAGGCTGTATTTATAGGAATCCTTGCCCTTGCCCTTCTTGTCAACGATGATTGCGTTGGCAGGAGCGGCAGCAGCTTCTTCAGCTGTGAGAGCATAGGGTCTGATTGTTGCGTGGGGGCATACATAGGAGCACTTGTTGCACTGTGCGCAGGTTGCGCCGTCCCAAGCGGGAACAAGAACTGCAACGCCTCTCTTTTCATAAGCGGAAGCGCCCTGCTCGAATGTACCGTCAGCATGGTCAACGAATGCGGAAACGGGGAGTGCGTCGCCGTCCATAAGAGCAACGGGCTTCATGATGCCGTCAACCATTTTAACGTGCTTTTCTGCGCCCTTTGAAGCTTCGGGAGCTGCATCGTCAGCTGCGTTTGCCCATTCTGCGGGAACGTTGATCTTAACGTAAGCTGTTGCACCTGCGTCAATAGCCTTTTCGTTCATCTCAACGATTTCCTTGCCCTTCTTCATGAACTTCTGAGCCTTTTCCTTCATGTAGCCGATTGCTTCCTCAGCGGGAAGAACCTTTGAAAGTGAGAAGAAAGCGGACTGGAGAACGGTGTTTGTTCTCTTGCCGAGACCGATCTGAGCAGCAAGGTCGATAGCGTTAACTGTGTAAAGCTGAACATTGTTCTTTGCGATGTATCTCTTTGCTTCTGCGGGAAGCTTTTCAGCAAGCTCTGCTTCATCCCACTGGCAGTTGATGAGGAATACGCCGCCGGGCTTAACGTCGTTAACCATCTTATAGCCCTTTTCTACATAAGAGGGGTTGTGGCAAGCAACGAAGTCTGCCTTGTTGATGTAGTAGGGGGACTTGATGGGCTTATCGCCGAAACGAAGGTGAGAAATTGTGATACC
>JAZRIG010000058.1:0-21205 GCA_045645145.1 Acutalibacteraceae bacterium
AGCTGCACCGGTAACGGGATCGATCTTAAGATCGTATGTGCCGTAGTATGACTGGGAAATACCTTTATCGTTTTCCTGAACGTCATCTCTAACCTTTGCATACCACTTGAGAACCCACTTCTCATCTTTCATGACAAGAGCGCCTTCGTCTTTGGTTGTGTCGATGCTGAAAACAGGCTTAACAAAATCCCAGTTCATGTAAGAATCGTTCATTTCACTGGATGTTTTATAAGCACTCGAAGTACAAGCACCACTTGAGAGTTCAATCTGTAAATAACCGGCTTTAACCTGACCCATCGGGTGTTCGGTATTTACATAGTCTTTTGTTACCATTTCATCATAGGTATCTTTAGGAGTGGTAGATGATACAGATTTAACATCAAAGAATCTGTTATCATAAATGAAAATGGGAACTGCTGCCGAAACATATCTGTCTGACATAAGAGTCAAACGATATTCAAGCCACTGTCCTGCATCAACATAACCGTCAGTGAGGACGCTTTTGTCTGCAACTACACCGCCTTCACCGTCAGGTGTTACTTCGTATACATCTGCAGCAAGGTAGAAGAAATTGTCATAAGCTTCTTCAAGCTCTGCATAAGTCTTGGTGACATGTGATGTGCCTGCAGCTGCAGAAGCCTTAGGCGCAAAAACGTCACCCATGCCGGAGAACAGACCGAGCACCATTGTGAATGCCAGGAATGCGCTCAAGCAACGTTTAAATGTTTTCATTAGCTCACTTTCCTCCTTATTATACTAATATGAAACATAGAATGTATCATATAAAAAAACTTTATCGGATATATTAGAGCTCGGTATAACCCGCACCGAAGTGCGAGTCATACCTTATAAATAAAATTAAATCGTGCTAACAGATTAGGGGAGAGCGATCTTTTCGCGAGTGACCTGGTTAATACCGTATTTGGGAACCAAAGATTCTCTGTACCACATAACGTCCATCTGATCGGGCCAGCCGTCGCCGTTAATATCGCCGGAATAAAGCTGGTAAATCTCGGTAGGTTCATCCATCCAAGACAGGTATTTTTCGGCATCAAATTCTCTGAGCTTCATAACGTCCATGTTATCCATAAAACCGTCGCCGTTAAGGTCGCCGACAATGATCAAACAATATGTTTTGATAACATTATCTGTGTTGGAATCCTTGATTTGAACAATTGTACCGTTTCCGTAAGAATCATAAATTATATCGGGTGTAATCTCAATGTAGCAGTTATCAAGTGTCTGGAAAATTGATTCGATCATCTCTTCGCTCCAGCCTTCATCGGTCTGACCAAGACCAAAGATATAACCGTCAACAATATCACCGTCAGCTGTTTCCTGATCCATCTCATACATTCCCTTAACTTCTTCGTCAATTACAGGAATATATGAGATCTCCCATGTAACGTCCCAGAAAAGTTCGGGATCTTCTGTAATGAGTTCAAATTTGGGTTCAGCACTCTTTGCAAACTCAAGAGCTGATTTTGCGGTGTTAAGAGCTGTTGCAAGGTCACTGATAAGTTGGTTGTTTGACTCTGTTGCGCTGAGGTCTCTGTCAACATCCATAGCTTCGTTATAAGCATCATAGAAAGGCTTATAAGTCTCAGGTGAGTAAACAGACTGTTCAGCGGGAAGTTCGGGAACAAAGCTTACGCCGTCTTCGGTAAGCTTGTTCTGAGCGTTCTGAATAGCAGCATCAAGAACATCATATTCTGCGCCAAGAGCAAGCTTCTTCCAAGCTTCCATGAGCTCAGTTGTTGCCTGGTTAACCTGTGAAGGACGAAGGTTGGGTTCGCCGTTTACAGTGATTGCTGTGTCAAGAGTCTTCTCTGTGAAAGCAATTGCTCTCTGATATCTCTCGCGAGACGAAACTGTGTAGTTAGCTTCCTTGCCTTCGGGAATTGCATTCTTACACATATCATAAACTATCTGAAGTTTTGATGTGTTTGCAGGAAGTCTGATAAGACGTTCGCCGGAAAGGTTCATCATGTGCTGAGCATAGAGTGATTCAATTGAGCCAACAACGCCCTTATTAGCCATTCTATCCTCATAAGCAAGAAGAGCCTCTGCGCGTGCAGCCTTTTCTTCCTCTGAAGGTTCGTAGTTTGCACCGTAAATATCTGCATCTGTGAAGGGAGCGGGGATAAAGATTTCCTGGGATTCGATAAGATCGCTTACGCGGTCTCTTGCGATTCTGTACTTATTATAGGTGTGAGGTACATAGTCGCGCATGCCGAAGTATACATAATCTTCGTCATCATACTCGAGATCCTTCTTATATGAGCCTTCTGAAGTGGAAATAACTTCATAGTTGTTGCCGCTGTATTCGCCGCGAAGTTCCTTAAGAGCGCCAATACCTGCGTTCAATTCGTATTCTTCAAGAGCTTCGATAGCTGCTGCGAGTTCTTCAGCATACTCTTCATACTTGTTATCGTATGCATTGGAGGATGCCTTTATATCGTTCTGGAATGTTTCAGAGGTCTTGGGCTTAAGAACAAATCTGGCAACCTTCTTGAGTGTGTTGGTGTATGCAGTGTAGAGACCGTTTGCAGCACCATCATCTGCTTCCTTATCATAGTCTGAAAGCTGACGGTTTGCAAGAACAGCATTGTTGAATGCTGATTCGAGGCCGTAGTCATCATAAACATGAACTACTGTGTCAACGCTGTAGGGAGCGCCGGCAACGGTGAGGTTGGTTGTAAGCTTGTATGCACCGTCGGGAACACCTGCGTTATTGCCAACAATATTTGCGGGCTCGCCGGTTGTTTTGTCGATGATTACATTGCCTTCCTCATCAGTCTCATAGATGTATTCGAATCTCTCATACTTCTTGGTGATATCTGCTCCGTTTTCATCTTTTGCTGCGTATGTTGCAACATCAAACGGAGTGAGGAAATAAAGACCTTCTTCGCCGGTAAGTTGTGCTGAAATAGCATTCGTGTCTTCATTAACTGTTGCGAAGGGATAATTTGTTGCAGTACCGTCTGCGTTCTTGGTTGAAACGCCGGTAACATTGGCTGTTGTTTCTGTGTTTTCCTTCTTAATGTCCTGAACGCGAATCATGTAGCTTTCAATATCGTCGAGATCATCGCCGCCTGCGAGATAAATAGCCTTTTCATATTTAATCTCGCGACCGTCAGCGATGCTCTTGGTCTGCTCGATAGCATCGTCATCACGATCATCAACACCGATAAGACCGTAAACAGTCTTTGTAAGAACGGTAGCCTTATCAAGTGCTGCGCCTTCTGCATCAGCAGTCATTGCTTTGCCGAATTCGTCAAGAACAATGTAAGTAACTTTAAATTCAACAAGGTCGCCATTGTTAGCAGATGTCAACTGACCTGAAAGAGAAACGGTAAGACTGTCACCACCGGCAATGGCATCGCCTTTTTTAATGCCGCTGTAGTTCAGAGCACTTGTGCTGTTGCCGTTAGCATCATAGGTGTTGAGGGCAACTGAATCAATTACATAGGTGTAAAGTTCATCCTGATCAAAAGCACCGTTTTTGTCGGTATAAGCAGTATTGATACCGCTTGAACCGTTGAAAACTTCGAATGTGGGAAGAGCTTCATTATAAGAAATTGTGCCGGGAAGATAGATTTCCATCTCTTCGAATTCCTGGTCATCGCTCAGACCGAGAAGCATGCAAACAACGGGAAGAGCAACTGCTGCAATGCTGTCACCGCGGCCGTCTACATCCACGCCGTTAGCATTTTCATAAGTTGTTGCTGCAAGAGAACCGATGAGGTCATGAACCATGTCGCCGAGAAGTTCGTTCTGAAGAACCTGATCAAGAGTATTCTGCTTCTGGAATACACCGGGGAAGAGGAGATTGAAAATATTTTCAAGAAGGTCAAGAATAACAGGAACGCCTGTCATTGTTGCGAAAGCACCACCGGCCGTATTTCTCTGGAGAATCTTAGCAATGTTTGTTGCGTCAAGATTGTAGAGAGGAGCAAGGATATAGTCAAAGATAAATGTCTTTGAAACAATAGTTGTGCCGTTACCTGCGATATCCTGGTGAATCCAGGGAGCCTTACCTTCGCCGCCCTTGATGGGAATGATGGCATCAATAAGGGTGTCAATATCCATCCAAGCATCGTCAGCGGTAAGTTGATTTACGGGTTTGTCATCACATTTAAAATCAAGAGCGAGGATTTTACCGTAAGTTGTGATTGCCCATGAAACAATCAGCTTGAGGTTTTCTTCGTAACTACCATTATTATCCTGATACTGAAGAAGACCGTTGTGAGCGGAAGTTGCGGGATCAAAATCATCGGGATCATTGCCGTCTGCAGGATTCATATCAAAGCCCTGGTTGAGATTATAAACAGCGATATCAAAGAGGATGTCGATCATCTTTTCTACAACAGCTCTGTAGTAAAGAGCAGGAGAGCTGTAATCTGCTGCACTGGGTTTTGTATATGTATACTGAGGAATATCCTGCCATGCAAGCTGTTCAACAGCTTTGTAAGCAACGTCAACGATTGTCTGATGAGAATCATCAACATAGATATAATCAACGGAGTTGTTGAGAATTTCTCTCATGATGAGAGCAACGATCTGCTGACCATCATATCCTTTGATTTCCTCAACGCTGGGAAGTTGAGCTCTGTCGCTGAAGAAGAGGTCGCCTGTTACGCAAACAACATATTTGCCGAGGCTGATGATGTTATTGAAAAGAACATCGTTGCCGCCTTCTTCCCATGTCCATGAGCATTCAACGCCGTCAACTGTTTTGTTGTTTGTTGCGAAAATGGTAACAAATTCGCCGAGAGTCTTGTTGAAGTTATCAACAAATGTTTCACCGGCAGGAATTGTTGCCTTGGGAACAACAGCTGTGCCGTTTGCAATTGCTTCATGATTGAAGAGAGCTGCAATTTCGGTTAAGCCTTCAGATGAAGAAGGAGCTGTTGCAACATAGTCACGATCATAGGTGGGGTTATCAATCCATTCGCCTGTTGCTTCATCAAAGACTGTTCTGTTTGCCTTTGTTTCATCAATAGTATAGCCGCACAATTCGAGAACCCAGCCTCTTGTGTCTCTGTTGAGAACGGGAACAGCTATATAATTGTATGCTCTCTGCATAAGGAGCTCGATGAAATCATAAGCAACCTTGCCGCCGTTGACATCAACAACACTATAAGATGCTGCGGGAACCGGAGTTGCTTCGGGATTTTCTTTGTTTATTTTGACTCTGTATGCATCACCGAGACCGACTGTTACCCAGTCATTTTCGTGACGCCAGCCGTAATAGTGATAATTGGCTGTATCGATTTCTTTGTTAGAAACATCTTCACCTGTAGTATAATCAACGAATGCATAGCTTTCAGCCATTACAACGCTGTGTTCGTCAGCAAGCTCCTCGTTGAGAAGCTTCCACTCGCCAAGAACAATACCGTTGAGAAGATCCTGAAGAAGAGTGATAGCTGCTGTTTCAGTCTTATACTTTGCGGGAAGACCATTAACTACGCCGTCATCATCTTTGTCATCAAAGTAATCATACTCTGCATTTTCTCCTTCCGGAGTCAAGCCGTAAAGTATACCGAGAGCGAGTTCTCTGACATCGAACTTGAAGTCAGCAATGAAGCCGTTAAGAAGACCAACATCGACTGTGCCCTTAACATAGCTGCTCGCAATGTCCTTAAGGTTTGAAATGAAATCAAGAAGAGCATAAATAACCTGAAGGTCTGTTTTTGCTGCTCTTGAAACGCCCTGGAGAGGAGCGCAGATTTTAGGAAGGGAGCTTGCGTCGCCAAGCATCATGATCAGGGTTCCGCCTGTTTCAAGGAAACCGAGAACGCTGGCGATTGTTGCGTCGATGCTTGAAAGGTCAAGAGTAAGCATGCCGAGAAGGTCCAGCACCATTTGCTCCTTTGCAAGCATACGGTCAACTTCGTCAAGACCCATTGACGCATACTGCTCGAGAGTAAATTCAGGAGCGTCAACGTCATTGTACTGGCCTGAGATTGCGCTACCCTTATAAGCCTGGTATGCACTACCCATTACGGAGAAACTACCGATGAGCATTGCAAAAGCCATAAGGATTGAAAGAATGCGGATTGACTTTTTCAAATTTGTACACCTCCAAAAAATTTAAACAATGTAATGGTTTCGGGATAAATAAATTTTGTCGTGCTTCACTTTAATATCCGACGTATCCGAAAACTAATGCTCAGCACATTCTGACCGACCTCCTTATTTTGATTTCGCCGCGCCAGAAACGCCAGTTACCGGCGCAAAGCGACAGCCAGAATCACAGAATTTAGCTATCCACCGTAGTTCTCATCTGTGTTAGCCACATAAAAGGGCATAATTGCAGACGGGAAACCACTATATGGTCATATTAACTATAACCAAAATCGCCGCCAATGTCAATGTTTTTCAAAATTGATTTGACTTTTTGTTAATAATCAACAACCACAGCACCCAATTTTTAGACATTGTGCCTATTGTAATTTATAGTAATAAACAATCACACTTTATTAATGCTCTGTGAAGCTACTTAGCTTTACAGAATTGCTGTTTTAGCTCTTTTATGCAGGCGTATGATAAACATCATTATCATGCGCCTGCAGCAACACAAATATAAAAGGTATAGTAATATAGCATGATTTCAACAACTCTTATTTCTTGATTCGAATTATATTGAAATTTGTAAAGCTATACTGCTTTTCATGCAGTTCCTTTTTTTGTTAATGCATCACAAAAAAACATATCGCAAAACATTACTAAAACTCAGCAAAAACGCCTCTATTTTTTCTGATTAGCAATAATAAGCTACCTGATTTGAAGTTTTAGAGTGTTTGTAAAGTTATTACACTTTACGCTTGCTCCTTTTGCCGTTTGTGGCAGACAGGCTGCCATTGGCTGCATAATCATAAATGCACCGATAAAACCATGAAGCTGACCCTGTAAAATGTGTCCATCCTGCCCTTCCGATAATGCTTTTACTGTATGAAACGTCTCCTGCAAGAACATAAGGCTCTGCTCTGTAGCGCATCGCTCTTTCACTATTCAAATAATAATTCAACGGATTAATCGATGAAATCAGATTCTCTGCCTTCTGGTTTTCGCCGATCTGAATCATTGCCATTGCAAGCCATACCGCCGCGTGAGTATATTGTCCGCCGTTTTCTCGGATTCCCTCGGGATATGATGCTATATAGCCAACACTCTCCCTGTCCTGCTCATCAAACGGGGGTGAAAGCAGGCGAATAACATGTTTCTCGCTGTCAAACAGCTTTTCATAAGCTGTTTGCAAGGCTTTCTCAATCATTTTCTCGCTTCCTGCATTTGAAAAAGCAGCAAAAGCCTGCGGCAAAACATCAATAAAATCGCTGTCTTCACCCAATTTTTGACCGTTCGCAAGAAAAGCTCTGGAAAATCGGTCACCCTCCCAAGCAAAGTCTATTACAGCTTTTTCAAGATTTTTGGCAATTTTTTTATAATTCTTTGCCTTATTGAAATCATTGAATTCCTCCAATATTTCGGCAAAATCATTCAATATAAGCCGCTGAAACATTGCCAACCAAACACTTTCGCCGCTGTGTATGCTGCCAATGCGGCTGTATCCGTCATTCCAATCGCATGCACCGATTAAAGGTAAACCGTTTTGACCGAATTTTAAGGAATAATCTATGGCTTTAATACAATGCTGCAGAATGCTTTCGCTGTGTTTTGTTCTTTCAGGGCTGAAATAACGCTCTCTTTCTTCATTTTTCAACTCTTCACCTTTTAAATAAGGTGCCTGCACATCAAAAATACTCTTATCGCCGCTTTTTTTATAATATATTATGCATGCATAAGGTAACCACAGCATATCATCGCTGCATCGTGTGCGTATCCCTCTGATTTTTTGTGTTTTATCAACAATCACATGCCACCAATGCAGAACATCTCCCTGTTCAAACTGAACGGCCGCGCATCTGATGATATGAACAAAAGCCAGCTGAGGTTCAAATTCAATAAAAGCAAGGCAATCCTGGAGCTGATCACGAAAACCGTATGCACCTGAGCATTGATAAAACCCGGTTCTTCCGAAAAATCGGCTTTGTTTTATCTGCGAATACAGAAAAGAATTAAAAAAGGTGTTCAAGTTGGCATCTTCTGTCTTAATCTCAATGGGATTTAAAAGCCTGTTGCTAAAATCCGCCACGCTGCTCATGCTTCTTGCCGCTTTTTCCGTAGCTCCCCAAGATAAATAGAACTCAACAGCTGTTTTCCCTCCGGCTGCCAACGAAATTTTTCTGCCGACTGCCGCACAGCAATCCCTCGGAACTGTATTGTCAGAGCTGCAGAAACTGCCCGCAAAAAAATCTTGCCTTGAAAGGCAGATAAAATCTGCATGAGAACACTCCAAAGCCATAAAACCCGGAATATCCGAACCTGACGAATCAAGCAACACGCCATTTTTGATTTTTTTAGCAAAGAAAACAGCGTTATTATCCCTACTGACGCCTAAAACCGGAAAAGTATAATACATCAAATCAAATTCACTAATCTTATTTGATTTGTTTGTGATTTCAACAAGGCATTTTTTTGCCATCCCTTTTTCAGGCACAGAAACATTAACTTTAAACTCAACGTCATCGATATCAGCAATCCACAAGGCCTTTTTAGGCGTAAATTCTGCCCTGCCGATAGCAGCAATATCATATAAAACGTTTTTGTATTTCAAAATCAGCATTTCTCCCCTGTTATCTGACATAGTGTCACTATACCAAGGCGTCAGTTTGTTTTCCCGTGAATTAATCGCCCATGTAAAGCCCAATGACTTGTCAGATACCATGGTTCCGAATGTTCTGTTCGCATAAACCATAGTCCAAGGTATATCAACGGTTGCAGGCTCTTTTTCGATAACAATTTTTGCTTTTGTAAAGTTATATCGCTTTACATCGCGCCGCTTTTTCAGGGTTTCTGTTTTCTCCATTGAAACTACGAATTCCATGGGATTTAACAGCCTTTTATCTTGAATTTCGCTGTTCTCACCTGTCTTTAGGATAAATGAAGCACTCGACTTAAGCGAACAAACCTGCTCATAGGTATGGGCAGACAAATCCGCAATATGAACGCCGCCTTTAATCCCCATCATCAGGATGCATTCATCTTTCTGTAATGCATTTTTGACCGCATTCGATATAGGGTTTGTATAACGCTCTTCTGACTCAAAAGAAATGACAAGGTCCGTTGCAATTCCGCAGCTTCTTAAAATTTTGTTTATCTTTAAATATGGCTCAACACAGTTTAATTCATCCGAATTTGAAATTTCAATCAAAATAATGGGTAAATCCCCCGAAACTCCGAAGCTCCACAGGTCAGTTTTATTGAATACCCGTATTTCGCCAACAGTTATGGTGCTTTTCGACATCAGTTGCGGATAAATTATGCCGGGCAAAATATTCTCGGTAACAGCCTTATCAAGTCTATCTCCGTAAAACAGATTTTCCGCAAACTTTTTATTATTCTCTGTTCTTACGGTTAAAAATGTGTCTAATGCCTGTTCTTTTGTTTCCTCAACCGCAATGGCAAAGGTATATTCTGCTTTTTGGCCGGGATTTAATTCAACATCGATCACAAATGCACAGCAGCAATCGGGGTTGCCTTGCTCGCCGGCAAATTCCGTCTTTTTTCCTACAGAAAACACTCCGTTCGGTGTTTGAAGCACTTTTTCTCTTGATGCCTCATGGCTGACTTGAGCTTTTTCCATAAAACCGGCCACAACCGAACACACAGAATCGGTATCTCTTGCCCGTCTTGAAAACAAAAAACAACTGTTTTCTTCATCCCATTCATCAACTAAAAACAGTTTTGAAAATGCAGGATGTGAAGAATATGACTCCCTTTTTTCAAGACACGGTTCAAAATACACCTCCAGCTTTCCTTTTAATGGCTTTTTCCTCGCCGAATTATCAACAATAAATTCCCTCAGTTCACAGTTTTGCTTTTTTAAAAGCTTAACCTGCATTCCAAGCTTAATTTTCTCTTTTTCAGCTGTATACTCAACTTTGTCCTTAAAAAATTCAGCTCGGAATTCCGTATCCTGTCCCGAGTCAATTGCCTTAACAAACGGAATAATTTTGTTTTCAGCCACAAAAACCGCAAAAACGCCCTGAGGCCGTGAAATCGGGTCTGCCGAATTGACGGTAACATCAACTCCGTCAAACAAGTCCACCCCAGCGCCGATATCGCTTAAACAAACAGTCATGCGTCCGTTAGAATAAACAGCAGCTTTCGGAGCGAATATATCGGGGTTTTCGGAAACTGTGTTTTTGCCCTGAATTCGTTCCCTGATATGAGGCATTTCATCGTTTCTGATGTCTTTAAATACCTGTGTTCCGGTTTTCACCTTTTCCCCAAGCAAGCTTTCGGCGCCTTTCATAAAAGGATCACTCATAAAACGGCGCTGCATACATTGATTTTTAAGCAGATTATCAACAGAAAGCAGGCTCATACCAAGATGATGCGCCATATATGAACGGACAAGAGAAAAATCGCCTCCGTTTCTGCCTTCGGTGAAATCTATTGCTTCATAAAAACCGTATTTATCCGTTGCCCCCATTTTTGACATCCTCAAAAGATTTTTTATTGAAATCTGAGGAGCAAGGGTTAGTGTTAAAAAAGTTGAGTAGGGCGATATAACGTTTTCTCGGTCCAACCCCCTCTTCAAACCCAGTTTCTGAACGCCATGAGCTTTATACTGATAATTCAAGTTGCCGTCGAAAGCATAGAATCCGCTTTCAGATATGCCAAAAGGCCTTCTGCCCGCCCTTTTCCGTTGACTTTGAAGACAAAAACACAGAGCTTCTCTGCCAAGGCTCCCCTCCGGAGAGGGCAAAAAAATATTAGGCATAAAATATTCAAACATTGTTCCCGTCCACGATGCAAGACCTGTATATCTTCCGCGGCTTACAAGGATTCGTCCCAAAGCGCCCCAATGCTTTTTATCGACCAATCTGCGGGCAACAGCAAAATAAGAGGTCATTTTTATTTCGCTTGCATAAAGGTCATAGCATCCTCTGCTTTTCTCTTGACTATCTGCATCAATACCGATATGAAAAAGCTTTTTTCGCTCATTAAACATCGGTTTCAGATCAGTTGCTTCAATTATTCTTTCTATTCTGTCAATTATATCGTTCAGTCTTGGGCATTCCGACGCATATTCTGCAAGTCCCTGCTTAACTGCAGTCAGGCAACAAAGGAAATTGCCGCTGTCAACAGTTGAAACAAAACGCGGAGTCAATGCTTCCAGAGTTTCGGTGCTGTACCAATTCAAAAGGTTGCCTTTGTATTTTTCGAGCTTTTCAACAGTTGAAAGGCTCAGATTTAATCTCATAAACAGTTCCGCAGTTGTAATAAGGCCCAAATCGCGCGCTGCAAGAAAAGATGCAAGCATAAGACCGATATTTGTAGGCGATGTGCGCCTGGTTACCGCCCTTGCAGGCGAAAACTGAATATTATCGGGCGGCAAAAAATTGTTTTCTCTTCCGCATTGTTCATCAAAAAAGCTCCATATTGCCGAAGCGTATGACATAAGAGTTTCCCTTTGCTTCCCATCTATATTTAAATCCTTGTGTTTTATTAACGCTCCGCTGAACAAAGTAATCGGAATATCCGCAAGCACAATAATCCCTATTAGCCTGTGTATGGGCATACCTAACAAAATAACAACCACAGAAAAAATAACAGACGGCAAGCACGACAGCATCAAACTGCCCGATTTTTTGGAATTTTCGCTTTGCGCTGCCGTTGTCCATTCCAAAAGATTGTTTCTGCTGACAAACAGCCTCCACACAGCCTTTAACACAGCATCAAGGCAAACAAAACTCTCCTTTGCAGAAAAAGCAACATTAATAAAAGCTCTGACAAAAGCCCCGAGTGCGTCGGGCAGCGCTTTTGAATAATACAAACGCGTAACGGCGGAAAATCCGCCGTTTATCAATGCTCCGAAGCCTGCATAGAGATTGCGCGATGCAAGCGCAAACAATGCAATAACCGCAAGTGCAATTCCTTCATAGCCTTGAATTATCGCTGACCATAAAACAGCAGCCAAACAGCTTGACGGAGTCAAGCTGCGCCTGATATTGTCAAAAATTTTATACTTCGAAAGTCGATTCATGGGATTTTTTTCGAAAATAAACCTGATATTCTGCCAATCGCCTCTCACCCATCTGTGCAGGCGGCTGAAATAAGAGCCTGCTGTTTTCGGAAAATCCTCAACCACCTGAACATCGGGAACAAAGCCTGCCCTCAGATATCCGCTTTCAACTATATCGTGGCTGAGAACGCTTTCTCTCGGCAGAGCATTATCGAGCACAGCGTAATATGCATCAACATTTATAAGCCCTTTTCCGCAAAAAATGCTTTCACCGAACAAATCCTGATATCTCTCGCAAGAAAAAGAATTATATGCAGTTATCCCTGAATCTCCGCTGAAAATATGCTCAAAATACGTTTTGCTGTTTTCGCTGAGCCTGTTTTCTGCTTTCGGAACCAAAATTCCGTAGCCGCCAACTACTCTTCCGTTTTTTATAACAGGTCTGTTTAGCGGATGCTCTGCTATTGCAACAAGCTCCCTTGCGGAATCAAAAAGCATACCCGTATCCCAATCAAGCGCTATCAAATATTTTACCCTCTCAAGGTTTTCCGTGTCACCGTGAATTTCAAGAAAACCTTTTGAATTGCCCTTGACGGCTCTTACGAGTTCAGTTATTGCGCCCCTTTTGCGTTCCTTGCCTATAAACTCATTTTGTGTTTCCGAATATGAGCGCGGTCTTACTGCCAAAATGAAACCGCCGTCATATTTTGCATTGAGGCTGTCAACCGCTTGCTTAGCAGCTTTAACAATATGTCTATCCTCAGGTTTACGGGGCATACCTGCCGCTTTGAAATCGGCAAGGCAGCAAACTTTGATATTGCCGACAGCGTTGCTCAAATATATGCTTTCAAGCTTATCTTTAAGCTCATTCATTCTGTCCGCGGAAGGAAGGAGTGTTGAAACGGTTAAAAGTGCGTGTGTATTCCTCACCTTTTCATCATCAACCGATAACCGCAAAAAGCGCTTCGGAACTATACCTTTCAATGAAACTCTTTCAATCGGATAACGCAAAAGCTCCCACAGGGGCAAAAACAGAAGAACGGCAACGGCAGGCTCCGCAAAGAAAAATCCTGCCGCCAATGCTCCCGCAAGAGGCATTACAATTTCCATTGCTAAAAACAGCCATCCTCTTTTGGAGCTTTTCGTCAACGGAATAATATATTTTCCGATGTGTTCCCCGTTTTTTTGAGCGCTTTTTAATGCGTTTCGGGCAATTTCTTCTTCGCTTTTTTCTGACTTGAATGCAGCAACAGCAACGGCTCTCCTGTATCTCATTTTAGTTTCTTCATCCATAGAACCGTAAATTCCTTCAGGGTCACCAAGAAGAAACTCTTCCGATTTGCTGAGGGTTTTAGCTACAAACTCAAAATCAACCTCACCCATACGGCGCAAAGATTCTATGGAAGCCGAAAGCAACCTTGTTCCCTTTTCATTATTCAGATTTATTCCTTTTGATGCACTGTCAACAAGGGCGCACGTTACGGCGAGCGGAAGATACCCTGCAGATATACCGTCAAGTCCGTCTCTTTTTAGGAATTCAACAATTTCACCTTCATCGGGAATCGCTCCGTTTTCACATAATTCAGCGCATCTGCCAAAAAGGCTCGGAAGCAAATCCGAGCCCTTCATACTTTTTCGGGCATGCGAGCATTCAACCGCCGCCTGCCTTGCGCAACGTTCAAGAATATAATAATTATCCGAAAGCCAAGCCGAAGATTCTTTGCGGTTTTTATCCGAAAATTTACGCATATTTTTTTTGAAATTACGCAAAGCGCTCTTCATAATAATTTCCGGGCTGTCCTTCATACTGTCATCCCTTCTTATTTTCGCCAAAACCTGATTGCAAAAGCGCAGCAAATCATCGCCGCCGCGCCAACAACAATTTTTTTGAAAACATCAATAATTCTTACCGCTTTAAAAGCTGTATTTACAACACGAAGCGCACTTGTTATTTCGTTCATTTCCTCAACCTCCCGTCAGCAATACTCCATGGGCAACGCACGGAATGGTTTCACTTTGAAGCGAAGAAACGCTCGACATAAGCGCACCTGTTCCGACAAAAAGAACCCTTTTCAATTCACCTGCTTCAATTCTTCGCAAAATATTGGAGCAAACAACTGCGCCGCTGCAGCCGCAACCTGAGC
Source organism: Acutalibacteraceae bacterium (assembly GCA_045645145.1). Taxonomy (GTDB): domain Bacteria; phylum Bacillota; class Clostridia; order Oscillospirales; family Acutalibacteraceae; genus CAG-177. Next base: position 14,242 of record JAZRIG010000058.1, read on the forward strand.
CTCCCGCACCAACATCCTTTTGCTCTGCAAGGTCAAAAATCATAAGACCGCAATCGTTATGAACCGAAGATATATCAATATTCTCCTGCTTTATCATCAGCTCACAAAGCAATTGAGAGCCAACAGAGCCAAGGTCGCCTGTTAATATCAAATCATAATCCTCGGGCGCCGTGTTTGTATCCGCCAAAAAATCCGCTATGGTACGGCATGCAGCCGGTGCCATTGCCGCACCCATGTTGTTGGGGTCTTTGATACCGTAATCTTGTATTCTTCCGATTATAACCTTTTCAATCCGCGCTTTGCTCTCATCCTTTGTAACAACTGCCGCTCCTGCCCCCGTAACGGTCCATTGAGCCGTGGGAGTCCTTTGACCGCCGTATTCAAGCGGCATTCTGAATTGCTTTTCGGCAGAGCAAAAATGCGAAGAAGTTGAAGCAACTGCAACATTAACAATTCGGCTGTCAACGCAAACCCCTGCAGCCGCCATTGAAAGAGCCATTGTTGAACATGCTCCGTACATGCCTGCAAACGGAATCCCGAGTTCTCTGATTCCGAAGGTTGTTCCCATGCACTGGTCAAGCAAATCGCCTGCAAAAATAATATCCGCATCCTGCGGAGATATTCCTGCCTTTGTTATTGCACGGGAAGCTGCATCACGGTGGATAACACTTTCGGCTTTTTCCCAGGATTTTTCGCCCGCCGATGCATCTTCATATATATAGTCAAACTCCTGCGCAAGCGGCCCCTGACCCTCCTTTTTGCCAACAACAGCTGCATACCCCGCAATGCCGGGCATAGAAGGCAATGACAAGGTGTATCTTCCCAATCTGACTGGCATATAATCACCTCAAACGATTTCATTTTGTGTTATTATTTGCACAGAAAAGTTAAATATACCAAAGGAAGAAGCGCATACAGATAAACAAAAAACCGTTGCTTGCACCTATGTTGGTGTGCAAGCAACGGTTTTAAACTGATATTAAATTTAAGGCATCAATCATCTGTTAATGCCTTTATATTCCGCCTTCACTTTTTCATAGCTTTCAAGATTGCCTATATCATAGCGTTTACCCGGCATTTCCATTGCATGAACGGCCGTCTGAGTGCACAGCCACGCAATATAGCTGCCCGGTGCATCTATGCCGCATCCGCTTTCAATTCCCTTGCGGACAAGCTTGGCATCGTTTTTTGTGTAATAATAAAAAGGAGGGCAGCACCAATGGGTTGCGGGCGTTGGGGATTTCTCCGTCATATTCAGAACTTTATCATCAGCGTCTGGAGTTACAACGCCGCATTTGAGAAGCTTTTCTCTGCTCGGCTCATAATAACGCATTATGCACGATGTGTTCTTTTTCTTGGAGTATGCAATAAATTCCGTAAGGCTGAAATCGAGAACATTGTCGCCTGCGATAACAAGCATATCGTCATCCAGATTAAGACTGTCGATTGCAAACTGAATATCTTTAACGGCGCCGAGGCGGGTTTCGTTGCTTTCGGTTCCGTCATCAACAACAGTTATTTTCTGCGATTTCTGCCTTGCCCAATCCTCAAAATGGCAGGCATACTTACGGTTTGAGATAACCACATATTCATCAATCTCTCCTGCCGTGTCAATATCGTCAACCAGCCAGTCAAGAATCGTTTTGTTGCCGACCTTTAACAGCGGCTTTGGGAAGTTTTCTGTCAAAGGATAAAGCCTTGTGGCATAACCTGCCGCAAGAATCAAACATTTCATGTTAACGCCTCGCTAATCAAGATTTACACCGTCTGCACTTTCGCAGACATGCACGGAATACTTTCCTTCAAGGTGAGGAAAGGCTTTTAAATATTCTCGCGTTACGGTTTCTGTTATACTTTCTTCAAATTCGGGGTCTATCAGCGCCATGCAACAGCCTTTGAAACCTGCGCCTGAGAAACGTCCGCCATAGATTCCTTTTGTATGCGACATAATTTCATAAAGGGTTTTAAGCTCGGGAGAACCTGTTTTCCAATTGTTAATTGATGATTTACCGCTTTCAAAGGAAAGTCTGCCGAATTCTTCTATATCTCCTCTGCGCCATGCCTCTGCGCCCTCTTGAACACGGAAAAATTCTGTATACCAATGCTCGGCACGCTTGCGCCAGTTTTCGGGGAGCCTGTCCTTATATTGCAAATACACTTCATAAGGAACATCGCGGAGGTTTGTCTGCTCAAACTTGCCGTATTCCATGCCTGCATAGGCTTTGAGTGCATACGCGGCGCTTCTGCATTCATCCACACGCATGTTGAATGCAGAACCTGCAAGGCTGCGCTCAAGGCCGCTGAAGAAAATTGCAATTTTATACGGCTTCATATCAGGATGTTGAGGAATAAGCTCATAGCTGTCATCCAATAAATCCATATAAAGCAAATGATTCTTTTTGCAATACATCTCACAGGATTGATCAAGCTTTCCGCAAGAAACGCCGACATACTTGTTTTCAGCTTCCTGTGAAATAGTGATTAATTCATTCGCAGTAAGAGCAATTCCGTTCATCGTGCAAAGTGCGAAAAGAAACGTAATTATTACCGCAGCAGAGGATGAAAGACCGCCTATGGGAAGCTCGCCGTCAATAACGGCACAAAGCCCCCTGCGAAGCGGATAACGTTTATCAAGCGCAATTGTGGCACCTCTTAAATGGTCCGCCCAATCGTTCTGTTTTGTTGATGGAGTTGCAGCCACATGCCACTGCGCCCTTTTTTTAAACTGCAAAGACTGAATTTCAATAACGCCGTTTTCTTTCGGACCGTAAGCAATATGGATACCCTTGTTGATTGCAAAGCCCGTAATTTTGCCTAGCTGATGGTCGCTGTGCGCACCTATAGGGCAGATTCTGTAAGGCGTAAAAGCGGTATACAGAGCCTGTTTTTTATATATTTTTTCAAACGCTTCGGCTGCTTTCATTGCGGTATACACCTCCATCATAACATCTCAATCAAAACATAAATATCTGATAAATATTATAACCTATAAGAAACTGTACGTCAAGTAACCCTCCGTCTTATCCGGAGGGTTACTGTGGTTTAATAAATTATAAGTGTTTATAAATCCTGTCATATTCACATACTATTTCTGACCAAGTGAATTTTTGGGAACACTCTTTAGCTTCCATACTAATCAATGAATAATTATCAACCGTTTTTTTGATTCCTTCAGCTACCGAATACGGACTGTGCGCATCTGCGCTGTATCCAACTCTTCCGTTTTCAAACTGTCCGTCAAATCCTTGGCCGGCAGAATAAACAACCGGAAGCCCCTGGCTCATGGCTTCAGCATAAACCAACCCAAACGATTCCGTAAAAGAAGGCATAACAAACACATTATGTTCTCTGTATAATTTCAATAAATCCTCTTTCTTTTGATTGGGTATATATGTAGTATACTTATCTTGCATAATACATTCAAATTCTGCTTTATCTTCAACTTTACCGACAACCGTCAGGGTGACATTACAGCCCTCATTCCGCAAAATTTCCATAGCCTTTTGTGTGGTAGGAATATTTTTGTTTTTATCAATCCTGCCTGCGTAAATCAGTTTGAGCTCTTTGGTATTGATTTTCTCGGCATCTGTTTGAATACTGTTATTGAGCCAAAAATCATCTATACCGTTAGGAATTATATATGTCTTTTGTAAGATTTCATTTTGATATTTTGCAGGAACATACTTGTCAAAAACTTGTTTTCTGTAGGCTTCAGACAAAAAGAACACCGCCGATGCATTGCGCATAGTCTGAATGCCTCTGTTTCTGAGATGAGGCATCAAACGAAAAAATGAATTTACATCTGTATTACGAACCGCAACCACATAGGGAACACCATATTTCTTCGAAAGCCTCCTCGCACAGTTTCCATCCGTAAAAAGTGTGTATGCATGGATACAATCATAATCGGTAATATTAAATTTTGAGATTATATCTTTATATATTTTCTTTTGTTTATAATCGAAAACAAGGCGATCCCATTTTTTGAAGCACTCGCTTACGCAAACATTTTCGTTAGGTTTTATTACTGCGATATTCTTGCTGTAAACAGGTACGTAGACCCGATTATCATAACCCAGCTTCTCTAAGTTTTCTACCATAATCTGATGAAGAGTAGTCCCGATATAATTACAGTTTATATGAAATATTCGCATTGCTTTCACCTTCTCATCCTATATAATAAAGTAATTATATACAATCTTATCTGCTTTTTCAATAGCGTTTAAATTCAAGTTAAAACAAATAGCAAATTTTATATTAAATTGTTCAAATTCATCGAGTAAGATTGACAAAAACTCAATTAATGGTTATAATTTTTTTATTCCAAAAATACGGAGCGAATTGTATGGACAATCTTGTTTCAGTTGTAATTCCCACTTACAAAAGAGAAGTGGAATGCCTTTCAACAGCTGTCAATTCTGTTATTAATCAGACATATAAAAATGTTGAGATTGTTATTGTAGATGATAGCCCTGACACGTATGAAAAAAGGCCGGAAGTTAAGGCGTATGTGGAATCTCTTGATTTTGAGAAGATTATTTATATTCAAAACGAAAAGAACCTTGGCGGTTCTCTTGCCCGTAACCGCGGAATAGACGCATCAACAGGCGAATATATTACTTTTCTTGACGATGACGATGAATACACCTTAGATAAAATCGAAAAACAGCTCAGGTTTATGATTGAAAATGACTGCGATATGACATTTTCAAACACTGTTATGTGCAAAAACAGAAAACCTGTTGAAGTCAGAGATTTTAAAGATATCCCTGCATACGACAACGAATCTCTTTTACGTTACCATCTGCTTTACCATTTGACGGGGACATCTACTTATATGTTTAAAGCAGAAAAACTCCGTCAGATCGGCGGTTTTGATAATGCTCTTTGCGGGCAGGAATTTATCTTGACGCTCAAAGCAATTGAAGGCGGACTTAAAATCAGATATATGGATGTCAACGATGTTCTCCACACAATAAGTGCAGAGGGAAGTATTTCTTTCAGCAAAAACAAAATTCAAGGTGAAAAAAATCTTTATCAGATAAAAACCCGCTACTTCCCGAAACTTACAAAAAAAGAAATTCGTTATATCAAATTCAGATATCACGCAATTATGGCAATAGCCTACAAACGCAATTCTATTTATCATAAAATGGTTGCTGAAGGTATAACATCGGTTGCTACCTCACCGCTTGACTTTGTCAGCGAATGCATGGCACTATTTAAAAATACTATTGAACAAAGAACAAAATAAAAAATTAACTCCCTGTTGTATATATAACAGGGAGTTTTTATATAAACTGAAGCGACGGATTATTCCGTCGCCTTTTCTTTATTTTTGAAAAAATTTCTTTTCTGAACAAAAAATTTCGCAAACGATGCAAAATAAAACACCATTGCGTTTGACTTTGCAAGATTAATCAGTCCGCTTTTATCCTTTTCAAAAGGTATTTCAAGCAATTCAGGGGCTCTTAGTTTAATCAACTCAACATGAATCATAGATTTCATTCTTTCCGCCCTGTTCACCGCCGTCCAGGCATAAATAATACTTCGTGAATTGAAAATATTAAAATACGGCTGACCCATGGTGTTGCGAATCAGATGAGTGTGCGATGCCCAAACACCCAGCCTGTTTTCGATTGAAAACAAATCAAAAACATTAACTTTTTCTCCACCGCTCTTTATTTCTTTCATCCATTTTTTCAGCAACACCTTTGCTTCTCTGCTGTAGTTATGAAGCTTGCATCTGAAATATCCGGGAGATGCTAAAAACAACGGTATGTCACGGTGCAGGGAGCATTTGCCAACCTGTCCGATTATATCACCTTCAAGAGTTGCACAGCCTTTATAGTGGCTATTCACGGTTACCGAAAGAGCAAAAGCATCCTGAGGATAGCCGTTTTCTCCGAGAATCCTGTCCATGTTAAGCTTCATTTCTTTGGTAACGGTTTCTTTATGAATCTGTTCATGCCTGCCGCCACTGAGGTTTGCAAGTGCAACAGGCACATCCCAATCCTGACTGTCTTTTTTAAAGCTGTCCTTCCAGATTGTATATGAATTAACCCTATCACAAAGACTTTTCAAAAATGCATATACAACCCTGCTGTCTCTTCCGGAGGTTAACGGGCAATATATTTTATATTCTGACAGATACATTTTGGTTATGTTTTCTATCATCGGAGCGGTTATTTCAGCAGCTTTTTGAGGCGATAATTCTTTCTGTTTCTCATGAGAATTAACAAATCGCACAGCCTTCTTCTCATTGATATCCAAATAATGGTTCGGAATAAGCTGTTTCATCTCTCTGTAAGGAGTTACATCATAAGGCATTGCTTGATTAAGCGGACCGCTGTCACGGATTTTCTGAAGTTCTTCATCGGGTTTAAAATCATAATTTTTGATTATCATCTGAGGATTACTGCAACAAACAAAATCCGATAAACCAACGGTATAAAAGACAGGGATGCTACAGGTTGCATCTCCCAAACAGTAACATTTACCGTTTTCCGCATAAAAAATAACATACTTACCGCCGAGCTTTTTTTCGTATTCAACAACCTCTGAGAAATTCCGAGTTGAAACAAGAACCGTCTGCGCAAGACCTTCTCTCTGTCCGCTGCAAACATCGTCGGCATAGCCGCAGATTATAAGCTCCCTATCGCCATTTTTTCCACAGTCAAACTGTGTATGGCTGTCAGAATAAAATGTATATTCTCCCAAAAATCTTTTAATCTCAAGAGATTTCAATGAATCAACAGCCACTATAGAATCCTTGCATAAGCAAAATGTAAAACAACTTTGGCAATAGATGCTGTTCATATTAATATCCCCTAACAAGAAAAATCAACCATATTCTTTTGCAACATCTTTTATTTCAATTATCTAATAAAACGATTTTAGCTATATCGTTTTAGTTTTTTCAAAACGGATTCTCCGTCATGCTTAACCCAAAGCACACAAAGAT
>JAZRIG010000059.1:0-63299 GCA_045645145.1 Acutalibacteraceae bacterium
GCTCAGGCTGCGGCAAATCCCGTTAATCCTCTTAAAGAGGAGATTCAGGGCGTTGCAAAAATCGGAATTGATGATTTTGCCAAGGTTGATCTCAGAGTTGCAAAAATTACCGAGTGTGAGCCTGTCAAGAAGGCAAAGAAGCTTTTGAAGCTTACTCTTGATGACGGCACGGGCGACCCGAGAACCGTTGCTTCCGGCATCGCAAAATGGTATAAGCCTGAGGAGCTTGTCGGTAAGAGTGTGATTCTTGTTTCCAATCTCAAGCCTGCTGTTCTCTGCGGCGTTGAGAGCCAGGGAATGATACTTGCGGCAGATGTTGGAGAGGATGACGTTAAGGTTATCTTTGTTGACGGTGTTCCCGCAGGAAGTAAGGTAAGATAAATTATGAATAATATCTTTGACAGTCATGCTCACTATGACAGTGAGGCTTTTAATGATGACCGCAAAGAGCTTGTAAGCGCCCTGCCTGAGCGGGGCGTTTGCGGTATTATTAATTGCGCAAGCGATATGGCTTCAAGTCTGACAAGCCTTGAATTGGCGGACGAATTTTCTTTTATATATGCAGCATGCGGAGTTCATCCACATGAAGCCGAGAGCTGCAAGCAGGGATATCTTCCCGTGCTTAAAAAGCTATGCATGGAGGATAAATGCGTTGCGGTTGGTGAAATCGGCCTTGATTATCACTATGATTTTTCGCCGCGTGACGTTCAGCAAAAGGTGTTTGAGCAGCAGATAGTTCTCGCAAAAGAGCTTGATTTGCCTGTTATTGTGCATGACAGAGAGGCTCATGAGGACACAATGACACTTCTCAAAAGGTACAAGCCCAAGGGTGTTGTGCATTGCTTTTCGGGTTCGGCAGAAATGGCAAAAGAGGTTGTGAAGCTCGGTATGTATATCGGCCTCGGCGGAGCGGTAACGTTCAAGAATGCACGCAAGCCTCGTGAGGTTGCTGCTGTTGTGCCCGATGAAAGGTTGCTTATTGAAACAGACTGCCCATATATGACACCCGTGCCTTTCAGAGGGCAGAGATGTGATTCGTCGTTTATTCCTTACACCGCAGAGGTGCTTGCCGAGGTGAGAGGAGTAACCGCGCAGGAGATTCTTGACTTAACCCGAAAAAACGCAAATATTCTGTTTGGATTGGAGCTGTAAATAATGTTTTTTCATGATAAAACCTATGATATTGATGAGCTTGCAAAATACAATCTGCATCTTCACACCCGTTTTTCAGGCTGTGCCAAACCCGAGATGATTGCGGCGGATATTGTTAAAACGGCAGAAGCCGCAGGGCTTGAAATGATTGCTCTGACAGACCATAACAATATTCAAAAAAGAAATGCGGTTGCTCAGCAGAGGTATGATATTCTCAGAGAGCTTGCGCAGATAGAAACGAATGTAAAAGTGCTTGTCGGAGCGGAGCTTTCCTCTTACGGTATCGGCAAATTTGCCGACGATATTGCTTGCGACAATTCGCTTGATTACAGGCTTTACACAACTAACCATTATCACCAGAGCTATTGGGAGCATCCCGAGGTTAAAACACCGAGAGCCTATGCCGAACACATGCTGGCTATAATGGACTGCGTTATCGAAAGCGGAAGGGCGGATTGCTTTGCGCATCCGTTTATGGCGGGTTATATACACGCCTTTGATGACCCTCATGATGTTACGAGGGCATTCACCGATAATGAAATCGGTGACATCATGGAAAAGGCTCATAATAAAGAAATTGCTTGGGAGCTTAATGTTCCTGCCGTGCTCGGCGACCCCGAGTTCTATCACCGCTATTTCCAAATCGGTAAGGAAATCGGAGTTGTGTTTAATATGGGTACAGACGGCCATAAGCTTTGCAATGTTGACACAAAGCAGTTCACCGAAAGATTTAAAGAGATATTATATTGATTTTTAGGGCTGCTTAAGTGTCGTCGTTTTAATAATATATTCACCGTAGATATTTTCGTCTGCGGTGAATTTTTTATGTATAGAATTGATTTGTCTTAAGATTATATTAATTTTATCTTGCTTCGGTTGAAAAAAATGGATTGTTGGTTTATAATTACTCATCATTTCCAAAAGGAGAAAATAAAATGGTTGGTTTTTTTATTGCAGTAAAAAACATTGTTCATTTGCTTTTGTCTGTTGTGGTTGCGCTTCCGATTGCTGCAACCATGTGTTTGCCGGGCGATCCTGACACACCGATTATGATTAATGCAGAGGCAGAAAATACTTATATAAATGAATATCTCGACCCTGATATTTCGGCTCACCGCTCAGGTGCAGGAGTGGTTCCTCAAAATACTCTTATGGCGTTTCAAAGGGTTCTGGAAGAGAATGAAGAATTCGGAGTTGACACTTTTGAATTTGATGTGCAGCTTACAAAAGACGGCGAACTTATAATTCTTCATAATCTTACTTATGACGAAACTTCAAACGCGGTTGAACAGTTTGGCCATAGTTTTGTTTACGCATCGTCGTTAACTTTTGAAGAGGCTTACAGCACACTTAATCTTGGCGAAAATTTTACGGCAGACGGTGAAACTTATCCGTATCGCGGGCTGCGCGGCGAAGATATTCCCGATAATCTCCGTGTTGCCAAATGTGAGGATGTAATAGACTATATTGAAAAGAATTCCGACGGAAAAGAATATAGATATATCATAGAGATTAAGAGCCAAAGTCTTAACGGAATGAAAGCCGCCGACAAGTTATATAAAATTATTAAAGAGCGAGAATTGTCTGATAGAGTTATTTGGGCATCATCCAAGGAAGATGTTTCAATTTATATGGAGCATAAATATCCAGATATGCCGCGTTCCGCAAGAACAACCGAGGCACTTCAGTTTTATATTTATGCGCGAATGAATTGGGATTTGGATGACCTTGGCGTTTCTTATGTTGCACTTCAGATTCCTTACGGAAGAAGCGCTGCAGGCGGATTAATCAATACGGGAACCAGAGAGCTTATCAATTATGCTCACAAATATGATATAGCCGTTCAGTATTGGACGGTAAATGATGCCGAGGATGTTAAAGAACTGATTCTCAACGGTGCAGATTGCATCATGACAGATTATCCTCAGATGGCTTACGAAGTTTTAAAAGAATGTCAATAAAAGAAAACACGCATTGTCCGTTATTGGACAATGCGTGCATTTTTTATGCTTTATGCTACTTTCTTTTTCTTCATGAATCCTAAGCCAATAAGCATAATTACCGCAAATATGATGAGATATCCGGGAATTTCTGCCTTATGAGCAACGAATGCGGCAACAACCATAAACAGGCTGCCTGCAATTGCAAGAGCGGGAACAACAAAACGCTTGAAAGCGGGGAGGCTCTTGTCTGAGAACATTTTGAAGAAGATGGGAATGTAGAAAGGATAAATTGTTACGATGGGAAGCTCTGTGGGGTCAAAAGCAAACATCTTGAGAGATGCTGCTGTATCACTGTTGAGATTTGCAAAATAGAAGTATACAAGCCATGCAGCGCAAAGAAGAAGGGCGAGAATTGATGAATTGCTGGGCATGTTGGTGTGCTTGTCAAGATAGCCGAAAATGTGAGGTGCGGGGCCTCTGCCTCTGCTTGCGATTGAATAAATACCTCTTGTGCAACCAAGCATAAGACCGTTGAGAGTTCCGAGACATGAAATGATAACGAAAACAAAAATTCCGGTGCCCATTGCTTTGCCGAATACAGCGCCGAATGCGTTTCTTGCTGCTGCCTGACCGCTTGCCATCATATCAGCATTTGGAATGCTGCCTGCAAGACCGACATAATAAAGAACATAGATAGCAACAATTATAAGCGAACCGATAACAAGAGCTTTGGGAAGATTCTTTTTGCCGTCTTTAAGCTCTGCATTGATTGAGGTTGCAATAATCCAACCCTCATAAGCAAAAACGGTTGCGCAGACTGCTGCGAAAATAGCTTCGCCTGCAGGAACATCATTAACAACGGTTGTGAAGTTTTCAACAAGAACACCGTTTTCGTTTGAAATACCGTAGATTGTTCCAACAACGCCCATGAGAAGCAGGGGAACGAGCTTGATGAAAGTTGTAGAAACCTGGAATTTACCTGAAATAATGGGAGAGAGTGTGTTAAGCGCATAGCTGCCTACAAGATAGAATGCTGTAAGGACAAAGCACATGCCGCTTGTCGGGTCTGCGCTGTCACCCTGGAATACAACCAATGTGTATCTTGCCGAAAGCCAGGCAAGAGCCATTGTAAGGGTAGGGTAATAAATTGTGCTTAAGAACCAACCGATAATATAGCCGTATTTTTCGCCGATGGTTGCTTCTGCATAGTCAACAACGCCGTTGACCTTCTCATATTTGGTTGCGAGTATTGAGAAGGTGTATGCAGAGATAACCATGATAATGCCGCCGATTATCCATGCGAGAATACCGATTTTGAGGTTGCCGCCTGTTTTGTTGAGAATTGCTTCTGCTTTAAAGAAGACACCGCTTCCCACAACTATACCTACAACCATGCAGATCGCTGTCAGCAGGCCATATTTTTTCTTGAGTTCGTTTGCCATTCAATCAACCCTTTCAAATTTGATATTAGAATTTTACAATAAAAAATATTAAATGTCAATGGGGTTAAATGCTTGCGATATTATAAAAAATATGATATAATAACATGAATTTTTACGGAGGTTTAGTTTTATGATAAAACGGGTCGCAGCAGTATTGTTGATTTTGATGCTTTTGTTTGGCTTTTCTGCGTGCAAAGATAACGAAAACAGCATAAGTTCAGAAAAAACAACAGTTAAGGAAACCAGACTGCATAATTATTTTTCGGAGCAGCTGCCTGATTTCAGCTTTGATAATGAAGTTACCGAAGAATATAATGAGGGCTTTAGTTATATTCTCAGAGTCAAAGCTTCTGAAAAGGAATGTAAAAAATATATTGAAGTGTTGAAAAAAGCAGATTTTGTTAATGGAGCAATTGAGGCGGATGCTTATTATGCCGCAAAAAACGGTAAGGGCTATTTTGTTGAAGTGACATATATCGAAAGCATGCTTACCGTATTCGTAAAAAAAGTCTGATTAAAAACAAATGTTAAAAGACACCTGTTTTTTTAACAGGTGTCTTTTCTAATGTGTGTATTTTATTTGAGTTTTCTGGCAAGGTCATTGAGGAAAAGCTCGTTTTCAAGCGATTCGGGGGTTGTGTTTTTGTTGATGTGAACAAATTCAATGTCCATGATTCTTGCAAAGTCACGAAGCATTTCCGCATCTGCGTCATAAGAAAGAACGGTGTGGTGTGCGCCGCCTGCGATAATCCAGCATTTTGCGCCCGTGCAAAGGTCGGGCATGGCTCTCCACATAACTCTTGCAACGGGAAGATTGGGCATTGGAAGAATGGGCTTAACGCATTCTATATCCTGGCAAATCATTCTCAGTCTGCCGCCCATATCAACAAGGCTCACAACAACAGCAGAGCCCGCTTTACCCTCAAAAACAAGTCTTGCAGGGTCGCCTTTTCCGCCGATTCCGAGCGGATGAACTTCAATTCTGGGTTTGTCTGCTGCAAGTGTGGGGCAAACCTCAAGCATGTGCGCACCAAGAGAATATTCAGCGCCGGGTGCAAGGTTATATGTATAGTCCTCCATGAAAGCGGTGCCGCCGGTCATGCCTTCCGTCATGGCTTTCATGACGGCTGTCATTGCGGAAACTTTCCAGTCGCCTTCACCGCCGTATCCGTAGCCCTGCTCCATGAGCCTCTGGCTTGCAAGGCCGGGAAGCTGCTCCATGCCGTGAAGATCTTCAAATGTGTTGGTGAATGCCAGGCAGCCCTGTTCATCAAGCATTTTCTTCATGGCAATTTCTTCTTTTGCCTGGTAACGGATTGCTGCAATGTTGTCTGTTGCGATTTCATATTTTTCGCTGTATTCAGCCATAAGGGCATCAACTTCGGCTTCGGTGACGGCGTTGATATATTCAACAAGTGTGCCTACAGGCCAGGTGTTAACCTGCCATCCGAGAGTTTCCTGAACTCCTACCTTATCGCCTTCGGTAACGGCAACGTTTCTCATGTTGTCACCAAAACGCATAACCTTAAGATTCTTTGAAAAAGCTGCGCCGACTGCCGAACGCATCCATTTGCCGAGTTCATTAAGAACCTTTTCATCCTGCCAATAGCCCATGATAACCTTTCTGGGCATGCGAAGCCTTGCGGCGATGAAGCCATGCTCTCTGTCGCCGTGGGCGGCCTGATTAAGGTTCATGAAATCCATGTCGATTTCTTCATTGGGAATATCTCTGTTATATTGTGTTGCAAAGTGGCAATAAGGTTTTTGAAGCTCTTTGAGGCCGTTGAGCCACATTTTTGAGGGTGAGAAGGTGTGCATCCAGGTGATGATGCCTGCACATTTGTCCTCATAGTTTGCTTCTTTGACAACCTGCGAAATTTCTTCGGGAGTTTTGGCTGTTACTTTATAAACAACCTTGCAGGGCAGCAGACCGCTTGCGTTCATTTTATCTGCCATTTCTGCGGCTCTTTCGGCAACGATATCCAAAACTTCGGGGCCATAGAGGAATTGGCTGCCGACCACAAACCAGAATTCATATTTTTTCATATACACGATAAATCACCCTTTGATTTGTTTTTTATTAATCTTATCATTTATTATTATTGATGTCAAATAAAAAGATAATATTACTTGAACTAAAACCAAGTATCTGTTATAATATCGATATATTTTGCAATTTTACGGATTGGAGAGGTGCGCTATGAACAGAAATTACGTTATCAAATACAAATCCGCAGGGGCAATAATTACCTCAAATGAAACAGAAACTGAGGTTTATTCTCTTGAGATAACCGATACAGCGGAAAGATATTCGGTTGTTCTTAACCCCAAATGCGATTTTGAGCTTGTTGATTTTTATGTTGAAAACGAATATGAGTTCAAAAATAACGATTGGTTTTTTGCGGGCGGATATCAGTCTTGGACCAAGAGCAGGGAATTCAAAAACCACCACATTCAGAGAGGTGTAATTAAGCTTTCAAATATCCATCCTCTCGCAAGCCACGCCGCAAAACTTTTCGGCGATCAGTATATTGTTGATTATTCTGAGAAACCCGGCGAATTCCACAGCCATTGCTATACTTATATCAGAAACGGTGAAAATGTTAAGCTCTGGGGTTCACTCAGCGAAAAAACAGGTTTTACATATTTTAAAGTGAAAATGAACGAGAATTATTTCTCAATTCATAAAGATGTTCTCGGCAAGGTTGTTACAGAGCCTTATCAGGTGCTTGATATTGTTTGTTTTGAGGGCACCTACGATGAGGTGTTTGACAGCTATTTCGGCATGTTCAATATGCCCGAAACAAGAAACGGCTCAATGAGCGGCTATACTTCATGGTATAACTACTTCCAGAAGATTGACGAAAAAATCATTCTTCGCGACCTCAACGGACTTGACTGCGCAAAGCAGGAGGTTTCTATTTTCCAGATTGATGACGGCTACGAAACATTTGTCGGTGACTGGCTTGATCCTTGCGAGAAGTTCCCCAACGGCATGAAATATATTGCCGAAAAAGTTCACGCTAAGGGCTACAAGGCGGGCATCTGGATTGCTCCTTTCAGCTGCCAGAGAGTTTCAAGAACTGCTAATGAGCATCCAGACTGGCTTATCAAGGATGAAAACGGAAAGCCTCAGATTGGCTGCATCGGCTGGGGCGGCGCATATACTCTTGATATTTATAATGACGAAGCAAGAGAATATATCAAGCATTTCTTTGATGTTATCCTCAACGATTGGGGTTACGATATGGTTAAGCTTGATTTCTTATACAGCGAGTGCATCAGCCCGAGAAACGGCAAGTGCCGCGGTGAAATTATGTATGAGGCAATGCAGCTTTTGCGTGAGTGCGTAGGCGATAAGCTTCTTCTCGGCTGCGGTATTCCCATGAGTGCGGCAATCGGCGTTTGCGATGCCTGTCGTATCAGCTGCGACGTTGACCTCACTTATAAGGGTAAGATTTATAACCACATCCATGTTAACAATGAGATGCTCAGCGCACAGAGCGCAATCAACAACTCTATTTTCCGCCGCCATCTTAACGGCAGAGTGTTTATGAATGACCCCGATGTATTCTTCCTGAGAAACGATAATCTTAAGTTCACATGGGAACAGAAGCATCTTCTTGCAAGGGTAAATAATCTTTGCGGCAACGTTCTTTTTGTTTCTGACAATGCAGGCGTATTCAACAAGAAGCAAGTTGAATATCTTAAGAAGTATTTCAAGAAAACCAACGAAAAGATTATTGCAGCCGAATATCTTGACGAAGAAGTTATCAGAGTTGATATTGATGATAACGGCGAAAGCAAGGTTCTTGAGTTTAACCTTAAAACAGGCAATGTTATCAGAGATAACTGAATCTGAAAATGCAGTACAGCGGACGGATTTTCAATCTGTCCGCTTTTTTCTGTACAAAATACGGTTGTAAAAAATGCGGAGATAAGATATAATTATATTATTGTATAATATAAAGTAAGGAGAGCCGATATGGATATTGAAAAAATACTTTCTCACTGTGACCATACTTTGCTTGCTGTTGATGCCAAGTGGGAGGAGATAAAGCAAATCTGCGATGACGGGATGAAATATAAAACTGCGAGTGTGTGCATTCCTGCATCTTATGTAAAGCAGGCATCTGAATATGTTGGCGGCAGGCTTGCAATCTGCACGGTTATCGGTTTCCCGAACGGATATTCAACAACTGCAGTCAAAGTTTTTGAGGCAGCAAATGCTGTTGAAAACGGTGCGGATGAAATTGATATGGTCATCAATGTCGGTTGGGCCAAGGACGGAAAATTTGATGAGATTTTAAATGAAATTAAAGAAGTAAAATCCGTATGCGGTGACAAAATATTAAAGGTTATAATTGAAACCTGCCTTTTAAGTGACGAAGAAAAAATCGAAATGTGCCGTGTAGTTACGCAGTCGGGCGCAGATTTCATTAAAACATCAACGGGTTTTTCAAAAGGCGGTGCAACAAGAGAGGATATTGCTCTTTTTGCAAAGCATATCGGCCCCAATGTTAAAATGAAGGCAGCCGGCGGCATTCGTTCGTTTGAGGATGCTCGAGATTATCTTAATCTCGGCTGTGAGCGCCTCGGCACAAGCGCAATTGTTAAATTGGTTAAGAATCAAGAGGTTATCGGATATTAAGGAGGAATCATAATGAGCTTACCTACTCCGCATATTGCGGCAACAGAAAAGGATGCTTTTGCCAAAACCGTTCTTATGCCCGGCGACCCGTTAAGGGCAAAGTATATTGCCGAAAATTTTCTTGAAAATCCCGTGCTTGTCAATAACACAAGGGGAGTGCAGGGATATACGGGATATTATAAAGGCAAAAGAGTTTCTGTTATGGCTTCGGGCATGGGAATGCCGTCAATCGGAATCTACTCCTATGAGCTTTATAATTTTTATGATGTTGAAACAATAATAAGAGTTGGTTCAGCCGGTGCAATCAGCCCTGAACTTCATTTGAGGGATATTGTGTTCGGAATGGGTGCATGCACAAATTCAGCTTATGCTGAGCAGTACCGTTTGCCGGGAACATTTGCACCTGTTGCGGATTATGAGACTCTTCAGAATGCCGTCAAAGCGGCTGAAAAGCTTGGAGTAAAGCCGTTTATCGGCAATTTACTTTCGTCAGATACCTTCTATGACGATGCTCAAAGCCTCTCCGATTGGCAGAAGATGGGCGTTCTTGCGATAGAGATGGAATGTGCCGCGCTTTATATGAATGCTGCCAGAGCGGGCAAAAAAGCTTTGGCAATCTGCACGATTTCGGACTGCCCGCTTGCAGGCGGTGAGGAGTGCACGGCGCTTGAAAGAGAACAAACCTTTAACAAAATGATTGAAATTGCTCTGGAGGCGGCCGAATGAATAATTCCGAGCTTATAAAAGCAGCGCTTGAAGCCCGAAAAATGGCGTATTCACCGTATTCGGGTTTTGCGGTTGGTGCCGCCTTGCTTTGTCCCGACGGTACGGTTTACACAGGCTGCAATATTGAAAATTCAGCTTTTACTCCAACCAATTGTGCAGAAAGAACCGCGTTTTTTAAAGCTGTTTCCGAGGGTAAAAGAGATTTTGTCAGGATTGTGGTTGTCGGCGGAAACTCGGATAATGCAACTCCGGTGCATTATTGCCCGCCGTGCGGTGTTTGCCGCCAGGTTATGAAAGAATTTTGTTCTTCCGATTTTGAGATAATTATGGCTAAAAGTGCAGATAATTATAAAGTAATGAAACTTAGCGAACTGCTTCCCGAATCATTTGACAAACGTGAGGTTTGATATGAATTTTATTGATATAATCCGAAAAAAGCGTGACGGAAAAGTTCTTTCAAAGGAAGAAATTGAGTTTTTTGCTTTTTCGGCAGCAAATGAGACTGTTCCCGATTATCAGCTTTCAGCGCTGCTTATGGCAATGTATCTTAACGGACTTAACGAACGCGAAACTCTTGATTTGACAGATGCTATGGCGCGTTCGGGTGATATGGCGGATCTTTCTGCCGTTGAAGGAGTAACGGGCGACAAGCATTCCACAGGGGGCGTGGGCGATAAAACAACTCTTGTTGTTGCGCCCATTGTTGCCGAATGCGGAATTAAGGTTGCCAAAATGAGCGGCAGAGGCCTCGGGCATACAGGCGGAACGATTGATAAGCTTGAGTCAATTCCGGGTTTCAGAACCACTCTTGAAACGGATGAATTCATAAACACCGTGAATGAATGCGGCTTATGCGTTGCGGGGCAGTCAGGCAAGCTGTGTCCTGCCGATAAAAAGCTTTACGGCCTGCGTGACGTTACGGCAACTGTTGATAACATGCCTCTCATCGCTTCAAGCATAATGAGCAAAAAGCTTGCGGGCGGTGCGGATTGCATAGTTTTGGACGTTAAGTGCGGAAGCGGTGCGTTTATGAAGGATAAAAAATCCGCAAAAGCGCTTGCCGAAAAAATGGTTGAAATCGGCAGGGGAGCGGGCAAAAGAATTTCTGCAATGATAACCGATATGAATGTTCCTCTCGGATACAGTATCGGAAATTCTCTTGAAGTGATTGAAGCTGTTGAAACACTTAAAGGCAACGGCCCCGAAGATTTAACGGAGCTTTGCATTCTCCTTGCTGCCAAGCTGCTTGAGCTTGCAGGAAAAGGTAGCTTTGATGAATGCAAAAAACTTGCCCGTTCAAAAATCAATGACGGCTCTGCACTCGAAAGATTGGCTCGGATGGTTGCTTTGCAGGGCGGAGATGCGGAATACATACGCAATCCTTCCAACTTTGAAATTTCATCCTATAAGCTTGAAATCAAAGCTCCTGAAAGCGGTTATGTTGTTTCGATGGATGCCGAAGGCATAGGCTCCGTGTGCGTTGCGCTTGGAGCGGGCAGGCAGAGAAAAGAGGATTCCATTGACCCCGGAGCAGGCATAATTCTTCAAAAAAAGACCGGTGACAGCGTAAAAGAAGGCGAAATAATTGCAACGCTTTATTGCTCTGCACAGGAGCTTTTTGATGAAGCTCTGCCTATGTTTATAAAATTTGTTTTGATTGGAAAAGAGAAGCCTGGGAATAATCCTGTTCTTTTGGAAATTGTTGAGTAATGTTGCACAAAAATAACGTTTATTTTTTGGCTTGCCAATCGCATGAAATATATGCTATAATGCATTGAATATATAATGATAGGAGATATTATCATGGGAAAATTAAATCAAATCGATAAAGCTGCTGAAAGCAAGGGTTCGCTTCTTGTTACAATCTGGCAGTTTGTTAAGTTCATCGTTGTAAGCCTTCTTGCAATGATCGTTCAGTTTGTTCTTCTCAACACACTCAACCTTATTCCTCCTGTTGCAGAGCTTTATAATCAGGATTTCAGCTGGTGGGTATTTGTTTATCCCGTTGCAGTCGGCGGTCTCGGCTATTTCATCGTAAGCAATGTTGCAAACATCATCGCTCAGATCGTTGCTTTCTTTGTTAACAAAGAAAAAACCTTCAATTCGGGTGCAAATGTAGCGGTTGCACTTCCCATCTACATAGTTTTCACAATCGCTCTGATTTTCTTCTCTGCATGGCTTAACCCCACTCTCAAAGAAGTATTCATCGGTTGGGATCTTGAAGAAACCGCAGCAAAGAACATTGCAACAATGATTTGCTCTGCAGTTCAGTTCTTCCTGTATTTCCCCGTTGACAAGATTCTTTTCCATAAGAAAAAGGAAAAAAAGGCTGAATAATTCTATAATCTATTTTGACGGTGCGTTCGTCAGCGCACCGTCTTTTTTTGCGCTTTGCCACCAAAATATAGGAAATTTTTTTGAAAAAATCAAAATTTTGTGGTTTTGCCTATTGCAAAACACAATATCTTGTGTTATTATAGGTCTACACCACAATTAAACGCAACTAACCGAGGGGTGATTGACATGAACATTCAAGGCTTTCAAAAATTAACGCTGCTTGATTATCCTGGAAAAATGGCTTGCACGGTATTTACTGCAGGATGCAATCTCCGCTGTCCCTTCTGCCATAATTCACGGCTCGTTATCAATCCGATAAAAGAAAGTGAGTTCAGCGTTGATGAGATACTTGCTTTTTTGAAAAAAAGAGTGGGGATTCTTGACGGCATTGCTATCACGGGCGGAGAACCGCTTATGCAGAAGGATATTGCCGATTTTATAAAAAAGGTAAGGGAACTCGGCTATTGCGTGAAGCTTGATACCAACGGAACTTATCCCGAAAAGCTTCGTGAGCTTGTTGAACAAGGGCTTGTTGACTATGTTGCAATGGATATTAAAAATTCTCCCGAGCTTTATGCGGAAACGGTGGGAATAAGCGGATATGATATTTCCAAAATAAAAGAGAGTATTGCATTTTTGCTGGAGGGCAAGGTTGATTATGAATTCAGAACAACGGTTGTCCGTGAGTTTCACAGTGTTTTCGGTATGAACAGCCTGGGCGAACTGATAAAAGGAGCAAAAAGACATTTTCTTCAGGGTTTCATTGACTCGGGTGAGGTGATAGGTTTCGGCCTTTCTGCAGTTCCGAAATCGGAGATGGAATCCATGCGCGAAATCATGCTCAAATATGTTGACTCTTGCGAAATAAGAGGAGTCTGAAAAAAATAACCAAATTTAGTTGCATATATAGTGCATTTTCCACAAACTTGAAATGTTCGGCACAATATCTTGTAAAATCCATTGACAGAACCGCAATTATTTGCTAATATCTTAATCGCCGCCGTTTGATTAGCGGCAAAAAACACAATATATTGGGTATAATTTAAATTCAACATACAACATTATTGAAAGGAAAGAACGGTATGTATCAGGTAATTAAAAGAGACGGAAAAACCGCAGAATTCAACATCTCCAAAATCGCCGAAGCTATCAAAAAAGCATTCGAATCCCAGGAAAAGCAGTATCATCCCTCAACAATCGACTTTCTTGCCCTCAAAGTAACCGCAGATTTCGAATCCAAAATCAACAAAGGAGCAATTGCTGTTGAGGATATTCAGGACAGCGTTGAATCCGTGCTTATTCAAGCAGGCTATGCGGATATTGCCAAGGCATACATCCTTTATCGCCGCCAGCGCGAAAAGCTCCGTAATCTTAAGTCAACAATCCTTGACTATAAAGAGCTTGTTAACAGCTATGTTAACGTTACCGACTGGAGAGTTAAAGAAAATTCAACCGTAACCTATTCGGTAGGCGGACTTATCCTCAGCAACTCCGGTGCAATCACCGCTAACTACTGGCTTTCCGAAATTTATGACGATGAAATCGCCAATGCTCACAGAAATGCTGATATTCACCTTCACGACCTTTCCATGCTTACCGGCTATTGCGCAGGCTGGTCACTCAAACAGCTTATTCAGGAAGGCCTCGGCGGAGTAACAGGCAAAATCACATCTGCTCCCGCAAGCCACCTTGCAACCCTCTGCAACCAGATGGTTAACTTCCTCGGAATCATGCAGAATGAATGGGCTGGTGCTCAGGCTTTCTCTTCTTTTGACACATATCTTGCACCTTTTGTTAAGGTTGATAACCTCACTTATGACCAGGTTAAGAAGTGCATTGAGTCCTTTGTTTTCGGCGTTAACACTCCCAGCCGTTGGGGTACTCAGGCTCCCTTCTCAAACATCACCCTTGACTGGACTGTCCCCGCTGACCTTGCAGAGCAGAACGCTATTGTAGGCGGCAAGGAAATGGATTTCAAATATAAAGACTGCAAGGCCGAAATGGATATGATTAATAAAGCTTTCATCGAAATTATGATTGAAGGCGATGCCAACGGCCGCGGATTCCAGTATCCCATTCCCACATATTCAATCACAGCTGATTTTGACTGGTCAGAAACAGAGAACAATAAGCTTCTTTTTGAGATGACTTCAAAATACGGCACTCCTTATTTCTCAAACTATGTTAACAGCGACATGGAACCCAGCGATGTTCGCTCCATGTGCTGCCGCCTTCGCCTTGACCTTCGTGAGCTTCGTAAAAAGAGCGGCGGTTTCTTCGGCAGCGGTGAAAGCACAGGTTCTGTCGGCGTTGTAACAATCAACCTGCCCAGAATCGCATATCTTGCTGAAAATGAGGCAGACTTCTACAGAAGACTTGACAAGATGATGGATATCGCAGCACGTTCACTTAAGATTAAGAGAACCATCATTACAAAACTTCTTGAAGAAGGCCTTTATCCCTACACAAAGAGATATCTCGGCACATTCAATAACCACTTCTCAACAATCGGTCTTGTAGGTATGAACGAAGTTGGTCTTAATGCAAACTGGCTTCGCGCCGATATGACTAACGAAAAGACTCAGAAGTTTGCACAGAATGTTCTTAACCACATGAGAGAGCGCCTTTCCGACTATCAGGAAGAATACGGCGATCTCTATAACCTTGAGGCAACTCCTGCAGAGTCCACCTCATATCGCCTTGCAAAGCACGATGTTAAGCGTTATCCCGGTATCATCACCGCTTCCGAAGAAACTCCTTACTATACCAACAGCTCACATCTTCCTGTTGGTTATACCGAGGATATATTTGAGGCTCTTGATATTCAGGATGAGCTCCAGACTCTTTACACTTCCGGCACTGTTTTCCATGCATTCCTCGGCGAAAAGCTTCCCGATTGGAAGGCTGCGGCAGACCTTGTCAGAAAGATTGCCAACAACTACAAGCTTCCTTACTATACACTTTCTCCCACATATTCCGTGTGTAAGAATCACGGTTATATTGCAGGCGAGGTTTATACCTGCCCCGACTGCGGTGAAACAACCGAGGTTTACAGCCGTATTACAGGCTATTACAGACCTGTTCAGAACTGGAATGACGGCAAGTCACAGGAATATAAGGAGCGCAAGGTTTATAACATTGCAAATTCCGATATCACCAAGCATCAGAAAAAGGCAGATGCTCCCAAAGCCAACATTGACGATATCGATGAGGGTTGCGGCCTTGCTGACGGCCTTTATCTCTTCAAAACAGCAACATGCCCCAACTGCAAGATAGCTCTTTCGCTTCTTGCCAAAGCAGGCATTTCCGTTAATGAGCTTATGGCTTATGAGAACGAAGCTCTTGCAATGCAGCTTGGTGTAAGACAGGCTCCTACTCTTGTTGTTGTTTCCGGCGGCGAAGCAGATAAGTATGCAGGTGTTGCCGAGATTAAGAAATTTATCGAAGCTGCAAAAGATGCGGCAATCTAAGGAATGAATTCAATGCATGACATTATTGTTATCGGTGCAGGGCCTGCGGGATTAACCGCAGCGCTCTATGCACTGCGCGCGGATAAATCCGTTCTTGTGCTCGAAAAAGGCACTTTCGGCGGTCAGATCACCTATTCTCCGCAGATTGAAAATTATCCCGGTTTTGCCAAGATGAGCGGCAATGAGTTTGCCGAAAAGCTTGTTGATCAGGTTATTTCTCAGGGCGCGGAAATTGAAATGGAAACCGTTACCGCAATCCGTGACAACGGCGCAACAAAAACCGTTGTTACAGAGGATGGCGAGCATGAAGCAAAAGCAGTTATAATTGCAACAGGTGTTAAACACAGGCAGATTGGCCTGCCTAATGAAAATGAGCTTGTCGGTGCGGGTGTTTCATACTGTGCCGTTTGTGACGGAGCATTTTTCAAAGGCCAGACTGTTGCCGTTCTCGGTGGCGGAAACTCCGCTTTGCAGGAGGCGGTTCTCCTTTCTGAGGGCTGCAAAAAGGTTTATGTTGTTCAAAACCTTGATTATTTCACGGGCGAAGCAAGGCTTGTTGAAAAGCTTAAGGGCAAGGATAATGTTGAGTTCATAATGGGAACCGTTATTTCAGCACTCAACGGAGATGATTCACTTAAAAGCTTGACTCTCCGCAAGGAGGCAGACGGCTCGGAAAGCGAACTTGAGGTTAACGGCTTGTTTGTTGCTATCGGACTTGTTCCGGAAAATGATGCTTTTGCAGATATTGCAGGGCTTAACGAATGGGGATATATAAATTCCGATGAAAGCTGCCTGACCAAAACGGCAGGAGTTTTTGTTGCCGGTGACTGCCGCCAAAAGCAGATAAGGCAGATTACCACCGCAACTGCAGACGGCTCTGTTGCTGCTCTTGCTGCTTGCAGATATATTGATTCAATGTGATTTTGCGGGGCTGATTTCAGCCCCGTTTTAATTTTTTTTGCAACAATTCCGATATTTATTTTTAATTTTGATGATATAATGTATTGGCGGAGGTGGAGAAATGAAAAAGAAAATGATAACCGCTCTGGTGTGTTTTGCTGTTATTGCGGCTTCAATTCTGATAGCGGCATCTGTTCTTTATTCGCCGGTTCAGGTTGTTATCGACCCGGGCCACGGCGGCAGTGATGTCGGTGCGGAATATGAGGGCAGATACGAAAAAAACGATAATCTTGCAATTGCACTTTTGGTTAATGAAAAGCTGAAAAACATGGGGATTAACTCCTGCTTAACAAGAAATTCGGATAAGTTTGTTGAACTCAAAGACAGGTGCAATATTGCTAACCGCAGAAAAGCTCAGCTTTTTGTTTCGCTCCACCGCAACAGCGCCGAGGGAGCGAAAGGTGTTGAAATTTGGATAAGCAGCGAGGTTTCCGAAGCCGATACCGCGCTTGCCGAAAATATATTGACGGCCCTTGAAAACGCAGGGATTTCGGAGAACAGGGGAGTAAAATCGGGTTATGCAAGGGGCGACGGCAATTATTATGTCAACAGCCATACCGATATGCCGTCCTGCCTTGTTGAGCTTGGATTTATAAACAGCGAAACCGATAATGAACTTCTTGATGAAAAAATTGAAATTTATGCAAAGGCAATTGCCGATGCGATAGTGAAATCACTTTTATAAAAGCAAAAAGGGAGGATTATACCTCCCTTTTGATTTTTTCTATTATTCTTTTTTCAAGACGTGAAATGTAGCTCTGAGAAATGCCTAATGAGTCAGCAACCTCTTTTTGAGTGTATTCTCTTCCGCCGCCTATGCCGAACCGCATTGTCATTATCATTCGCTCTCTTTTGCCAAGGGAATTTATGGCTTGATAGAGTCTGCTTCGTTCGTCATCGGCTTCAATGTCGCGATAAATTTCGTCAGGTTCGCTTCCCAAAACATCGGAGAGCAAAAGCTCGTTGCCGTCCCAGTCAACATTCAGCGGCTCATAATACGAAACCTCCGTCTTCATTGAATTTGTTTTTCTCAGATACATTAAAATCTCGTTTTCTATGCATCGTGATGCATAAGTGGCAAGCTTAATGTTTTTTGAAACTCGGAATGTGTTAACAGATTTTATGAGGCCAAGAGTGCCTATTGATATCAAATCTTCAATAGGGATTCCCGTGTTTTCAAATTTTTTGGCAATGTAAACAACAAGTCTCAGATTATGCACGATAAGCTCTTCGCGCGCATCTTTGTCGCCCAGTTCAAGCTTGATGAGGCATTCCTGCTCTCTGTCAGCGGACAGGGGAGGCGGAAGCGTTTCCGGGCCGTTTATATAATCAACTTCAATCTCGAATATTTTGGATTTTATTCTATTGATTAAAAGCTTTAGTTTCGGTATAAATTTGCCTTTCATTCTCAAATTCTTCCCCTTTCGTTTGCGTGTTTGTTGTTTATGAAATCAAAAAACGGAGGCCCCAGCAATGCGGAATACCCGCCCGAAACAATTTTTTTCTCCGTTATGCCGATGTAAATACCGCCGGTTTCAATCCATTTTTTGCCTATGAAAATTTCTGCTTTGTCTGCTAAAAAAGCAGGCATTGCTCCGCCGTTTTGAATTGTTGAAAACGGAATCAGGCGGAATTTTTTTGTTTCTGTAAGCTCTTTTTTAAATATAAGCGGCTCAATAAAATCTTTTTCCGTAATTATAACCGGGTTGCCTGAAAAACAGTCGCAAAGGCTGTTGCCTGAGTCAAAAAGTGCTTTGCCTTCAACGGTTTTGCCTTCATAGGTTATTCGGATGCTGTAAATGCTTTTAGGTGGTGTTTTGCTTTTGGTAAAACGTGAAAGCAGGCTTAATATGCAGTAGCACAAGATTGTCGCTATGGTCAATGTTAAGATGTCAATGTCAAAATAAACGACTCCGTTTTGATAAATTGCCGCATTCGGCAAAACAGCCGTGCAAATTGCCATCATTATCCCTGCAAAAACAAAATTTGCCATAAAAAAAGCTGCGCAGCATTTCATAAATGCCTTGAGCGATTTGCAGTTAAACGCAATTAAAACCATAGCTGCCAAGCACGCAGTTTTCAGCATTATGTTTGCCCAAAAAGGTATGTGTTCAACAAAAATTATCAGCGAAAAAAGGCCGCCTGCTGCAGAGGATAAAAGAAAGCGAAAGGCTTTGAAATCGCATCCGGTTATTGCCGCACTTGCCCGTAAAAGCAGATAGTTGACAATTATGTTTATAACAACCAGTATATCGGCATAAATAACCGTGTTCAAAGGTATCACCTCACTCCTGTTTGATTATAACTCACGCAGGCGGATATTTTTTGTCGCTTAGGGGAAGATTTTTTAAACTTTTCTATTGAATATCGCAAATAGCGGGTATATAATAACCAGCAGGAGGATGATTAAATGAAAGGCTATCTTTTTGATACTCATATTCACACAAAAGAAGCAAGCAGCTGCAGCCGTGTTTGGGCAGCGGATATCGTTAAACGCTATAAAGAACTCGGATACAAAGGTTTGGTTATTACCGATCATTTCAGCGCCTCACAGTTCAAAAGACACGGTTCAACCTACGAAGAACAGGTGCAGAAATATCTTTCCGGCTACAGAGCGGCCAAAGAATTTGAAGATGAAAACTTCCATATTATTCTCGGTATGGAACTGCGTTTTCTTGAAAACGAAAATGACTATCTCGTTTACGGATTTGACGAGGAATTTGTTTTAAAGAATGATTTAACGCAATATGAAAATCCTGAAGAATTCAGACCTTTTGCTGATAAGAACGGTTTGATAATGTTCCAGGCTCATCCGTTCAGAATCGGTATGTCTGTTGTTGACCCCGAGCTGCTTGACGGCGTTGAGGTTTATAACGGCCACGGTGACCATAACTCAAGCAATGATATTGCCTATAAGTGGGCGGAAAAATATTCTCTCAGGAAGCTTTCCGGTTCTGATTTTCACGGCAACACATCAATGGAACCCGGCGGAGTTTATTTTGAAGAATATTTAACCGATTCCAAACAGGTTGCCGAAGCTTTACGTGAAGGAAAATATACTCTCAAAATTTACAGCAAATAAAGATTCAGAATATCTTTCAGAACAAAAAATATAGTTCGATATTATAAGTGTGGCTTGCTTGGGTGAAATCCTACGCAAGCCGCTTTGGCTTATTAGCGATTCTTATTATGTGCTTTCGTTCTTCCCATTGGGTGCAGGCGAAAAGAAACTGCAGTTGAAATCGATAACGCAAGCGGCCTGCACGTTATGTGTGCAGGCCGCTTTGCTGTGTGTATCACAAAGGATATTAAAAGAAACTTTCTCTGCCTTTTTCAAGCTTTTCCACGATTCTGTTCATTTCTACTTTGGAACGAACAGAGCGGGAAAGGTCGATAATGCGCTTTTTCTCCGTTTCGTTAAGATGAGAAAAATTTTCCATTGCTTTTGCATTTCGTGTCAGTGCCATGCCAAAGCCCTGCGGAATTCCGTTTATATCAAACATAATTAACACCTCAAAAGTATTTTTTGCGGTGCCTTTAAAAATATTCGGTTGAATTTTTGTTCTTACTTAACTTTTCTTTAGTCTTGTATTTATTATAAATATGTGTTATAATATTCCAAGTTTTATTGAGAGGAGATATGCAATGCGTTACAGGGTTTTGGGGAAAACCGGCGTAGAGGTTTCTGTTCTCGGTTTCGGATGCATGAGACTGCCCGTTATCGACGGAGACGGTGACCGAATTGACGAAGAAAAAGCAATTGAGCTTGTCCGCCGAGGCATTGACAGCGGTATAAATTATCTTGATACCGCTTTCGGTTATCACGGCGGCAACAGCGAAAGGCTTGTAGGAAAAGTTCTTAAAGACGGTTACAGAGAAAAAGCTTATCTTGCAACCAAGCTCCCTCTCTGGAGTGTTAACTGCGAAGAGGATGTTGAGAAAATTTTCAATGAGCAGCTTGAAAAGCTTGATACCGATTATTTTGATTTTTACCTTCTTCACGCGGTCAATAACGAATCATGGGAAACAAAGGTTTTGAAGTTTGATATTCTTCCGAAACTTGAAAAGCTCAAGGAGCAGGGCAAAATAAAACATCTCGGTTTTTCTTTCCATGATGATTTGGATGTGTTTAAAAAGATAATCGATTCTTATGAAGGCTTTGAGTTTTGCCAAATTCAGTTTAACTATATTGATGTTGACTATCAGGCTGGTGTAGAGGGGCTTGAGTATGCAGCTTCAAAGGGCCTCGGCGTGATTGTTATGGAGCCGCTTCTGGGCGGCAAGCTTGCTTCTCCGCATGAAAAGATTGCCGAGAAATTGGGCAGCAACAAAACACCTGTTGAGCACGCGCTTGACTTTGTGTGGAACATACCCGATGTTTCAATGCTTCTGAGCGGCATGGGCAGCATGCAGATGTTAAACGATAATCTCGGATATGCCGACAAGGCTGAGCCGGGCATGCTTTCAGAAGAGGATTTGAACAAACTTGCCGAAGCTAAGCTTGTTTTTGACGAAATGAATCTTGTTCCCTGCACCGGCTGCGAATATTGCATGCCTTGCCCTGCAGGGGTGCAAATACCCAAAGTGTTCTCTGCGTTCAACAAAATTACCGAAGGCGGAAGAAGACTTGTTAAAGAGATTTTTCCCGACATTGAGTCCAACGCTTCGCTTTGCCAAAAATGCGGCAAGTGCGAAAGTGCGTGCCCGCAGCATATCAAAATAATTGACACCTTGCATAAGGTTAAGAATCAGTTTTGAGGTGGTAAAAATGAAAATTTTATTTCAAGGCGATTCAATAACCGATGCCGGCAGAGACCGATCGGATTATCATGAATTAGGCAAGGGCTATCCCTTCTATGCGGCTCAATATATCGCTGAGGATAATCCTGAAACAGACTTTGAGTTTGTCAATCTCGGAATAAGCGGCAACCAGACTATTGACTTGGTTAACAGGCTGCAAAGCGATTTTATTGATATTCAGCCCGATATTGTTTCAATTCTCATCGGTGTTAATGATACATGGCACAGGGCGCACAATCGCAAATGGCTCGGCAACGATGTTTTTGAGGCAAATTACCGTAAGGTGCTCACGGCAATAAAAGAAAATACAAACGCAAAAATTCTTATAATGGAGCCGTTTCTTCTCTATGCACCCGATAAAGAATATTTCAGGGTGGATTTAAATGCTAAAATTGATATTGTCAGAAAGCTTGCAAAGGAATTTGCGGATTTCTATATTCCGCTTGACGGCTTTTTTGCTTCGGCGAGCATCGGCAAGGATAATTTATATTGGTCAGAGGACGGCGTTCATCCTAACGATAACGGGGCTGAGTTTATTGGTGATGTTTATGCAAATGCAATCAATATCATAATAGACGAGATGAATAATAAATGAAAACTTTAAAAAACATATTAAATTATATTTTTGTTGACGGACTTTCGGGAATGGCTTTGGGCTTATTCTCAACTTTGATTATAGGCACCATTCTTGAGCAAATCGGAGGCTTTTTTGACAGCAGCATCGGATTTTATTTTGTTTCTGTTGCTGCAGTTGCAAAATCGCTTACAGGCGCAGGCATCGGCGTCGGAATGGCCTTTAAATACAAAGTTACACCCTTGACGGGCGTTTCTGCGGCGGCTGCAGGCATGGTTGGTGCTTTCGCATCAAAGCTGCTTGCAGGTTCGGTTATAACCGATGCCGGCATGCTTTATTCCGGCCCGGGAGACCCTCTTTCAGCTTTTATTGCCGCTTTCTTTGCAATTCAGGTCGGCAAGCTTGTAGGGGGCAAAACAAAGCTTGACATTATTGTTACCCCTGCAGCCTCAATCATTGCGGGCTGTGCGGCGGGATTCTTTATCGGCCCGCCTGTTTCCAATGTAACAACATACATAGGTCAGATAATCAGCTGGGGAATGGAGCGTCAGCCTGTTCTTATGGGCATTGTCGTTTCGGTTGTAATGGGTATTTGCCTCACTCTTCCCATCAGCTCGGCTGCTCTGGGGATTATCCTCGGTCTTTCGGGGATTGCAGGCGGTGCGGCGGTGGTTGGCTGCAGTGCTCAGATGGTTGGCTTTGCCGTTGCAAGCTACCGTGAAAACAAGCTTGGCGGCTTGCTTGCGCAGGGTGTTGGCACTTCAATGCTCCAGATGCCCAATATCGTTAAACATCCTCAAATCTGGATTCCGCCTATTGTTGCCAGTGCAATACTCGGCCCCATTTCATCGGCAGTTCTCAAGATGACATGCTATGCTTCGGGTTCCGGAATGGGAACCTCCGGATTGGTCGGTCAGTTTATGACCTATGCATCAATGGTTGAATCAGGCGTTGATTCAAAGGTTGTTATTATTGAAATGATTGTTATGCATTTTATTGCACCTGCAATTATTTCGCTTGCAGTTTCGGAATTTATGCGCAAAAAGAAACTTATAAGCTTCGGTGACATGGAGCTTAAAAATATGGATTAATAACAGGAGGTTTAATCATGGCAAAAAAAATAACAGCAATTATTCTTACCCTTGCCGTTTTGATGACGGCTTTCGCAATCCCCGCATCTGCAGCAACAGAAGTAACATCAGATGTTGAACGCGGATTTTACCGTTTTGTTGACAAGGCGCTTGATGCTATTGTTGGCGGCATTACCGCTCTTATCGCTGAACCCCGCGGCTGGGAATCCAAGGATGAATATAAGTCCGAGAATTTCTATGAAGGCCTTGCTGCAGATGAGTTTATCAGCGAGCCTGCTGAAGGCGCTGCATGGAGCCTCGGCTATTCCGGCGCATCAATTCTGACGGGTAATGAGCTTGAAGAAGAACACTATGTAGGCGGAAGCCTTTCTGTTACCAAAAAGCTTGCAACCGCGCAGTATGATGACCAGAGAGTCAGAACAATTGCAATTTCCGACGGCAGGGGCATCAGCATTTTCGCTGTTATCGATGCTTTCGGCCTTGCAAATAACGAAGTTAAGGTTATCAGAGAGAAGTTCCAGGCTTATGCGGACGAAAACAATCTTGATATCACTTCAGTTAACATTTCCGTTCTTCATCAGCACAGCTGTGTTGACACCTTCGGCTTGAACGGCGATATCATCAACGCGCTTTTCACATCCTCTTTCAGAAATATTCTCGGCCTTGAGCTTCCCAGCGGCAAGAACAAGAATTATATGGAAAACCTTTATAAAGTTACCGTTGATTCAATGATTAACGCTGTTAAGGACATGAAGGAAGGCAACCTTTATTTCGGCACTATTGACGCTTCTGAATATATCAGAGATAAGCGCGACCCGCAGGTTATTGACGGCAACATCAATAGACTCCGTTTCGTTCCTTCAAACGGTGCGGCTGAAACATGGATTGTTAATATTCCCATTCACTGCGTTGGTAACGGCGCTGCAGGAACTGAGCTCACAGGCGACTATCCTCTCTATATGGAAAGATATATAAAGGAAAACGCAGGCGCAAACTTCATTCAGATTCTTGGTGCAGAGCTTGCGATTTCTTCCGACTATCCCGATGACTTGGTCAGAGACGAAGCTGATATAGCTAAATTTGGCGAGGGATATGCAGGCATCGTTGCTTACGGCGAGCTTCTCGGCAAACTTACCTGCTCAATTAAGGATTCCGAGATGGTTGCTCCCATTCTTAACATCAGATTCACAGAAGCACTTATTCCCATTGACAACTCTATTTTCAAGCTTGCTGCAAGAGGCGGCTTGCTCACAAATACCGTTGTTAAGGACGGCTTGGCTTATAATACTCCCACAGAAATCGGCTATGCTGAATTCGGCACAACAATTGCGGTTGCAATTGTTCCCGGTGAGCTTGCTCCCGAAATCGCTTACGGCGGTGCTGTAACAGCAGAGGATTCTTGGGACGGAAAAGAATGGAATTACTCTTCCTTTGCAGAAATCACAGACAGAAAGCTTCTTGTTTTTGGCATTACCAATGACCAGATCGGCTATATGATGACCGATAACGATTGGCGTTCATATCTCACCGAAAACGAAGAAATCGTTTCCACAGGCCCCAAGGCAGGCGCATATATTGCAGACGCTTATCTCGGCCTTTACAGTGACATAAAATAAAACCATTCCAATATAGCCCCGTATTTTTGCGGGGCTAAGGTTATTATATGAGTATAAGAAATAATTTTAAACACACAATGGCGGCGAGCTATTTCGGCTATATTACACAGGCGATAATCAACAATTTTGCGCCGCTTTTGTTTGTAACATTTCAAAATGAGTTTAATATTTCTCTTGAAAAAATAGGTTATCTTGTAACGATTAATTTTTGTTTGCAGCTTTTTGTGGATTTTATTGCAGCAAAGTTTGTTGACAAAATCGGCTACAGAATCTGCATTGTTGCGGCTCATGTTTTTTCGGGTGCAGGGTTGATTCTTATGAGCATTCTGCCCTTTGTTTTTGCTGACCCTTATTGGGGGCTGATAGTTTCTATAATGTGCTATGCTGTCGGCGGCGGACTTATTGAGGTTTTAATAAGCCCGATTGTTGAAGCCTGTCCTACAGACGAAAAATCCGCGGCAATGAGCCTTTTGCACTCATTTTATTGCTGGGGTCATGTTGCTGTTATACTTCTCACAACGCTGTTTTTTGTAACAGCCGGCATTGAAAACTGGCGCATGCTTGCGGGCATTTGGGCGATGATTCCGCTTGCAAATGCGGTTTATTTCTGCTTTGTACCGATTAACACTCTTGTCAGCGCAGAGGAATCCGTGCCTATGAAGAAGCTTTTTAAATCGAAGCTTTTCTGGGTTTTTATTCTGCTTATGATTTGTTCCGGTGCATCGGAGCAGGGCATGAGCCAATGGTCATCGGCATTTGCGGAAATAGGCCTCAATGTTTCAAAAACGATGGGTGACTTGCTCGGCCCGTGCATGTTTGCGGTTATGATGGGTATTTCCAGAGTGTTCTATGCAGCGTTCAGCACGAGGCTTAATTTAACCAAGTTTATTGCAGGCAGTTGCGTTCTGTGCGTTGCAGGCTATCTGATTGCATCGTTTTCGCCCATAGCTGTTTTGGCTTTGGTCGGTTGCGGAATCTGCGGCCTTTCGGTCGGTATTCTTTGGCCCGGTGTATTCAGCCTTGCCTCCGAAAAAATGCCGACAGGCGGCACTGCAATGTTTGCTCTTCTCGCTCTTGCGGGAGATTTGGGCTGTTCTTCGGGGCCGACGCTGGTTGGTGTTGTTTCAGGTGCATTTAACGATAATCTGAAAGTCGGTTTTCTTGCGGCAATAGTTTTCCCTGTGATGCTGATTATCGGCATAGCTATTTTGAAACATTTTTCAAAGAAACAGGCAAAAAATATTTAAAGCCACTTGATTTGTTTTAATTGAGAGATATAATAAATTGTAATATATAAACGGCGGTGATCCTTTGAGCAAAAAGAGTTCAATTAAATATGCGCTTAAAGAGACCGATTTCTTGCTTTTTATTGCTTGCGTTCTGACTACGGCTTTCGGCGCGCTGATGGTTTACAGCGCAACCAGAAACGACGCAATTGCAGACGGTGATTTGATTGCCCGTGACTGCCTGATTATGATTTTGGCCGCTTCGCTTGGCATTCTTATCTGTGTTTTTATTTCTTTTCTTGATTATGAAGCGATTGTCAGGCTGTGGCCGCTTGTAGGCGGCGTTTGTTTGCTGTTGCTTTTGCTGCTTTTTCCGTTCGGAGACGGCCCTTCTGACAGACCTGATGCAAGATGTTGGCTTCCGATAATCAAAACCGACGGCTTTGTTGTCAATTTTCAGCCGTCGGAGCTTGCAAAGATCGGATTTATTATTACTTTTACGGCTCATATCGAAGCGGTTAAAGATAATATCAACAGCATTAAAAACATTTTGCTTCTCTCACTTCATGCAATAGTTCCGATTGGCATTATCATTATCACGGATGACCTTGGCTCGGCAATTGTTTTTGCGTTCATCTTTGTTGGTATGATGTTTGTAGCAGGCGTTCAGTTGCGTTATTTCGCGGTTGCAATAGGCGGAATAGTTGCTTTTGTTCCTTTGCTGTGGACAAAGTTTCTTGCAAGCTTTCATAAGCACAGGATACTTGCGATTTATTATCCGTCTGCTTTAAATGAGGATTTGTATGAGAAAATAATTTATCAGCAGCAGCGCGGAGTTAACGCAATAGGTTCAGGCGGATTCTTCGGTGACGGATTGTTTAAAGGAACATATACCCAGTCAAAATTGGGCGTTCCCGTTAATGAAAGTGATATGGTTTTCACCGTTGTCGGCGAAGAACTCGGTTTTGTCGGGGCGGTTGCTTTTTTGGCGGTTATGGTTTTGATAATCGTAAAAATTGTTTCTGTCGGTAAAAATTCAAGAAATCTTACAGGCAGCTTGCTTTGCTTCGGAACCGCTTTTATGATAGGTTCTCAAACAATCATTAATATTGGTATGTGTCTGATGCTTTTGCCGAGTATAGGTATAACGCTGCCTTTCATGAGCGCAGGCGGTTCGTCAAACCTTTGCGTTTATTTTGCAATCGGAATTGTTATGAGTGTTTACCGTTTTAATTGCAACCGTGACCCTGTTAACTTCCGTTTGATTCATATCAATACTCCTTTTTCGGAATAAATAACACAAGAACGGCTAACCTTTTCGGGTTGGCCGTTTTTTGATTAAATATCAATATCTTGACATATAGTTCTTGTTTTTTCTTGACAAATCACCAAATATGGTATAAAATCATATATAATTATGTTTAATGGGTAAATGTTTGTCAGATAATATAATGTGATTGGAGTGGATTTCAAGGTGAGTGAGAATATTGTTCAGTATGTTGCCGCTGCCTGCAACGGTGACACAGATGCAATGGCTAAGCTCTACTCAAAAACTTTAAAGGCATCCTATTTTCTTGCATCTGTTCTGAGTTCCGATGACGGAAACGCAGTTGACATAACCCAAAAAGCTTATGCAAGAGCGTTTTGCACAATTGATAAGTTAAAAAGACCCGAGGCTTTCGAAATCTGGATGAAGCAGAGCATCGCTGCAGTCTATAAAGAAGGCAAAAAGTTTGTTTTTGCCGATGCAGATGCCGGCGCAACGGAGAATTCTTCCGAATTCCTTTCAGAGGATATTTTTGAGGATGAGGAAAAGAGTGCAGGCGTAATGAAGGCGATTTCGCAGCTCAGACCCGAGCTTCGCACAGCGCTTGTGCTTCATTATAATAACGGAATGCCTGTTTCCGCACTTGCCAAGTTTCTCGGAGTATCTGAAAGCACTGCAAATGCTCTTCTCGGAAAAGCAAGAGCAACAGTTCTTTCTGCTACCGGCTTTGAAGCAAACAATGTTTTAAACGGTTCTTTGCCTGTTTTAACAAGAATTATGCAGCGTGAAGCTGTCGCCACATCAATTGACAACACCGTTGTAAGAGATGTGTTTATTTATGCAATTGATGCTTATGAGGCCTCAAAGCCTGCCGAACCCGTTCCTGCAGCACCTGTTGCTGAGGAGGAAAAGGCGGCTCCCGAAAATGTGGTTGCTGAGCCCGAAGAAAAAGAAGAAGCTCCTGCTGCAGAACCTGAGCAGGCTGTTCAGGAAGAAACGGCTGAGCCTGAAAGCAATATTGTTTCTTTCAAACAAAGAATAACAGAAATTCTTGAAAGCGAAGCAGTTCCTGCTGTTGAAGAGGCGGAAGTAGTGCAGGCTGAAGAAGAATCGGAAGAGGATGCACCCGATATTCCTGCTTTTACTCCTCCAAGCGAAGAGGCAGAGCGTGCGGTTGAGCATTTCTCAAGTTTTGAGAAAAAGGAAGAGCCTGTTCAGCCGGCAAAGAAAAAGCTTGATATCAAGCTTAATAAAAAAACAATAGGCATTGCATGCGCTTGCCTTGCTGTTATAATTGTCATTTGTGTTGCGATTTCAAAAATCGGCGGCAACGATTCTCCCAAAGTTCCTTCCGAAAACGGCGGTTCAACAGGAACGGTTGATGTTATGGCTGCGGGCTATGACTGGCGCGCAGGCAGCTTTGCCGAGTGTACTGAAATTGAATATCTTGATGAAAACTGCGCATATTTCAAATCTGCCACAACAGGCAAATACGGCCTTATCGACTATCAGGGCAATGTTATTCTTCAGCCCAACTACGAAGGCTTCAAGCGCTGCGCAACAGGCAGGGATTATTCAAACAGCGGGCTTTATCACAGCCTTGTTATTTTTAACGGCGAAGAATATCAGCTCACGGTTTCCAACGGTGTTGTTTCCATTTCCGAAACCCCGCATATAGACCATAATGTTAGCTCGCAGACTCTTGCGGATGTTTCCGGTGACACCTCCTATGATGAGCGCGACCGTTATTTTGAGGGTTATGCAGCCGCAAGAAAAGGCGGTAAATGGGGTTATGTCAGTCAGGACAGAGATAAGAAAGTTATCGCTTATGAATATGAAGCGGTCAATGCTTTTGAGTCAACTCTTGATTCCGCAGGCAGCGATTATTGCCGCCCCGTAACTGGCGGTTTGATTGCTGTTAAAAAGGACGGCATGATGGGTATTATTGACCTTGAAGGCGAAACCGTTGTTCCGTTTGAATACAGCAATATTCTCCCGGGCAAAAACGGTGTATTTATTGCCTGCAAGGGTGGCTCTTGGGGTGTTATCCTTGTCGGTGATGCAATAACAAGCTTTGCCGGAGTGAATATTTCGGTTGATCCCGTTTCTCCTGATGCTACTGTCGGCGATTCCGGCAATTCAGGAATTCTCGGAACTTATACCGTAATTGATGAGGAAGGTGCAAACGTCAGAGAAGGCGTTGGCGCAGACTATGATATTATCGGTGAGCTTAATTACGGCGACACGGTTGTTGCTTATGACAGCGACAGAGCAGAAAACGGCAATAAGTGGGTTAAAATCAAATATAAAGGTGAATACGGTTGGGTTGCAATGAGCATGCTTGAAGAAGAAGGCGTTTAATGCTTCTTGACAATCTCAGCGAAGATGTTATAATATTTTGCGTATTTTATAAATAATAAGCGTTGACGGGGAAGAATTCTCCACCTGCTTTCAGAGAGACGGCCGAAATGCTGAAACGGCTGTTAAGCAAAAGGTGTTGAAGGGCCGCCCAAGAGCTCTGCCGTGATGAGCGGCGGCGTTGCCTGCGTTAAAGGAATTGAGTGGTGCAGTTTTGCGCAATTTGGGTGGTACCGCGGCTTTTGCCGTCCCATTTCCGAATTGGCTTTACTGCACCTTTTTTGCAATACAAACAAGGTATATTGGAGGAAATTAAATTATGCAATGGATGGGTCTTAACGAAATCAGAGAGAAATATCTCGCTTTTTTTGAGTCAAAAGAACATTTGAGAATGCCGAGCTTTTCACTTGTCCCGCAGGGTGATAAGAGCCTTCTTCTCATTAATGCGGGCATGGCTCCTTTAAAGAAATATTTCACAGGCGAGCTCACTCCGCCCAGAAACCGAGTAACAACCTGCCAGAAGTGCATCCGCACACCCGATATCGAGAGTGTTGGTATAACGGCACGTCACGGCACTTATTTTGAAATGCTCGGCAACTTCTCTTTCGGCGATTACTTCAAGCACGAAGCAACACGCTGGGCATGGGAATTCTGCACCGAAGTTATGGAAATGCCCAAGGAAAGAATCTATATCAGCGTCTACGAAGAAGATGATGAAGCGTTTGATATTTGGACAAAAGAAATCGGTATTCCCGAGGACCACATGGTAAGATTCGGCAAAGCCGATAACTTCTGGGAGCACGGTGCAGGCCCCTGCGGCCCTTGCTCGGAGCTTTATTTCGACAGAGGCGAAAAATACGGCTGCGGCTCACCCGACTGCAAGGTTGGCTGCGAATGCGACAGATATATCGAATTCTGGAACCTTGTTTTCACACAGTTTGAAAATGACGGCAACGGTAATTATACAAAGCTTAAGAGCTGCAATATTGATACAGGTATGGGTCTTGAACGTCTTGCATGCATCATGCAGGATGTTGACAACATCTTTGAAGTTGATACCGTTCAGAACATCATGAAGCATGTTATGGAAATTTCGGGCATCAAGTATCACGAAAACGAAAAGAACGATATTTCCCTTCGCGTTATTACCGACCATATCAGAAGCACAACCTTCATGATTGGTGACGGCGTTATGCCTTCAAACGAGGGTAGGGGATATGTTCTTCGCCGCCTTCTCAGAAGAGCTGCACGTCACGGCAGACTTCTCGGCATTCAGGGCACATTCCTTTCAGATGTGTGCGAGACCGTTATCAAAGAAAATGCAAACGCATATCCCAATCTTGTTGAAAAACACGACCTTATCGTTAAGGTTATCAAGGCGGAAGAAGAGAGCTTCAATAAGACCATTGACACAGGACTTAATCTTCTTGAAAATATTATTGCTAACAACGATTCAAAGGTTCTCAGCGGTGCTGATGCATTCAAGCTGCAGGATACCTTCGGCTTCCCCATTGACCTGACAAAGGAGCTTCTTGAAGAAAGAGGCATGAGCGTTGATATTGATGAATATAAGAGGCTTTATGCTGAAAGCAGAGCAGCTGCAAGAGCAGCCCGCAAGGATGCCGGTGCAGAGGCATGGAAGGGCGGCCAGGCTTCGCTCAAGGATATTGAAACAACAGAGTTCCTCGGATATACAGATTATGCCTGCGAATCAACCGTAAAGGCTGTTATCGTTGACGGTGAAAGAGCGGATGTTGTAACCGCAGAGTCCAATGCGGTTCTTGTGCTTGACAGAACGGTATTCTACGGCGAAAGCGGCGGTCAGGCAGGTGATACGGGTGTTATCAGAACTGCAAATGCCGTGTTCGAAGTAACTGCAACCAATAAAACTCCCGATGGTATAATTCTCCATATCGGTAAAATAATTGACGGCGACAGCATTTCTCTCGGTGACGGTGCAAAGGCGGAAATCGGTGTTAAAGAGAGAGAAGCTGCAATGAGAAATCATACTGCAGCCCATCTTCTTCAGGCTGCTCTGCGCGAAGCACTCGGCTCGCACGTTGAGCAGGCAGGTCAGGTTGTTAACACGAATGCCTTGAGATTTGACTTTACTCATTTCTCCGCACTTACTGCAGATGAGCTTGATGCCGTTGAAAAGAAAGTTAACGAAATCATTCTCTCTGCTGTTTCCGTAACAAGTACGGAAATGCCTATTGAAGAGGCTAAGAAGCTTGGTGCAATGGCCCTTTTCGGCGAAAAATACGGCGATGTTGTCCGCGTTGTAAGAGCGGGTGATTTTTCAACCGAGCTTTGCGGCGGAACACATGTTAATAATACCGGCAAGCTTGGTCTCTTTAAAATAGTTTCCGAGTCATCTGTTGCTGCAGGTGTTCGCAGAATTGAAGCCGTAACAGGTCTTGGCGTTCTTGATTATATCGCCAAGGACACAGCTCTTATCAGAAATACCGCAGCAGCAATGAAGCTTGCAAATGTAAGCGAGCTTGATAAAAAGGCAAATTCCCTTATGGCTGATCTTAAGTCAAAAGACAGAGAGATTGAGCAGCTTCGTGCTGAGCTTTCGCAGCTCAAAACAGGCGACCTTATGGGCAATTCCGTTGAAATTAACGGAGTTACTCTTGTTGCAACAACTGTTGAAGGCGTGAATCCCGGCGACCTTCGCTCAATGTGCGATAAGGTCAAGGAGAATGAAAATGCAGTTGCGGTTATTTGCGGTATCAACGGCGCAAGCGCAAATTTTGCATGCGCATGCGGAAAGGCTGCAATTGCAAAGGGCGCCCATGCAGGTAATATTGTTAAGGCAGTTTCAAAGCTTGCAGGCGGCTCAGGCGGCGGCAGACCCGACAGTGCAATGGCAGGCACAAAGGATATCTCCAACGTGAAAGCTGCCATGGATGCGGTAGTTTCGATAGTTGAAGAAATGATTAAGTAATGCAAGGCGATTCACAAATCGCCCGAAAAATGAAATTTTAGTTTAGGAAGTGTAATTATGGACTGCATTTTCTGCAAAATCATAAAAGGCGAAATCCCCACAACCAAGGTTTATGAGGATGATAAGGTTATTGCTTTTAACGATATTGAGCCTCAGGCGCCTGTTCACATTCTTATAATTCCCAAAGAGCATATCAAATCTGCTGCCGAAATTGATGAAAGCAACAGTGGTCTTGTTGCGCATGTTTTTGAAGTTGCAGCAAAAATCGCAAAAGAAAAGAACCTTGACGGTTTCCGCATTGTTAACAACTGCGGAGACTGTGCGGGTCAGACTGTTAAACACATTCATTTCCACCTTATGAGCGGCCGTGATTTTGCTTGGCCTGCAGGTTAAAGGAGAACAGATATGTCTGAATACTACAGAGTAAATATTGCGGGGCTTGAAAGAGACCTCCTCAGATGCCCGATTAACGATAAGCTTGATATTGCCGCATTTATTCTTTTCGGCGATGTTGAGGTGACCGTTCATTCGGCAACAGAGCTTCTTAAAAGGCTTCCCGAGTTTGATTACATCGTAACTCCCGAAGCAAAAAGCATTCCTCTTGCCTATGAAATGTCAAGACAGTGCGGCAAAAAATATTTTGTTGCCCGCAAAAAAGCAAAGCTTTATATGAAA
This sequence comes from Acutalibacteraceae bacterium, assembly GCA_045645145.1. Taxonomy (GTDB): domain Bacteria; phylum Bacillota; class Clostridia; order Oscillospirales; family Acutalibacteraceae; genus CAG-177. The sequence continues at coordinate 33,239 of JAZRIG010000059.1, forward strand.
GACCCCGTTTCAGTTCATGTTCGTTCAATAACAACTGAATCCGTTCAAACTCTTATTATGGACGGAGTTGAGGGTGAACAGATTCGCGGAAAACGTGTTGTTATCCTTGATGATGTTATCAGCACGGGTGAATCTTTAAAAGCGGTTGAAGAGCTTTGCGCAAAGTTTGATGCAAATATTGTTGCCAAAGCTGCTGTCCTTGCCGAAGGCGAAGCAGCGCAGAGAAGTGACATTGTTTTTCTCGGAGAAATTCCTCTTATCGAAAAATAATTCGTGAGGAAGTGTCTTTATGCCGCGTCCATTTGCCGTAATCGGCTTTACGGTATTTTTCACATTAGCCTTACTTTATAATACCCAAACCGGAGTGACGGCGGCTGCTTTGGCAGCTTATGCCGCCGCTCTGGTTGTTACACTTTTTATAGGAAAGGCAAGAAAACAAAGGGTTTTGCCCTGTGCCTTTGCTTCGGGTGCGGTTGCTTGCGTTCTTTTGCTGTGCAATATTAATTTTATGTATCTTCCAGCTATATCATACAGCGGAAAGATATGCGACATGACAGCGGTTTTGATAAGTGAACCGGAACTTGAATACGGGAATTATTATTACACAGCTAAGGCAACTGAAATTGACGGTGAAAAAGTTGATTTGAAGCTCAGGCTAACCTTTTCAGTTCATCCCGAAGCCGAGCCTTATGATAAAATCAGCGGAAAATTTACTTTTTATACTCTCGGGGCTTCAAAAGATGAGTTTCTTGCTTCCAATAAAGCTAACGGTGTTTTTGTTGGTGCTTATCCGGTTTCGGATGCTTATGCGGTTAAGAATATTCCCGAGTCGAAAAAACCGATTGGGAAAACGATAATTGACATAAGGAATGCAATTAAACAGGCTGTTTATCGCATGCTGCCGGATGAACGCGGCGCGCTTGCGGTTGCTCTTTTAATAGGTGATAAAAGCGGTTTGCCGTCTGAAATTTTGAATGATTTCAGAACCGTGGGAATATCGCATGTTATTTGTGTTTCGGGCTTTCATTTATCGCTTTGGTCAATGCTGATTTTTGAGATTCTGAAAAAACTGAAGCTTGGAGAAAGGCTTGCAAGTTTTTTGAGCATGTTTGCGGTTGTTGGATTTATGCTTGTTTCGGGGCTTACATATTCCGTTGTCCGAGCAGGAATAATGATGCTTGTTTTTCTGCTGTCAAATCTTCTGCTTAGAATGCGTGATTCCTTGAATTCATTGGGTTTTGCTTTAACCGTTATAGCTCTTTTCAATCCTTTTGCAATGGGCTCGGTCAGTTTGCAGCTTTCGGCGCTTGCAACGCTCGGAATAATACTCTATTCTCAGTATTTTGCCGAAGATGTCAGAAAAAGCACAGGAAAAATCAAGTTTAAGCCCGTTCGTTCCGTTATTCAAAAGACGGTTTTCCCTCTGATGGTTACGGCAGCGGCAACCGCGTTTACTTTGCCCGTTTCACTTTCGCTATACGGCGGATTTAATTTTGCTGTTTTCGCCGCAAATCTTGTTGCCGTGCCGATTGCGGAAGCCTGCATTGTGCTTTGCGCCGTCGGTGCATTTATCGGCAGCGTTTTTGCTTCTGTTTTTAACGTTGCAGGATTTGCAGGCGGACTTTTAGCCAACATTTTGATTCGTTTTTCTTCTGCCGTTGCGGATATAGATTGGCTTATATTTAAAATTGAAGATGACGAATCATCGGTTATCATTTGCGCAGTTTTGTCGGTGTGTCTTTTTGCGGTAATTATGGCATATTTCGGCAAAGCCATGCCGCGCATTGCCTGCATGGTTTCGGCTGTCGTTTTTGTTGTGACGCTGCTGTTTTTTTCTGTTTCCGGACAGGGTAAAACCAAAATCAGCGTTATTGACTGCGGCAACGGAACGGCTGTTGCTGCAAGCTGTGGAGGAGAAAATATTCTTCTTGGCTGCGGAGGAACAACTTTCCTCGGCTCAATGTATGTTTGCGATGCAATCAATGCGTACGGTGGAAATATAGATGCCTTGATAATACCCGATTCAGAGGATTACTCCGCATCATATCTTAACCGCGTTTTGTCGGAATACATACCTTCAAAAATTTTCTGCAATGAGCTTCCGAGCGGCAGTTCTTTGCTGCTTAATGATGCTGAAAAACACAGTTTTGGCGGCATGAATTTCTGCGGTGAATTTGCCGTTAAAAGTGCAAGAATAGAAAACAGTTCATGCGTTTTTATTAAAAATAAAGATGTTTCGGCATTGGTTTGTTTTGACCCTATTGAAAACTTCTCCGATTTTCCCGAGGATTTTCGCTCAGCCGATGTAATAATAACGCGCGGTGATTATCCCAAAGGAATCGAACATTTTAACAGTAAGCTGGTTGTTATAAATGCCGAGAATTCCAGAGGAATTATTTTACAAAACGAAATTTCTGATTTAGGAATAAATTGTGCCGCAACGGCCGGCTGCGGCAATATAGTTATAAAAGCCGATGGTGGCTTTGTAAGCGCATACAGAGAGTAGTCTGCTCTCGGAAAGGTTGTTTTTATGCCTGTTTTAAATGAAGCCGGATTAAAAGATAAGCTTAAGAGTAATCCTGTCGGCATTTATCTTATTTACGGCGAAGAAAGCTATCTGAAAAAAGTTTATGTTGATAAAATTGTTTCCAAAACCGTAGACGATGCTTTTGGGGACTTTAATTTCCATACCTTTGACGGCAAGGACTGCACACTCTCCGATATTTATGAAAGCGCCGGAGCTGTGCCTATGATGGCAGAAACAAAGTGTGTTCTTGTTAAGGATTTTCCTCTTGATACGCTTGACGATAACGGCTTTGAGCAGCTTGAAACCGTTCTTTCCGATAACCCTGATGACTGCGCGCTGGTGTTTACTTTTGTTGCGCATGCTCCCAAGGGCGCAAAATGGAACAAGGCAGTCAAGCTGTTTGAAAAATACGGTTATGCCGTAAAGCTTGATAAAAAAACTACCGTTGAGCTTGTTAAAATGCTTGAAAGCGGCGCGAAAAAACGCGGCCGCCCATTTGAAAAAGGCGCGGCAGCTTATCTTATCACTTGTGTGGGCAGTGACCTTAACACCTTGCTTAATGAAACGGAAAAGGTCTGCGCTTATGCCTCCGGAGATGAGGTCAAAAAGAGCGATATTGATGCCGTTTGCATCAAAAGCCTTGATGCAAAGGTTTTTGACATGATAAAGGATTTAACTGCAGGCAGGTTTGACAGCGCATTCAGAAAGCTTTCTCTTTTGTTTGAACAGAGAGAGGATGAGTTTCAGATTCTCGGTGCACTTATTGCGCAGTATTCAGATATTTACAGAGCAAAGGCTGCCGTAAAATCGGGCAACAGGGCCGAAATGATTGCTCAGTATTATGATTATTCAGGCAAGGAGTTCAGACTCACGAATGCTGCCAGAAACGGTTCATCTCTTTCGTTTGATGCCATCGGCGAATGCATTGATATTCTTTCCTGGGCAGATAAAACGCTTAAAAGCTCCGCACTTGATAAAAGACTTGTTCTTGAACAAACGATAGTTAAGCTTGCGAGGGCAGGCAGGAGATAAAAATGATAAAGATTAAACAGGCGGTAATCGTTGAAGGAAAGTATGATAAAATCAAGCTTTCGGGAATTATCGATGCTCCGATAATTCAAACCGACGGTTTCGGTATTTTTAAAGATAAAGAGCTTCAGCAGCTTATACGAAAGCTTGCCGAAAAAAGAGGGATTCTTGTGCTTACAGACAGTGACTCCGCAGGCTTTAAAATCCGTTCTTTCATTGGCTCAACGGTTGACCAAAAGGATATTATACACGCATATATACCGGATATTTTCGGAAAAGAGAGCCGAAAAACCGAACCTTCGAAAGAGGGCAAAATCGGAGTTGAGGGCGTTTCGGAAGAGATAATTATGCGCTCGCTTGCCAATGCAGGTGTTCTTTGCGAATCAACACCCGAGCCTGAAAGGCCGATAACAAAACTTGACCTTTACGAACTCGGTTTCACAGGAGGAGAGGACAGCTCAAAAAAAAGAGCAGCTATGCTCAAATATTATTCTTTCCCTGAAAGGCTTTCCGCAAATTCGCTTATAAAAGTGTTGAACTGCATAACTACTTACGACAGTTTTTTGGAAGATGTTAAAGAAATTGAAAAGGAGATGGCGCAATGCTGAGAATAGGTCACGGATATGATGTGCATAAACTTGTTGAGGGCAGGAGACTTATTGTCGGCGGAGTTGATATTCCTCACCAAAAAGGTTTGCTCGGTCATTCCGATGCGGACGTGCTTCTTCATGCAATCAGCGATGCTCTTCTCGGCGCTGCCGCTATGGGTGATATAGGATGCCTTTTTCCCGACACCGACGAACGCTTTAAAGGCGCAGACAGTCTTGAACTTCTGAAAGAGGTTGTCCGTGTTTTGAACGGGGCAGGGTATTCTGTTGTTAATATCGATTCAACTTTGATTGCGCAAAGGCCCAAAATGCGCCCTCATATTGATAAAATGCGTGAGAATATTGCTCAGGCGTGCGGAATTTCCGTTGATTGCGTCAGCGTTAAGGCGACAACGGAGGAAAAACTCGGCTTCACAGGCAGGGAAGAGGGAATTTCTGCCCACGCAGTTTGCCTTATTGAAAATTGAATTTTTTGTTAAATATTTAATATATATTTGCAAGATGTTTCGCTTTGTGTTATGATATTTTCAATATAGCAGTTTTCTTTATGCTCGGTCAGAAAGGAATGGTCAAGGCATGACCTTTTTTGATAATATTGCGGATTTCTTTTCAAAGATTCCGTCTTTAAAATTCGGAATAACGGATTTTCTTGATATTTGTTTTGTTGCGTTTGTTCTCTATAACGGAATAAAGCTGATCAGAGAAACCAGGGCTTTTCAGCTTGTTAAAGGCCTTTTATTGCTTGGTTTGGGATATGTTATTATTGACCAGGTCGGCATGCAGGCAACCTCATATATTTTCAGATTTGTTTTCCAAAATATTTTTATTATTCTTATCATTCTTTTTCAGCAGGAAATCAGGCAGGTTTTCGAAAGCGTTGGAAAGAGCAGATTCACGGGAATCAGCTTTTTGCTCAAGGGTAACAGCTCCCAGATGACGGAAACCGTCAGCCACGCGATAATAGAAATCGCCAAAGCCGTTCAGCGAATGAGCGACAGCAAAACAGGTTCGCTCATAGTTATGGAAAAGGATATGCTTTTGGGCGATGTTATTAAGACGGGAACAAGCGTTGATGCAAACGTTTCGCATGAGCTTGTTGGCAACATCTTTTTTCCGAATTCGCCGTTGCATGACGGGGCAGCGGTTGTCAGAAACGGCAGGCTGCTTTGCGCCGGCTGCGTTTTGCCTTTAACTAAGAATGAAGAAATTTCAAGCGATTTGGGAACAAGACACAGGGCAGCCCTCGGCATGAGTGAGCAGAGCGATGCCATGGTTATTGTTACCTCAGAGGAGACAGGGATAATTTCCGTTGCATTTAAAGGCGTGCTGATGCGCAACATAACCGAATCCGAGCTTCGTGAAAAGCTGATGAACTATCTGGTTGATACCTCATCCGAAAAAATTTCGGATACAGGGCTTTTCAAAAAAATTATTAAGGGTTGGAAAAAATGAAGAAGAAAAACCAAAGAATAAGCGACCTTTTTTATAACAATCGCTTTTTATTTGTGTTTTCTGTTGTTGTTGCCGTAGCAATATGGCTTGTTGTTGCCGTTGAACTTGGTGACGAAATTGAAAACACGATAAAGAATGTTCCCGTAAGAATTGATTACGGCAACGTTCAGAATAATCTCGGCGGATTGAAGCCTTACGGCGAAACCGATTATTATGTTGATGTAACAATCAGCGGCAAAAAATATATTGTTGAATCAGACGATATCAAGGATGATATTGTTGTAACAGCAAACACGAGCTATGTTAATTCCGTTGGCACATATAGCCTTAATTTGGAATTTGGTACTGAAGACGCTCGCCCTGCTTACAACTTTGTGAAGTTTTCAACAGATACAATAGAGGTTTATTTTGACTATCCCAAAGAACGGGAATTCAAAATAGAGGCCGATGTGTCGTTTGACGGCGCTTCGGTTCCGGACGGATATTATATGGCTGATTTGGTTTTGCCTGATGCAAAAACCGTTAAAGTCAGCGGTCCTGAAACAGAGGTCAACAGAATCGAACGCGTTATTGCGGAAGCTTCGGTTGATGGCGGTCTGCGTCAGAGCGAAACCGTAGATGCCGTTATTCGTGCTGTCACCAAAGACGGTTCGACCCCTAAATATATTTCTTTTAATAGGCAGTCAGCAAAGGTTCAGTTGACAATTCCTGTTTATAAAATTGTGACCCTGCCCATAACATGCGGATTCAGCAACATTCCGTCTGAATACCTGGATAATCTTCCGTTTTCGGTTATTATCAGCCCAACAGCAGCAACCTTCGGCGTTCCGGAAAGCAAGGCTGAGGCGATGACAAGCATGGAGTTTGCAACAAAAATTGATTTTTCAAAGCTTAAGACCGGCACAAACGTGTTCACGATTGATGCCACTTCAAGCGAAATTGTGGGCGGAATTGTTCTTGATGAAACCAAGGAATTTGTTGTTTCGGTTAACGTTGCCAACATGGCATCAAAAACGATTTCTGCACCCCAGAACGTCAGCTTTATCAATGTTCCGGATGGCTTGGATACCAAGCTTTCAAAACTCAATTTTTCCGATATAACAGTTATCGGCCCGAAAGAAAAGCTTGATTTGCTCAACTCGGATAATATAATTCTGACCGCAGATTTCAGCAGCGTTGGTGCTGATGCATCTGATGTTGTAACTGTTCCTGTCAGACTCTCGAGCGATAATTGCTGGTCTTACGGTGACTACACCGCAACTGTTACAATTTCATAATTCAACAGCGCCGCATCATGGCTAATTGCTTTTGATGCGGTGCTTTTATATTAAATATATATAAAATTTATATTAAATATATAATTTAATATTGATTTATATATTTATATTGTGATATAATATCTTGAAAAATATTATCACATTGAGAGGAGCGGCAGGGATTATGCGCAGGTTTGCATCAGTTGTTGTAATAGCGGCAGTTATGTGCCTTGTGTTAACGTCTTGCAGCTCCAGTGCGCTTATTCGTTCTGCGGATTCTTTGCTTTCACCTCCGCTTTACTATGAAGAATATGCAGATCTCGTTGAAGCGTTCAATAAAAAGTTTGAAAACGAAGTTGTTTTTTGCCATCCTCAAAAAGGGGATTACCGTTCGGCAATTATTGTTGAGGATGTTGACGGCGACGGAGATTCCGAAGCAATCATATTTTACCGTGACAGCCTTGACGGCACGGTTGCAAGAATGCATTCCTTCAATTACTTTGACGGAAGGTGGATTTCAAACGGCGATTTTAACGGCTACGGAAACGGAGTTGAAAGCGTTAAAATAAGCGATATGGACGGCGACGGCGTGAGCGAGCTTATGGTTACATGGAATGTTTCCGGTGTTTCTTCGGGCAGCATAATGTCGCTTTATCGTGCTCAGAAAAATATCGGCGAATATAAAGAAATATCAAATGAGATTTGTTCGCTGTCGGAAATTGTTGATATTGACGGAGACGGTAAAAAAGAAGTTTTCTTTATCAGCCAAAGCAATGTTTCCGGTGTTAACCAAAGAACGGCAAAGGTAATGAAGCTTTCCGGCAACTCGGTTGTGCTGATGGGCGAAGCAAGGATGGATCCCAATATCAGCAGCTACACTTCGCTGAAAACCGAAAAAGCATCTTTAGATGAGCCGATGAAAATTTATATTGATGCTTTAAAAGGCGAGCAGCAAATGATAACCGAGGTTGTTTTTTGGAACGGAGAAAAATCCGAACTGTGTACTCCGCTCCTTGATACCGAAACAATGGCCAACACTTCAACGCTCCGATTTGAGCCGATAGCAAGCTCCGATATAAACAACGACGGAATAATTGATATACCTGTTCAGTCTGAAATTTTCGGAAAAGGCGATAATCTTTTAACAATAGATACCGAGGATATTTATTTGACCGAGTGGAAGAACTACACGGCAGAAGGGTTAAACACCGTTGCGAACACGCTTATAAATTATTCTGACGGTTATATGATTAAGCTGGAAAGAAATGAGCTTACAGCAACAGGAATCAGAAACTACCGTTCTCAAAACTGTTGGGTTGTTTGTAAAACGGATTCCGCAGGCGCATCGGTCGGGGAGATGTATTCAGTTTTGAAAATACTTTCTTCAAGATGGAACGAAAAAAACTTCAGTGCTTATATTCCGGTTGTCGAAAAAGATGACAGCGTGATTTGCGTTTATGTTACTCAGGAGGGTAAGGCTTCCGGCATAGATGAGGAATATGTTAAATCCAGAGTAACAAAGATACCTTCATGATTTTGCATTGCAATAAGGGGGAGAGAAAATGAAACGTGTTTTGATTGCAGAGGACGAAGCTGCCATAAGAGAATTTATTGTTATAAATCTTAAACGCGGCGGCTATGAGGTTCTTGAAGCTGAGGACGGCGCGCAGGCATTGGAGCTTTATGAAGCTTGCGGCGGTGATGTTGATGTTGCTTTGCTTGATGTTATGATGCCGAATGTTGACGGCCTTGAAGTTTGCAAAAAGCTCAGAACCCGGAACAACAACATCGGAATAATAATGCTGACTGCCAAAACGCAGGAGATGGATAAGATAACGGGGCTCATGATGGGAGCAGACGATTATGTCACAAAACCGTTTTCGCCTTCTGAGCTTGTTGCAAGGGTTGATGCGATTTATCGCCGCGTTGCTATGAACAGCTCCGGAAAGCCTGCTTCTGTTGATGCAATTGAGCTTGGTGAATTCAAGCTTAACCTCAGAAGCAGAACTCTTACCAAAAACGGCAGATATATTGAACTTACTCAGGTTGAATTTCAGATGATGGAATATTTCTTCACAAATCCCGGCGCGGCTCTGAGCAGAACCGATATTCTGAACAAGGTCTGGGGCAGCGAATACTTCGGTGAGGAAAAAATTGTTGATGTTAATATAAGGCGCCTTCGAATGAAGGTTGAGGAAGAACCTTCTGCCCCGAGGTATTTAACAACAATCTGGGGCATTGGCTATAAGTGGATAGTGTGATTAAACAAAGAAAGGAGTAACGGCATGAAATTTATCGGGATAACAAAGCGTTGGTTTTTAAACGTTGCTTCTATTGTTTTTGTTATTCTGATAATTGTTTCGGTTGTGTTGCTTTTTTCGATGCGAAGCTATTATTACGGTGTTGCTTCGATGGCTCTGGATGCATATTCAGCCGATGAAATTGCTTCCACCTTCAGCCTGTACGGCAACTCGGATTCCGGCGGCTTCGAATCGGCATCCAGAGAGTTTATAGAAAACTTTCCCGACAAAGAAACAATGGCGGTCTGGATTATTGACGGCTCCGGAAATGTTATTCTTTCTTCAAGTGGCTTTCAAATTAAAGAAAAAGTTGAAATGCCTGATTATATCAATGCAATGAGCAGCGAACACGGAGTTGCAAAATGGACAGGCAAGCTTCCTTCTGGCGAGAAAATAATGGCATCAACATGCGTTTATAATTATCCCGATGGGACCTTCGGCGGTGCGGTCAGGTTTATGGTTTCAATGGAAGCGATTGATGAGCAGCTTATCAAAATATGCTTTCTTGTCGCTTTTTGCTGCATCGGGATGTTTGCGTTGCTGATTCTTTCGGGAAGCCTGTTTATCCGTTCAATCGTAAACCCGGTTAAGGATATCGGCGAAACAGCCAAACGAATTGCGGGCGGCGACCTTGAAGCCAGAATTGACCATTATCCGTATAATGATGAAATCGGTGAGCTTTGCACAACGATTAATGATATGGCAACAAAGCTTGCGGCATCCGACAGGATGAAAAATGATTTTATTTCAACCATATCTCACGAGCTCAGAACGCCGCTTACCGCCATTAAAGGATGGGGCGAAACCTTGCTCCAGATAGGTGATACTGACCCTTCAATGACCGAAAGGGGAATGGGCGTAATAATCAATGAAGCCTCGAGGCTCAATAATATGGTTGAGGAGCTTCTTGATTTCTCGCGCATGAGCAGTGGCAGAATGCAGCTCAACAGCGACAGAATAGATGTTTTGGCCGAGCTTGACGAAGTTGTTTTCGCGTTTAAAGAACGCGCAATTAAAGCCGGCATAGAGCTTGTATATAATGTTCCGCATATTCCTGCACCGGCAAGCGGCGATGCTTCAAGAATCAAGCAAGTGTTCATTAATATTCTTGACAACGCAATAAAGTATTCGGAGCAGGGCGGCAAGATAATTGTTTTTGCCGAGATGCCGAACCCTGCTGTTTTGATAATTTCAATCAGCGACACGGGTGCGGGAATTCCTGCCGAGGATTTACCGCACGTCAAAGAAAAATTCTATAAGGCGAACACAACGGTGCGCGGCTCGGGAATCGGGCTTGCGGTTTCCGATGAAATAATGAAGCTCCATAACGGTGAGCTTGATGTTGACAGCGTTCTCGGAGAAGGCACAACGGTCAGAATAACAATTCCGATTGAACCCAAGGAACGTGAATCAGCCGTAAAGGAAGGAGAGAAAATTTCAGATGAGTAAAGAGAAGCATAACTATGTTGCCGTGGGCGGTCAGGCGCTCATGGAAGGCATTATGATGAAGGGCCCGAAAGGAACGGCTATGTCGCTCCGTTTGCCGGACGGTTCCATTGAAACTCAGATGAAGGATTTTGTTTCGATAAGAAAAAAATATAAATTTTTTAATATACCTGTTTTGCGCGGTGTTGTTTCGTTTGTTGAATCTATGATTTTTGGCTATAAGCTTCTCATGGAATCCGCAGAAAAAACTTCGCTTGATTTTGAAGAGGAAGGAAATGAATCCAAGCTTGATAAATGGCTGACCGAGCATTTCGGTCCCAAAATGATGGCTGTTATTGGGGCGATTTCAGCGGTGCTGGGTGTGGGCCTTGCGTTTTTGCTGTTCATGTGGCTTCCGAGCTTTGCTTTTGACCTTGTTAATGATCATCTTGCTCACGGCGCCATTTCGGGATTGAGGGCAGTCTTTGAGGGCATAATCAGAGTTATCATCTTTGTGATTTACATGGCTCTTGTTGCAAGAATGAAGGAAATTCGCAGAGTTTATATGTATCACGGTGCGGAGCATAAAACAATTTTTTGCTTTGAACACGGCAAGGAGCTTACCGTTGCCAACATCAAAGAAGAAAAACGCTTTCACCCCCGCTGCGGCACAAGCTTTATTTTCGTAACAATACTCTTAAGCATTCTGATTTCCTCTGTTGTTTCCGTTCTTTTCCCTGCGCTTACTCAAATCAGAGCGGTGTGGATTGCTCTGAAAATACTAATGATGCCTGTGATAATGGGTATCGGCTTTGAATTCATTCAGCTTGCAGGAAAATATCCCAACAAGCTGACAAAGGCTCTTTCTGCTCCGGGCTTGCTTATGCAGAGAATAACAACCGCAGAGCCGGATGACGCGATTATCGAGGTTGCCATTGAAGCTATGAAAGCAGCTTTGAGCGGCGAGGTTGAAAAAGCTCCCGAAGAAATGCCCGATGAAGGCGCGGAGAGTGCAGAATGACTGTTGCACAGCTTCTTAATAAAGGCAGAGAACTGCTTAAGGAAAAAAGCATTGATAATTTCAGCAGCGAAGCACGTTGGATTTTTGAATCCGTGTTTGATTGCAGCAAAGAATATGTGTTTTTTCATGCGAATGACGAAGCGGACAGCGAAAAGTCAGACGAGTTTTTAGAAAAAATCAGTCAGCGTGCTTCGGGAATTCCTGTTCAGTATGTTATCGGTTCATGGGAGTTTTTCGGTGAAAGCTTTGCGGTAGGCGAAGGTGTGCTTATCCCCAGGCCTGAAACCGAGCTTCTTGTTGAATTCGCGTGTGAATATCTTAACGGCAAAAAAGAACCTGTTGTTGTTGACTTGTGTTCAGGTTCTGGCTGCATAGGTCTGAGTGTTGCAAAGCTCAATCCCGATGCAAAGGTTTTTCTTGTTGAAAAATCTTCCGATGCTATTCGTTATCTTAACCGCAATGCGGAAAGATTTAATCTTCCAAATATAAATATTATTTGCGGCGACATTTTTGACGGATTTGAATTTTTCGGAATTCCGAATCCTGATTTGATACTTTCAAATCCTCCCTATATCAATTCTGATGAAATTGAAGTTTTACAGGCGGAGGTTCTGAAAGAGCCTGTGATGGCTCTTGACGGCGGCGATGACGGGCTGATGTTTTACCGTGCTATTGCCGAAAAATGGCTCCCTTATTGCGGCGGAGCAATAGCGGTTGAATGCGGAGAGGGGCAGTCAGATTCAATAAAACTGCTTTTCTCAAAGCAATGCTCCGAAACATGTTCAATCAAAGATTTCAATGATATTGAAAGAGCGGTTATCGGAAGAAAGGATAAAAAATGATTTTTGATGTTTTAAGAAACGGCTTTTCAATTGATACCGTGATGAACCTTATGGCAAGAGTGTTTGTTGTTTTTTGTACCTTGCCTGTTCATGAATACGCACACGCACTTGTTGCTACAAAGCTTGGTGACGATACTCCGCGCCTTAAAGGCAGGCTGACTCTTGCACCGCTTGCACACATCGATTTGTTGGGTGCCTTGATGATTTTTCTTGTCGGCTTCGGCTACGCCAAGCCTGTTCCCGTTAATCCGAGGCGATTCAAAAAGAATGCGCGAACAGGAATGGCTTTAACGGCACTTGCAGGCCCTGCCGCTAATATAATCATGGCATTTATATTTATGTTGCTTTCGAATGCGGCAAGAGTTGCGGTTGTGATGTCAGGTTCGCTGCTGGCTCAGATTGTTATGTATTTCTTTTTCTTCGCTGCTCAGATAAATGTCAGCCTTGCGGTATTTAATCTTCTTCCCATTCCTCCGCTGGATGGCTCACGCGTGGTAAGCCTTCTTATACCGTCAAAATATTATTTCAAAATAATGCAGTATGAACGCTATATAATCCTCGGAATTTTTGCTCTTATTTTTATCGGCGTTCTTGATATACCGCTTGCATTTTTAACAAGCAAAATTATGCAGCTCATTTCTTTCATAACCGAGCTTCCGTTCAATCTTTTGTTTTAACAAACCGAAAGGGGTTATTCCTTGGAAAAGCTACAATATAAGCTCGAGGTCTTTGAAGGCCCTATGGACCTGTTGCTTCAGCTTATCTCAAAAAAGAAGGTCAGCATCAACGATGTTCCTATTCTGGAAATCATTGAGCAGTATCTTGAATATGTTCGCCAAATGCAGGAGGATAACCTCGATGTTTCCAGCGAGTTTCTTGAAATGGCGGCAAGACTTCTCTATATCAAAACGGTTTCATTGCTTCCTGTTCACGAAGAAGCTGAAAAATTGGTTGAGGAGCTGCGCGGTGAGCTGACTGAATATCAGGACTGCAAGCTGGTTGCAGGCAAACTTCAGAATCAGGCAAAGGGCTTTGAATTCTATGCCAGAGAGCCTGAGGAAATTGAAGTTGATATGACTTACACGCGAATTCACGAACCTGTTGAAATTTTCAAAGCATATATTGCTGCCGTGGGCAAAGGCAAGCGCAAGCTTCCGCCGCCCATTGAAGCCTTCAGAGGCATTGTGGCGCATAAAATAGTTTCCGTTTCCTCAAGAATCAGTTTTATTATTGATAAATTCAAAAATAAAAAGAGCAGAAAATTTTCGGCTTTTTTTGAGGGTGCGGAATCCCGCTCCGAAATGGTTGCAACCTTCCTTGCGCTTCTCGCAATGGCAAAGGCAAAACGAATTCAGATTGACGGTCAGGGCGAGAATGTTGACATAACCTTGCTGCAAGGCAGAGGGGAGAGTATTGAAATTGACGAATGAACAAATAAGAGCTGCTTGCGAGGCGATACTTTTTGCGTCGGGCGAGCCAGTTGAGGCGGCGAGAATCGCGGAGGCTCTTGAACTTGAAATTGATGTGGTGACAGGCGCTCTTTGGGAACTGACCAGGAGCCTTGACGAACGCGGCAGCGGAATATGCCTGCTTCGCCTGGGCAGCAAATATCAGCTTTGCTCAAGAGTTGAATATGCTCAGCAAGTCAGGAGCGTTCTGGATATCAAAAAAAACGCTCCGCTTTCTCCCGCGGCGTTTGAAGTTCTTGCGGTTGTTGCTTATAATCAGCCGGTAACGAAGGCGTACATAGAGCAAATCAGAGGCGTTGACTGCTCAGGTGTTGTTTCGACTCTTTGCCAAAAGGGCTTGCTTGAAGAAAAGGGAAGGCTCGATCTTCCCGGCAGGCCGTTGCTTTACGGCACAACGCCCGACTTTCTAAGATGCTTCTGCCTCTCTTCGCTTGCGGATTTGCCCGAGCTTCCCGAAAAGCCAGAAATAGATGCGGAGCAGGATGACGAAATCGATAATGAGCAGGGCGAGCAGATAAGAAGCTTCTTCCAATCTGAAGAATAAGGAGGCGATAATTTGACGGCGCTTTATATAATACTCGGAATAATAGCGTTTTTTATTATTTTGCTTTCTGTTAAATTTGTTATAACCGTTCATTATGAAGATGATGTGGCGGTTTCGGTAGGTTGGCTTTTCTTGAAATTTGATATTCTTCCTAAAAAAGAAGGCCATAAAAAGCCCAAGAAAGAGAAAAAGAAAAAAGAAGAAAAGCCGAAGGAAGAAAGTGAAATTGTTACCGAACCCAAAAAGAAGAAAAAGGATAACATGTTTGTCCGTTTCTACAGGAACAGAGGTGTTCCGGGAGTTGTTCAGCTTTTAAAGGATGCCGCAAAGGCTGTCGGCGGTATGTTCAAGCGTATCGGCAGAGCGTTCCTTTTTGAAGAGCTTTATATTTCCATGAATGTCGGTGCAGGCGATTCTGCCGAAACCGCGATTAAATACGGCAAAGTGTGTTCGGCTGCATTCCCCGCAATGGGTCTTATAGTCAGCAAAATGCGCATCAAAAAATATAATCTGGAAATTGTTCCCGATTTTATTTACGGCAAAACGGAGGCCAGACTTCACACAAAGGTTTCCGTCAGACCGATTGTTTTGATAAATGCCGTCATATTATTGGCATTTGAGCTTTTATTTAAAGTGGTTATAAAGCTGCTTAAGCACAGCAAGGTGAAAACACCGGATGTGGAAAAGCAGGTTATAAATAATTAATTTTTTGAAAGGTGGAAAACAAAATGAAAGAACAGTCAGCATCAGGAATCCTCGGAACATCAATTGAAAAAATTAAAGACCTTGTAGATGTCAGCACAATTATCGGTGAACCTATTAAAATCAGTGAAACTATTCAGATTATCCCTGTTTCAAAGGTTACTTACGGCTTTGCTTCAGGCGGCACCGATTTCCCCTCAAAGAGCAATCAGGAGCTTTTCGGCGGCGGCGGCGGCGCAGGCATCACAATTTCTCCCGTTGCTTTCCTTGTTGTCAATAACGGCAGCGTTTCCGTTAAATATATCAACGCTGCAGAAGGCTCTGTTGAAAGAGTTATCGGCATGGTTCCCGATATTGTTGACAAGGCAACAGACGTTATCAGCCAGTTGAAGAATAAGAACACCGTTGATACCGCTATCAACGATTATATGGCTTCAACCGAACCCACGGTCTGATAATTAATCCAAACCCTCCGGCATATATTATATTATTTACTGCATGTGAGGGTGAGGTTTGTGAAACAGAAAATAATCTTTTTTATTGCTTTTTGCTTGTTGATTGTTCCGTTTGATTTTTCGGCTTATGCAGGCAAAATCGGAGTCTCCGCACAAAGCGCCGTTTTGATGTGCGCAAACAGCGGTGAGGTGCTGTTTGCCCAAAATGAGCACAAGCAGCTTTCTATGGCAAGCACAACAAAGATAATGACTTCGCTTATTGCGCTTGAAGCCGCAGTTCCCGAAACGGAAATAACAGTCACGCAGCAAATGGTTGCCGTTGAGGGCACTTCAATGGGGCTTATTGCGGGTGACAGCGTTTCACTTCGTGAGCTGGTTTACGGCATGCTGCTCCAATCGGGCAATGATGCCGCAAACACGGTGGCCTATGTTATCGGCGGCAGCCCTGAGGGCTTTGCAGAGTTGATGAATAAGCGTGCGGATGAAATCGGCATGGAAAACACGAATTTTGTCACCGCATCAGGTCTTGACGATGAGGAGCATTATTCAACGGCTTACGATATGGCTTTGCTTGCGTGTGAAAGCATTAAAAATCCCGAGTTTGCAGAAATATGCTCCAAAAAAACTGCACGTCTGACTTATGGCAATCCTCCTTATGCAAGAACTCTGACAAATCATAACAGACTTCTTTGGAAATATGAGGATGCTGTCGGAATCAAAACAGGCTTTACTAAAAAAAGCGGCAGATGCCTTGTCAGCGCGGCAGAGCGTGACGGAATTGTTCTTGTTGCGGTAACTCTGAATGCCCCGAGCGACTGGAATGACCATGTTGCAATGTTTGAATATGGATTTTCGCAGTGCAAAAGCATTTCAGTCAGTTGCGATTTGAGCAATATTAAGCTCGACGTTGTGGGCGGAGAAAAATCAGTTTTATCTTTACGTCTTGCCTATGAGCCCACTTGGCTTGAAGGCAAAAACTGCAGCTGCCGTTTGATGCTCAGGCCTTTTGAGTATGCACCTGTTAATGCCGGCGAAATAGTCGGAACGGCTGTTTTCTTTTCAAAAGATAAAATAATTGATGAGGTGCCGATTGAAGCTGCAGAATTTGTTGAGCGCAAGCTTGCCGATATTCCGCAGAAAAAAACAGCAGGCAAAGAAAAGGGATTGTTTTCTGTAATACTTCAAAGAATAAAAGACTTTTTAAAAATTCAGAGGTGAACTAATTGGCCGATAATAAAATCAGGCTTCAAAAATTTCTTTCCGAAGCAGGTGTTGCATCACGCCGAAAAGCCGAGGAAATGATCAGGAGCGGTATGGTCAAGGTTAACGGTTCGGTTGCCCAAATCGGTGACAGCGTTGACCCTAAAAAAGACACCGTTCTCGTCAGAGGAAAAAAAGTTGCTAAACAGAGCAGTATGCGCTATATTCTGCTCAATAAACCGAGAGGTTATGTAACAACAACCGATGACGATTTGGGCAGAAAGTGCGTTCTTGAGCTTGTTAAGGATGTTAAAGAGCGTATTTATCCCGTCGGTAGGCTGGACAGAGTTTCGGAAGGCGCGCTTATTATGACCAATGACGGCGCCTTTGCCAACGCAATGATGCACCCATCAAAGCATGTGCCTAAAACTTACCGTGTAACCGTGCGCCCCGAGCCCACGGCTGAGCAGGTTGATATACTTGCAACAGGTGTGGAGCTTGACGGCAGATTGACCGCTCCCGCCGATGTTTATGTTATATCAAAAGAAGAGGGCAGAGCGGTGCTTGAAATTGTTCTGCGTGAAGGCAGAAACAGGCAGATTCGTCGCATGTGCGAGTCACAGGGTCTTGAGGTTGCACGTCTCAGACGTGTTGCTGTTGGCCCTATAAAGCTCGGAATGCTCCAAACAGGTCAATGGCGCGACCTTACACCTGCAGAGGTTGAAAGTCTTTTTAAGGCTGCAGGTCTGAAAATCAACGGAGGCACAAAATGATTAAATTTGTTCCTTTTGAAAAAGAAAACAGCTTTGGCATGAGTGCTGTTGAAAATGAAAAAGAGGTAGGTTTCTGCACTTTTTCAATTGAAGGTTATTTTATGAGCTTTATTTCGGTTGACTGCTCGGATGACATTATTGCCGAGGGGTTAGCCAGAGCTGCAATGAATTATGCAGCCAACAGAAATGCATATATAGCTAAAATTAAAAAAACTCTTGCTTCGCCGGCTTTTTTCAGGCTCGGCTTTTCGGGGACTGATGAACTGAGCGTTGAAATCCCCGAAGCACTTACAACCGGCTGCTCCTGCAGCCACGCGAAACCGTTTTAATAAAAATTTGGAGATGTTTTAAACCATGATTAAAAGTATGACCGGCTACGGCAGAGCGCAGCAGCTTGTAGACGGTATGAATATAACAGTTGAAATTAAAAGTGTTAACCACAGATATTTCGAGTTTTCATCAAAGCTTTCCCGAACCTACGGGTTTCTTGATGAAAAGCTGAAAAGCTTTTTTAACGGCAGACTGACACGCGGCAAGATGGAATGCTTTGTTCAGATTGAAGCTGTTGAGGAGCCGGATACTGTAATCAGTCTCAATCATTCGCTTGTTAAGGGGTATCTTGATGCTTATAAAGAGCTTGCTGAAACCTACGGCCTTGAAAATGATGTTAAGGTTTCCAATATTTCAAGAGTAGGTGATATTTTCACCGTACGCAAGCAGGCTGCGGATGAGGACAGAATCTGGGCAGCGGTCAGCATTGTTGCCGATGAGGCTCTTGCAGGCTTCATTTCTATGAGAGAGCGTGAAGGCGCAAGGCTTCGCGACGATGTTCTTTCAAGGCTTGATGAAATAATCAAAAATGTTGAGTTTATCGAGGCTCGTTCGCCCGAAACTGTTGCCGAATATAACGAAAAGCTTCTCGGCAGGCTCAGAGAACTGCTTAACGATACTCACATTGATGAGCAGCGAATTCTCACAGAAGCTGCAATATTTGCAGATAAAATTGCCGTTGCAGAAGAAACTGTAAGGCTCAGAAGCCATATTTCACAGCTTCGCTTGTTCCTTGATTCAAGTGAAGCGATCGGCAAAAAGATGGATTTCCTTGTTCAGGAGCTCAACAGAGAGGCTAACACAATCGGCTCTAAAGCGCAGGATGTTGAAATTGCTCGCAGAGTTGTTTCCGTTAAGGCGGAAATTGAAAAAATCCGTGAGCAGATTCAAAATATAGAATAACGGAGGAAGTTCAATGAAATTAATCAACATCGGTTTCGGCAATATGGTTAATGCAAGCCGTCTTGTTGCAATTGTCAGCCCTGAATCCGCTCCGATAAAAAGAATTATTCAAGAGAGCAAGGAAAAAGGAACACTTATTGATGCAACCCACGGCAGACGCACGAGAGCTGTTATTATTACCGACAGTGACCATGTTATTCTGACTTATCTTCAGAGTGAAACCGTTGCAAACAGGCTTAATGACGATATGGACGAGCTTGAAGAAGAGGAGGATGAAGATGACTGATAAGGGCATTCTCATTATTTTTTCAGGCCCGTCAGGTTCCGGCAAGGGAACTGTTCTCAAAGAGCTTGTCAAAGCCCACGATGATGTGAGAATTTCCGTTTCAATGACAACGCGCCAAAGCAGAGAAGGCGAAATTGACGGAACACATTATTATTTTGTTAACAGAGAGTATTTTGAGAAAAAAATTTCTGAAAATAAAATGCTTGAGTATGCAGAATATAACGGCAATATGTACGGCACTCCCAAAGACCCTGTTGACGAAATGCTGAAAGCAGGCAAGGCAGTTATTCTTGAAATTGAAGTGCAGGGCGCTGCAAAAATCAGGGAGCTTTATCCCGACGTAATAAGCATTTTCCTTATGCCGCCTTCAATTAAAACACTTGAAGAGAGGCTCAGAGGCCGTAACAGTGAGGATGAGGAAACGATTAATCACCGAATGGTTATTGCCCGAGAGGAGATTCGCAGAGCTTCCGAATATGATTATATTGTTATAAATGATACTGTTGAAAATGCAGTCGAAGGCATTGAAACGGTGATAAAAGCCGAAAGGCAAAAAACTTCAAGAAACAAAAAAATAATAAGTGAGGTAATCAACAATGTTTAATCCCGATTTAAGAGGAGTTCTTACAAACCATCTCAGCCGTTATTCTCTTGTTACCGCAACAGCTAAGAGAGCAAGAGAAGTTGCTGAAACCGCAGAAGATAATAAAGTTATTTTAACTGAAAAGCCTGTCAGCATTGCTCTTGATGAAATTCTTGCAGGTGAATATGTTATTGTTGAACCGGAGGAAATCAGAAACATCTGATTTGTTCTGAATATGTAAGCAGGGAGGGTCACAAATGAAATATGCAAAGGTTGCGGTTGATGCCGCGGTTTTTACCTTTGATAAAGAGTTTGATTATATAATTCCTCCCGAGCTTGAGTCTGCTGCTCAAAAGGGTTGCAGAGTAACCGTGCCTTTCGGAAACGGCAATAAGAAATGCCTTGGAATAATATTTGATGTAACCGATTATTCTGAGGGGAAAAGGCTCAAAAAAATCAGCGAGGTGCTTGATGAATCACCGCTTCTCGGCGATGAGATGCTTGAACTTGCAAGGTGGATAAAGAACAGAACCTTCTGCACTCTTTATGAAGCGGCAAAGGCTATGCTTCCCGGCGGAATCAATCATCACATAGTTGTTTCTTATGCAGTTAACGTCAATATTGATGAAAAAAAGTCTGATTTGCTCAGCGGAGCCGAGAAAGAAGTATTTGAATATCTTAAAGGGAAGGGCGTTTTTGTTAAGAGTGACAGCATTTTTAAGGCCCTTGCGTTAAAATCCGATGCTTCAGTTCTTGAGAGCCTTGCAAAAAAAGGATTTCTTGTTTCAAGCAGGGATGCCGTGCGCAATCTCGGCGATTTATCCGTTAAAATGATGCGCCTTTTGCCTGAAGAATCTGAAACAAAGCTGACCAAAAAACAGCAGCAGATGGTTGATGTTTTGCGCGATATCGGAACGGCAAGCGTTAAAGAGCTTTGCTATTTCACGGGACTTACTCCCGCTGTTGCAAACGCTCTTGTCAGAAACGGTGTTGCGGAATATTATGAACAGGAAATCATAAAGCTGCCTGATTTTGTTAACGAAGTCGGCGAAAGAACCGCCATCAATCTTACCGACGAACAAAAAGAAGCTTTTAATAAGCTTTCTTCGCTTGCTATTGAAGGTAAAGCGGCTGTTTCTTTGCTTTATGGTGTAACCGGCAGCGGAAAAACCTCTGTTTATATGAGCGTTATCGACAAGGTGCTTGATGAGGGGAAATCCGTTATAGTAATGGTTCCTGAAATCGGGCTTACTCCCCAAACACTTTCGCTTTTCTGCAAGCGCTATGGCGGCGACGTTGCACTTTTTCACAGTGCGCTTTCGGTTCGCGAAAGGCTGGAGCAGTGGAAACGGGTTAAAAACGGCGAAGCAAAAATTATTATCGGCACAAGAAGTGCAGTTTTCGCTCCTATACAAAATCTCGGTTTGATTATCGTTGATGAAGAACAGGAGCATACCTATAAATCGGAGCAGACTCCGAGATACAACGCAATTGATGTTGCAAAATACAGGGCGGTATATAATAAATGTCTGCTTCTGCTTGCTTCCGCAACTCCGAGCGTTGAAAGCTATGCCGCGGCTCAAAGCGGCAAATACGAGCTTTGCACTTTAACTAAGAGATACGGCAGCGCGGTTTTGCCTCAAGTTGTAACCGTTGATATGCGCTCTGAGCCTAAAGCTCAGGGAAGCAAAGCAATCAGCCAAACTCTTTATGAGTGCTTAAGCGACAATTTTGAAAACGGCAGGCAGTCAATCTTGCTTATTAACAGGCGAGGATTCCATACCTTTGCAGCCTGCAATTCCTGCGGTGAGGTTATTTGCTGCCCAAATTGCAGCATTTCAATGACCTATCATTCGGCAAATAACCGACTTATGTGCCATTATTGCGGTCATTCGGTTGCTTTTTCGAGCATTTGCCCCGAATGCGGTGAGGATGCTGTCCGTTATTCAGGCTTCGGGACTCAGAAAATTGAGGAAGAGCTTGAATATCTTTTGCCTGATGCAAGAATAGTCCGCATGGATACCGATTCCACAGCGGGCAGGAATTCCCACGAAAAGCTGCTTGACAGCTTTGCAAAAGGTGAATATGACATAATGATAGGCACCCAGATGGTTGCTAAAGGTCTGAATTTTCCGAACGTAACGCTTGTGGGAGTTGTTTCGGTTGACCAGCAGCTTTATAATGACGATTTCCGAAGCCTTGAAAAAACATTTTCATTGCTTACGCAGGTTGTAGGCCGTTCGGGCAGGGGAGAACTAAAAGGAACTGCCGTTATTCAAACCTTAACACCGGAGAATGAAATAATCCGTCTTGCTGCAAAGCAGGATTACGATGAATTCTTTAAAACCGAAATCAGCCTTCGCAGGGCGCTTGTTTATCCGCCATATTGCGATTTGTGTGTTGTAGGTTTTGTCGGAGAAAATGAAACTATAGTCAAAACAGCCGCAAGAGAAACTCTTGATTTGCTCAAAAAGTATGTTGGCGGTGAATACAAGGGCGAAAAGGTAATTGCTCTTGGCCCCATGCCTGCAAGGGTGGCAAAGGTCAGCGGCAAATACAGGCACCGCCTTATTATCAAATGCCGTAATACATCAAGATTCAGGCAGATGATTTCACAAATACTTATCAAAATGGGAACGGATTCACGCTTTTCTAAAGTTACGGTTTATGCGGATATGAATCCTGATTCCACGGTATAAATTTAAAGATTATTTAACAGCTTCTTAATTTTATTGTATTTGATATTTATTACATTTAAATTATAATCACGCATTTGAAAGGATTGACATTTATGGCAATCAGAAACATTGTGAAAATCGGAGATCCGATTTTGGCAAAAACATCACGTAAGGTTGAAAAATTCGATTTCCGCCTCTGGCAGCTTCTGGATGATATGAAAGAAACCATGTATCATGCAAACGGCGTTGGTCTTGCGGCTGTTCAGGTGGGTATCTTAAGGCGCGTTGTGGTTATCGACTGCGGCGACGGATATATTGAACTTATTAATCCTGAAATCGTCAGCACGGAGGGTGAACAGTTTGCTGAGGAAGGCTGCCTTTCCCTGCCGGGTGAATCAGGAGTTACACGCCGCCCTGCTGTTGTCAGAGTTAAAGCTCAGGACAGAAATGGAAAATGGTGCGTTTATAAGGGCGAAGAGCTTAAGGCACGCTGCTTCTGCCATGAACTTGACCATCTTGACGGAGTTGTGTTCACTCAGCGCGTAATAAAGGAGATGGGCAAATAATGAGAATTGCTTTTATGGGGACCCCCGAGTTTGCTGTTCCCTGCCTTCAAAAGCTTATTGACTGCGGCCATGAAATAACAGGTGTTTTCACTCAGCCTGATAAGCCTCAGGGAAGAAAAATGATTTTAACTCCGCCGCCCGTCAAGGCTCTTGCGCTTGAAAATGGCTTAACTGTTTATCAGCCCGCGAAAATGAGGGACGGAACTGCTCTTGAAATGCTTAAAGAAGCAAATCCCGAGCTTGTAATAGTTGTTGCCTACGGCAAAATCCTTCCCAAAGAAATTCTTGAATATCCGAAATACGGTTGCATAAATATCCATGCATCTTTGCTCCCGAAGCTCAGAGGTGCAGCTCCGATTCAATGGTCAGTTATAAACGGCCACGCAAAAACCGGAGTAACATCAATGCAGATGGATGAGGGGCTTGATACAGGCGATATGCTCATTAGCAGCGAGCTTGAAATCGGCGAGAATGAAACAGCAGGTGAATTGCATGACCGTGTTTCAGCTTTAGGCGCCGAGGTTCTTGAAGAAACAATTGCAAAGCTTATTGCAGGTGAGCTTAAACCCGAAAAACAAAATCATGATGAGTTTACTTATGCACCCATGCTTTCGAAGGAACTGTCACCAATTGACTGGAATTTGACCGCTCGCGAAGTGCATAATAAAATCAGAGGACTTTCACCCTGGCCGTCAGCGGTTGCTGTTCTGAACGGAAAAAAGGTTAAAATTCATAAAAGTGTTTTAACTTGTGAAAACGGCGGGGCTGCAGGCGAAATCGTTGCCAACGGAAAGCGCCTTATCGTTTCTTGCGGCGACGGAAAATGCATTGAAATTATAAATATCCAGGCAGAAGGCAAAAAAGCCATGTCAGCCGCTGATTTTATGCGCGGTAACCCTGTTAATATCGGGGATAAGTTTGAATAAAACAGAGAGGAGAGAATGATATGCCGTTTTTCTTCTATGATTATTACTATATAATTTTAGTTATTCCCGCAATGATTCTTGCTATGTGGGCTCAATTTAAGGTTAAATCAACCTATAATAAGTTTTCACAGGTCAGAAACACAAAGGGAATAACGGGTGCTTATGCCGCTCAAGCAGTTCTTACTCACTACGGAATAAGCGATGTCAGAATTGAGCAGGTTTCAGGCAAATTAAGCGATCACTATGACCCCAAAGCCAAAGTTATCAGGCTTTCAACCGATGTTTACGGCGGTTCTTCAATTGCCGCCGTTGGCATTGCGTGCCACGAGGCAGGCCATGCTGCTCAGCATGCTGAAAATTATGCTCCCATAAAGGTCAGAAACACGCTTGTTCCGGTCTGCAATATCGGTTCCGCTTTAGGAATTCCGCTTGCACTTCTCGGTTATTTTCTCGGCTTTGAGCCTCTTATTTCAATCGGTCTTTTGCTTTATGCAGCAATCTCTCTTTTCCATCTGGTAACGCTTCCGGTTGAGTTTAATGCAAGCAGCAGAGCGATTCGAGTCATTGATGAAACTGGGCTTCTTTTCGGAGAAGAAACAGACGGAGCCAAAAAGGTTCTCAAAGCTGCGGCAATGACCTATGTTGCATCGCTTATTGTTGCTCTTGCGAACCTTCTGCGTTTGGTTCTCAGATTTAATAACAGACGAAATTGATTTCCGAAAGGATGCTGAATATATGAAAAGTGCAAGGCAGGTCGCATTTGAAGCGCTTTTGAAAGTTCATAAGGACGGAGCATATTCAAACCTTGTTGTTGACAGCCTTTTAAAGGAGAATCCCGAGCTTGATGAGCGCGATAAAGCGTTTGTTTGCAATATTGTTTACGGAACGCTTGACCGACTCATTCTAATCGACTATAATCTCGGGCTTTATCTTAACCAGCCTGTAAGGAAGCTGAAGCCGGAGCTTCACACCATTCTCAGAATGGGTACATACCAGCTTTTGTTCATGGATAAGGTTCCTTCAAGAGCAGCTGTTAATGAAAGCGTTAACCTTGCTAAGGTCAATAAATCCAAATTTGCAGCATCCATGGTTAATGCTGTGCTTCGAAGAGTTTCGGATAACGGGCTTCGTCTGCCGGAAACTTCCGAAACGGACCCGAATTATCTTGCAATAAAATATTCATGTCCTGAATGGCTTATTTCTCTTTGGATTGAATCCTACGGCTTTGATAATGCCATTGCACTCGCAGAGAAGGCTCTTGAAGCTCCTCCTGTTGTTATCCGAACAAACACAACAAAAATCAGCGCGGATGAGCTTATATGGAAACTTGCCGAGGAAGGCGTTATTTCAGAAAAAACCGATATGATGCCTGATGCTCTGATAATTCGCAATTCAGGCTCTGTTGATGAGCTTGAAGCATATAAACAAGGCCTTTTCCATGCGCAGGATATAGCTTCGCAGATTTGCTGCAAAGCTCTTGACCCTCAGCGCGGCGAAATTGTTTTTGACCTTTGTTCCGCCCCGGGAGGTAAGGCATTCACAATTGCCGAAAAAATGAATAACACGGGTATTGTCCGTGCGTTTGATATTTACCAGTCACGAGTTGAGCTTATTAAAAAAGGCGCGGAAAGGCTTGGTCTAAGCAATGTTTATGCTTATCTTTCCGACGCATCGATATTTAATGAAAATTACGGTTTGGCGGACAGAGTGCTTTGCGATGTTCCGTGCTCGGGTCTCGGCATCATTCGACGCAAGCCCGAGATACGCTTCAAAAGCCGTGAGGATATTGACAATTTGCCTGAATTGCAGTATCGTATATTATGCAATGCCACAAGATATCTCAAGGAAGGCGGCAGGCTTGTTTATTCAACCTGCACTCTGAATCCCAAAGAGAATTCGGAGGTTTGCAACAGGTTCCTTGCCGAGCATCCCGATTTTTCAGCAGTCAGTCTTTTTCCCGAATTGCCGAGATACGGTGAGGAAGAAAACTACTTAACTCTTATGCCACACCTTCATTCAACCGACGGCTTTTTTGTTGCCGCTTTTTGTAAAAACGGAGGTAATCAATGAGCCGCGATATTCTTTCAATGACGTTTGACGAGCTTTTGCAGGAATTTTCCAATCTGGGAGTTCAAAAGTTTCGCGCAAAGCAGGTTTATGAATGGCTTCATTGTCATCTTGCCGCAGATTATGATGAAATGAGCAATCTGCCGAAGGCTTTGCGTGAGGAATTAACAGAAAAATTTCCGCTTTATAACTGCAAAATTGTTAAAAAGCAGGTTTCAAAGCTCGATAACACGGTAAAATATCTTTTTCAAATGCATGACGGCGACTTTGTTGAAAGCGTTGTTATGAAATATAAATACGGCTATACTATCTGCGTTTCAACGCAGGTTGGCTGTAAAATGGGATGTGCTTTTTGTGCATCCACTCTCGGCGGCTTCAAAAGATGCCTGCTCCCCGGAGAAATCCTTTCTCAGCTTTATGCGGCTCAAAAGGATTTGGGTGAGCGTATTTCCCACATTGTTTTGATGGGTATGGGCGAACCGCTTGATAATTTTGATAATGTTATGCGATTTTTGGAGCTGATAACCGACGAGAAGGGGCTTAATATTTCAATGAGAAATATTTCGCTTTCCACATGCGGATTGGTTCCTAAAATAGAGGAATTATTAGACAGGCATTTGCAGTTGACTTTATCAATCTCGCTTCATGCTCCGAATGATGAAATCAGAAGCAAAATAATGCCTATTAATAAGAAGTATCCTATTGACGGACTTTTAAAGATATGCAGAAAATACACAACCGAAACTTCACGTCGCATCTCTTTTGAATATTCAATGCTTGCCGGCGTTAACGATTCGGATGAATGTGCAAGGCAGCTTGCCTCAAAGCTTAAAGGTATGCTGTGCCATGTTAATCTGATCCCGGTCAATGAAGTTGAGGAAAGTCCGTTTAAGCCGAGCAGCCCTGAAAGGGTGGAGCGTTTTGTTGAGATTCTTTCAAAAAACGGAATCAATGCAACCGTTCGCAGAAAGCTCGGGTCGGATATTGATGCTTCATGCGGTCAGCTGAGGCTTAAGGAAAACAAAAACCGTGCAAAGGGGGATAAAATATGAAAATTGTTGCGCGAACCGACACAGGCATTGTCCGTGATAACAACCAGGATTCGTATGCTGCATGCGAGCTTTCTGACGGTGCAGTGTTGGCAATTGTATGCGACGGAATGGGCGGTGCAGCAGAGGGTGCATTGGCAAGCTCAGAGGCGGTTAAGGCAATTAAAGAGCGCATAGCCGAGCGTTATTACGGAGATATGAGTGATATTTCTGTTAAAAGTTTGCTTGTTTCAGCAATTGAAAATGCCAACAAGTGTGTTTATGATTTATCCCTGACTGACGAAAAATATGAGGGTATGGGAACAACGGTTGTTGCCGCTCTTGTTGCTAATTCTTATGTTTATATTGCCCATGCGGGTGACAGCAGGGCTTATAAAATATCAAACGGAGCTTTAAATCAGCTTACGCGTGACCACTCCGTTGTTCAGAGAATGGTTGAATCGGGCAGAATAACTGCTGAGGAGGCTGAAGACCACCCGGATAAGCATATAATAACACGAGCACTCGGTGTTGACAGCGATATAAAGGTTGATTTTTGCCAGGAACCTTTTGAAGATGATGATATCATAATTCTTTGTTCCGACGGATTAACAAACTATATCGAAACCGATGATATTCTTAAACTTACGAACGACGGCTGCTATTATGATTATGCAGACAGACTTGTTAATCTTGCAAATCAAAACGGCGGCGGTGATAACATAACGGTTATTGCCGTTGAAAACTGATTCCAATTTGACTTGTGATTTTGAAAGGAAAGTTTATTATGGATAATTACACGGGTAAAAGACTTGACGGAAGATACGAAATTCAAGAGGTTATCGGCGTTGGCGGCATGGCCGTTGTTTATAAAGCTTATGATAATATTGATGACAGAACCGTTGCTGTTAAAATTCTTAAGGAGGAATATCTTGCAAACGAAGAATTCCGCCGCAGATTCAAGAATGAGTCAAAGGCAATCGCAGTTTTGTCACATCCCAATATCGTTAAGGTTTTCAACGTCAGCTACGGCGACAGGCTTCAATACATAGTAATGGAGCATGTTGAAGGCATAACTCTCAAAGAATATATTGAGCAGCAGGGAAGGCTCGGCATTAAGGAAACAGTGCATTTTACAATGCAGATTCTACGTGCCCTTCAGCATGCTCATGATAAAGGGATTGTTCACAGGGATATCAAGCCCCAGAACATAATGTTGCTTTCAAACGGAAATATTAAAGTTACGGATTTTGGCATTGCCCGCTTCAGCTATAGTGACACAAAGACTATGACGGACAGCGCTATAGGCTCCGTTCACTATATCAGCCCTGAGCAGGCAAGAGGGGATACAACCGACGACAGAGCGGATATATATTCTGTTGGCGTTGTCCTTTATGAGATGCTCACCGGTCAGCTTCCGTTCCAAAGCGATAATTCGGTTTCTGTTGCTCTCATGCAGCTTCAGAGTGACCCCAAGCGCCCCAGAGAGCTTAACAGCAGCATTCCTGTTGGCCTGGAGCAGATTGTTATGCATGCGATGCAGAAAAATGCGAAAGACCGCTATCAGTCCGCGGCAGAAATGCTTCTCGATATTGAAGAATTCAAGAGAAATCCCACTATCAGATTCCAGCGTGATTATTTTATTGATACAGACCCGACCCAATATGTTCCCGGCAAGCCTTCAACCGTGGCTGTTCCGCCCGTTGTAAGACCCGCACCCGCAAAGCCGGTTATTGCCGAACCCGAATATTCGGAATATGATGAGGCAGAGGAGAAGACGGGCAGCAGAAAAGGACTTATTGCAATCGGCGTTGCAATCGGTTCATTGGTTCTTGCTTTGCTTGTTTTTGTGTTCCTTTTCTTCTTCACGGATGTTTTCCAGGGCAAGAGTGTTTCGGTTCCTAACTTCTACGGAATGAATTATGAAACCGAAATTCAGGGAACCGAATATGAGGACACATTCAAATTCATTGTTGACCCTGTTTCCAACAGCGCTCATGAAAACGGCGATGTTTTCTATCAGGATCCTCCCAGCGGTTATAAATTTAAAGCTGATGAGGAAAAGGTTATAACTCTCTCTGTTGCAAGCAATGCCCAGAATCTTGTGGTTCCTGATGTTCACGGTTATCAGTATGAGCTTGCAAAAGAAACGCTTGAAAGCAAGGGCTTTAAAGTTCAGGCAATTCCGATGCTTAATCTTGTTGAAGAGTTCGGAACCGTTATTAAAACAGATCCTGCTGCGAACTCAGAGGTAAGAAGTGATACGGTTATCACCATCTTCTTTGCAAGTGCGGAGGATTTAGTTCTGGTTCCCCAAGATGTTATCGGTTGGGATTTGCAAATGGCAACTGCAATAATTGATTCGGCAGGACTTAAGGTTGATCCCGAAATCGTTTATGAAAACAGCAGCGAGGAAGAGGGCGTTGTTATTGGCATGGACCCCGAATCGGGCGAAAAGGTTCTTCCCGGCAGCGAGGTAACATTGATTGTAAGCAACGGTATTCCCGAAACAGGTGTTGCAACTCTTGAAATTGACTTGCCTTCGACGGGCAGCACAAGAGGCTCATTTGAAGTGTTTGTTAATAATGAGTCCCGTTTCAGCACAAATCTTCTTATGGACGGCAGTCCCTATTCTTTCAATGTTGAAGGAAGCGGCGAGAATGCTTCTGTAAAGATTTATATTGATGATAAGGAGTTCTACACTTGCACGGTTGATTTCACTCAGAATCCTGCGGTTGTTACCAACGGTTCATACTCTTCGGGGTTATCAATCGGCGGCGGAACAAGAAGGGCAATGCCTTCGGTTCAGGGATTAACGTTTGAATCAGCTGTGGCTCAGTTAAAATCGGCAGGTTTCAACAATGTTACACGCGAATTTCAGGATGTTTACGATCCCTCACAGGTTGGTAAGGTTATTTCTCAGTCACCGTCAGCTTCTTCGTCAAGCTTTATCGGAATCACAACCACTTATGACACCTCCACCCCTGTAACTCTTATTGTCGGCAAAGAGGCGACTAACTGATTTTATGACAAAACTTGAAGGAATAATAATTAAAGGTATCGGCGGCTTCTATTATGTTGAAGCCGCCGG